>CALUVF010000032.1 GCA_944324155.1 uncultured Erysipelotrichaceae bacterium | reverse complement strand
TTTTGTGATCTTTAAATTCTTTTTGGTCCGAAATATTTAATTCTAATGCAAAGAAGAAAAACGACAAGGGCCATAAGGCGAGATACATTGAAGAAAGGGTTGTGAGATAGCCCAGACGATAATAAAGGGCGATCTCTAAAGCTAGTGCCAAAACACTCAAGATCAGGCCCCATAGGCTGGATTTGAGATCTGGCCTCTTTTCTTTAAACAAGAGTCCGATCGTCACATAGGGTATGCCAAAGAAAAGCCCGTTGCGGCTGGTCTCAAAGACATCGAGGTAGTTATTGATGAGGGGGATATTTAAGTGATAGCCATAAATATTGATGACGTACCCGACTAGATATAGAATAAGCGCAACCGCTAAAAGCGTCTTAATTCCCCATTGGCGGTAGATCTTGTCAGTCAGATACATCGCTAAAAGTAAGGCTGGCAAAAACCAGAGGTGATAATAAGATCCATTGATGAAAAAGTCGATCAAAAGCCTTAAAAGGGCAAGAGGGAGATTTGAGCTATTTAGAAGCGCCTTTATGATAAAGGGAGAATAGATGATCGTCCATATAAGGTATAAAAGGGCGATCCTTTTAAGATATGAAGTGATCTTTCGATCCTTTTGAAAAAAGAAAAAAGAACTGGCCACGAAGAAAAAGGGGACCGCTATACGACAGATTGAAGCGATGAATATAAGGTTCAGCTCACTGCTTATATCACTAAAGGGAAAGGTGTGGACCCCGATAACCAGAAAAGCCAGGACGAACTTGGTGATGTCGATAAGGGAATAGTTTTTCATTTTCTTTTCTCTAAACGGTCGACCCGAGAAGTAATTTTGGAAAGGGTCTCATTATTGATGGTTTTGGCTAAGCGTGAGATCGTATCGATCTTAACAGTCTCAGAGCCCTGTCTTCCAATGACGCAAACCTCATCGCCGATCTTAACATCAGGTACAGCACTGACATCGATCATGCACTGATCCATACAGATGTTGCCAATGATCGGTACTCTTTTTTCATGGATTAAGACCTCCAGACCGCGATTAGAAATAAGGCGCGGGAGGCCATCGGCATAGCCAATGGCGATCGTGGCGACTCTCATTTCTTTAGGAGCGATAAAATGACGTCCATAGCTGATGCTGTCGCCTTTTTGAATCGTCTTGACTAAAGAGACATTGGTGTACATGCTTAAGATCGGTCTTAGATCCATGTCGTAATTTGTCGCGATCTCATCATTAGAAGTAACGCCCATATATAATAAGCCCGGTCGGCAGTAGTCATAACCCAGATCGCCGTAATTTATGATGCCATAGGAGTTTTGTAGGTGGGTCAAGCCAGGCTCTATGCCATCATCTTTAAGCTTTTCTAAGACTTCGTTATACAGCTTGATCTGATTTTTTGTAAAATCAACACTATCGATATCAAGTTCATCAGAGACTGGGAAGTGTGAAAAGATGCCTTCGACCTTGATATTAGAGAGGGCGTATTCCTTTTTGATGTCGTCATAATTTTTATTGTGATCATTATAGACGATACCGATGCGCCCCATACCGGTATCGACTTTGACATGGGCCCTAATAATCTCATTATGCTCTTTGGCATAATCATTTAACATGAGGGCGTATTCTAAAGAGATGAGCGTCTGGATAAGATGGTACTCATTTAACTTAGAAAAGAGGATCTTAGGGGTATATCCCAAGATCAAGATATCGACCTTTATGTCGTTATTCCTCAGCTTAATAGCTTCATCTAAAGAAGAGACAGCTAGAAAATCAATTCCACATTCGACGAGTTTTTTAGCACAGGCAACATCGCCATGACCATAGGCATTTGCCTTGACGATCCCCATGATCTTGGTCTTGCCGACTCTTTTTTGGATAGCTTTGACATTGTGCTTTATCGCCTCATAGTCGATCTCGACCCATGCCCGGCTATAGGTCTTTAACATACTCCGACCTCTTTATCTAAAGCCAAGGCGATGAGCTTATCGATGAGCTCACTAAAGGGGATACCGACTTCATTCATCATGCTTGGATAGCGCGAGGTATCAGTAAAACCCGGGATCGTATTGACTTCATTGACGATCACTTCTTCGTTTTTCAATACGAACATATCGACCCTGGCCATACCTTCACAATTTAAGGCAATGCTGGCACTTTTGGCAATGGAACGAGCTTTTTTGAAACACTCTTTTGAGATGCGGGCTGGACAATAGATCTTAGCGCCTTTTAGGGCATACTTGCCATCAAAGTCAAAGAAACTGCCCTTAGCAATCGCGATTTCATCGACGCTTCCCAAAACCATTTTCTGATCGTGCCCCAAAACTGCACAGCCGATTTCAAAACCATCGACAAATTCTTCGACGATGAGCTTCCCACGCCCGTCATAGCGATAGGCTTCTTCCTTGGCTTTGATAAAGTCCTTTTCACATTTAACGATATTTACCCCATAACTTGATCCCGCATTACAAGGCTTGATAATCCAGGGAAGGGGTATGATCTTTTCTACTTCTTTAAAATCTAGATCGTTATGTTCTTTATATAAAGCGACATATTTGGCCATCGGGATATTGGCTTTTTCTAGGACGATATGGGTCATTTCTTTATCCATGCAGATAGCACTTGAAAGGGTATTATCGCCCACATAAGGAATATTCATAACTTCAAACAAGCCCTGCAAGGTCCCATCTTCCCCGTTTTTGCCATGTACGACTGGGAAAACGACATCGAGCTTATGACGCTTGTTTGTTTCTAGGTTAATAATCCCCTTATGGATAAAGGCAGCCTCAAAAGAAGAGGGGAGCCAGTTGTCATGTTCGATATCATCGATACTTCCTTCAAATAAGCGGACGATGCCATCTTTTGTAATACCGATCAAAACAAGCTCGTATTTATCTTGATTAATGGCCCTAATGAGGGCACTTGATGAGTGTAATGAAACGCTATATTCACTGCTTTGGCCACCAAAAACAATGCCCAATTTAATCTTATCCATTCGCTTTCTCCTTTAATCCCTTAATTACTTCTTCCATTTTCATCGCTCTTGAACCTTTAAATAAGACGGCAACATCTTTTTTTAATAGTCCTTCAAGAGCTTTGATCAGTTCATCTTTATCTTCAAAGTAGTACTTTTCGCCTTTAAAGGCCTCATATGTATTTAGGCTCAAGGGTCCGATCGCATATAAGGCATCGATATTTAGTTTGTTACATTCTAAACCTATATCATAGTGCAATTGATCGGTATTTTCGCCAAGATCCAGCATATCGCTTAATACCGCAATGTGTTTTTTACCAGGCAATTGTACCAGAGTCTCAATGGCTGCTTTGGCGCTTTCAGGGTTTGACTTATAGGTGTCATCAAACACCAGCATGTCATCGAGCTTATAGATATCAAGGCGCATCTTGGTAAATTCGACATGGCTTAAGGCATCTTTGATCATTTCGTCCTTGACCTTTAAATACTTGGCAACATAAATAGCAAACAAAGCGTTATGGGCTTGAAAATGACCGACGCTGTTGATAAATAGTTCTGTATCTAAAAGGTTAGTATTAAAGGTCATGCCATTACTTAAATAATGGATCTCACCTTTTATCATGGCGTCGCCTTTGCCAATACCAACACATTTATAGGCTTTAAGATCACGCTTCTTTAATGCCTTTAAAAGCTCTTCACTCGTATCGTCGTACAAAAACAAGCCACCTTTTTTAAGGTTATCGAGGATCTCAAGCTTAGCCTTGACGATCCCTTCAAGCGCACCGAAATTTTCAAGGTGGGCGCTGCCGATCGATGTGATCATCGCGATGTCGGGTTTTGCGATCTTACAGAGCTTATCGATCTCACCATAAGTCTCCATGCCCATTTCTAAAACGACATATTCGACATCACTATCAAAGTTTAAGATGCTTAAGGGCATGCCGATCTCGTTGTTACGGTTGCCAGGTGTCTTTTCTACTTTATAGGTATCTTTTAAAAGACTATAGATCATATCTTTGGTAGAAGTCTTGCCATTTGAGCCAGTTACGGCGATCACTTTGGCGCCGATCTTTTCTAGATAGTTGCGAGCCATAAGCCATAAGGCATTCTTAGTATCATCAACTATGATATAGGGTTTGTGTTTAGGGGTGCCATGGTCTTTTTGCCAAAGGGTCACAAAATTATGGCCTGCTATTTTATCCACAAAGTCATGGCCATCAAATCTTTCGCCGATGATCGGGATAAATAAACAGTTATCTTCGACTTCTCGTGAGTCGATCACGATCTTTTGAATCGATATATCTTCGCTGGTTTTTTGATCGATATTCAGAAGATCATAAATATCTTGAAGTTTTAAATCTAACATAATTACCTCAGCTCCTAATTATAGCACGAAACACTATGACTTAAGGGCTTAGTTTTGTATAATCTAGGCATGGCACTCATCTTTATTGATATTGACGGTACGATTATTGATACCCCAAATGGTCTTTTAAAACCCACTCTTAAAACAAAGCTTGCCTTTGACCTTTTAAAAAAGAATAATCATAAGGTCTTTATCGCTTCGGGGCGCGCGAAAGCTTTGATCGATCACTCGATCATAGAGCTAAATAGTGCGGGCTATATTACCTGTAACGGCGCGAAACTGACATATATGGATCAAGTGCTTTATGAAAGATCGTTTAATGATAAAGAATTAGCGGAATTAATTAAGGTCAGCGCACATTTTAAGGGCATCTTATATCTTGAAAGTGACAAGAGGATCTATGCCAGCGATCTATTTTCGCCCTTGCATAAAGAGTTTGACGAATTTTGGAAACTTCCTTGTCCTTATCACCATCTTAATGAAATAAATGAAGATATACATATTGCCATGATGTTTTTTAAAGATTATGAAACAGCACTTTTAGCTAAGAATTTCTTAGCTGAGTCTTTTGATATCCGTTTTCATAATTCTAAAAACTCATTCGATGTGAATATAAAAGGTGTATCAAAGGCTACACCGATCACTTTTTTAAAGGAACTTTTTAAAGATGATAGGACTTACGCTTTAGGTGATGGTGAAAACGATATCGAGATGCTTGAAACAGTTGATGTGGGGATTGCCATGGGAAATTGCGCAACTAAACTTTTAAAAGCCGCTGATGAAGTAACGCTCTCGGTTTTAGAGGACGGCGTTTATGAAGCTTTAAAAAAACACGTTTTGTTTTAGCGCCTATAAAGCGCTTACGTGCTATAATTAAAACAGTAAATGGAGGACAACTATGATTATTCAAAGTAAAAGAGTTTGGGTCTTAGGACAATTCTTAGAGGCACAGCTTGAAATCGAAGATGGCAAGATCTTAAATGTCTTACCTTATAATGCCAAAAAGGTCGACGAAGATTATGGCGATTTAAGAATCGTTCCGGGATTCATCGACGTCCATACGCATGGTGCTTATGGTTTTGATACCAACGATGCTAAAGCCGAGGGTCTTCGCAATTGGATGAAAAACATCACTAAAGAAGGTGTTACCGGTATTTGTCCGACGACTATTACACAGTCTAATGAAGTATTGACAAAGGCTGTAGCTAATGTAGCCAAGGTCTATGAAGAGGGTTATGAGGGCGCTGAGATCCTCGGTATCCATTTTGAAGGACCCTATCTTGATATGGTCTATAAAGGGGCTCAGCCGGAAGAATACATCGTCAAAGGAACGGTCGAAGAATTTGAACACTATCAAAAAGCCGCTCATGGTCTTATCAAGATCGTGACGATGGCTTGCGAACACGACGAAGATTTTGTTTTGACGAAATATCTTTCAAGCCATGGTGTTGTCGCCTCGATCGGCCATAGTGGCGCGACCTATGAAGAGGCATCGATGGCCGTGGCTAACGGGGCGCGTTCCATGACCCATGTCTATAATGGCATGTCACCCTTCAATCATCGCAAAAACGGCTTAGTTGGCGCTGCTTATCGCTTCCGCGATACCTTTGGCGAGATCATTTGTGATGGCAATCACTCTACGCCAGCCGCTTTAAATAATTACTTCATGTCTAAAGGTCGCGATTATGTCGTGATGATCTCTGATGCCCTAATGGTCAAGGGATTGCCGGTTGGCACAAAGGTCTTGTTTGGCGGGAATGAGATCGAACTTTATCCTGATGGCAGCGCTCATCTCACTTCAACTGGTGGCTTAGCGGGATCGACCCTTCACATCAATGAAGGATTAAAGGTCTTGGTTGAAAAAGCTCTGGTACCATGGGACTATGCGATCAATTCCTGCACGATTAATCCAGCCCGTCTTTTAGGCGTCGATGACCGCAAGGGTAAACTGGTAGCTGGTTATGATGCCGATATCGTCGTCCTTGAAGATGATTACAGCGTCAAGCAAACTTACGCAAAAGGTGTCGCTTGTCTTTAGCTTTTATGGTAGAATAAGCGCGTGAAGGAGTGAAATATTATGGGATTTGGAGAAAAACTTAAGAATTTTATCGCCCCCCTTGAAGATGAAGAAGAAATGAATCTTAGCGAGAGCGAAACAGATACTTTGACGCAATACGAAGCCCCGAAGATCGAGGGCGCTACCAATAAGATTGCGGCTAATACCAATATCGTTCTCTTTGAACCAAGACAATTCGAAGAAGCTCAAGAGATCGCCAGCCACATCAAACAAAAACGGGCTTGTGCAATCAACTTGCATCGCATGCCTAACGAATATCGCCAAAGGATCATCGACTTCTTAAGCGGTGTCATCTTTGCGCTTGAAGGTTCGATCAACAAGGTTGGCGATAACGTTATCTTGTGCTCGCCCAAGACGATGCCGGTCGGTGGGGAGATCTCACTTAACGATAGTGAGCGTTAGTACTGGCAATCTTTACTTTTCTGTGGCATAATAGTCGCATAAGCGAAGAATAAGACATACTTTTCAGATTGGAAGATGTAGCGAGACACGTATGGTGGAAGGTGTTATTGGAAACTGAAAAGGTATCACTTAGAAGCTGTGGCGAAGATAAAGCGTCACCGTCGCTCGCGTTAAGAGTATAAGTAAGAAATAAAGGTGGTACCTCGCCCTTTGGCGACCTTGGTAGCACCTTTTTTATTGGAGGTTTAGACATGGATTTTAAAGACACCCTAAATATGCCCGAAACAGATTTTGAGATGCGGGGCAATCTGCCTAAAAAAGAGCCCGGGATCTTAAAAAGATGGGAAGAAGAAAACTACTATGAAAAGTTATTAAAGAAAAACGAAGGACACCCCAGTTTTATCCTGCATGATGGGCCACCTTATGCCAATGGCAATCTGCACGCTGGTACGGGCATGAACCGCTCCATCAAGGATATCATCGTGAGATCCAAAGCGATGATGGGTTATTACACGCCCTTTTTCCCAGGTTGGGATACCCATGGTTTACCCATTGAGAACGCTGTTCAAAAATTAGGGGTTGATCGCAAGAGCGTTTCAGCCAGCGAATTCCGCAAGAAATGTGAAGAATATGCCCACAAGCAGATCGCGACCCAGATGACTACGGAAAAGCGTTTAGGGCAGGTGGCTGATTATGAGCACCCCTATGTCACGCTTCAAAAGGGTTTTGAAGCCCGACAGATCCGCTCTTTTGCCAAGATGGCCTTAGATGGCATGATCTATCAGGGATTAAAACCGATCTATTGGTCGCCTTATCAAGAGACTGCCATCGCCGATAGTGAGATCGTCTATTTTGACCGCAAAGACCCGACGATCTATGTGACCTTTGATGTTTCAGATCCCAAGGGTGTATTGAAGGGTGACGAGAAGTTCGTCATTTGGACCACGACCCCCTGGACTATTCCGGCAAACCTGGCGATCTGTTTAAATCCGCGCTTTGACTATGCCGTTGTTGATACACCAAAAGGCAAATTGATCGTTTTAAATACTTTAGTCGATTCCCTGATGGCCAAATTTGAGATCACCTCTTATGAAGTCTTAAAGACCTATAAGGGCCAGGAATTAGAGGGCATCAGTGTCAAGCACCCCTTCTATCCCGAACGTGACAGCGTCATTATCCTTGGCGAACATGTCACCGATGAAGATGGTACGGGTTGTGTTCACACAGCACCCGGCCATGGTCTTGATGACTTTTATGTCGGACAAAAATATGGCTTAGAAGCCTTCTGCCCGGTTGATGAAAAGGGTTGTCTGACCAAAGAGGCTGGCGAATGGTTAGCGGGCAAGTTTGTCTTAGATGCCAACAAGGACGTCACTTTAAAGCTCGATGAATTAGGACATCTCTTAAAGATGGAATGGGTCGAGCACTCTTACCCTCATGACGACCGTCTTAAAAAACCAGTCATCTTTAGAGCGACCGTGCAATGGTTCGCTTCGATCGAAAAGGTCAAGGACGAACTTTTAAAGGCGATCAAAGATGTAAAATGGCTCAATTCCTTTGGCGAGGTCCGCTTGACTAATATGATCAAGGACCGCAAGGATTGGTGTATTTCAAGGCAGAGACTTTGGGGTGTGCCGATCCCGATCATCTATAATGAAGATAACTCACCGATCATCGATAAAGATGTCTTTGAACATATTGCCGAGTTATTTGAAAAGTATGGCTCTAACATCTGGTTTGAAAAAGAAGCTTTAGAGCTTTTACCAGAAGGTTATAAAAATGATCGCTCACCAAACGGCAAGTTCCGCAAGGAAACCGATATTATGGACGTTTGGTTTGATTCCGGCTCGAGCTATAACGAGCTTCTTGCCCGGGGTCTTCCTTATCCTTGCGATCTCTATTTTGAGGGCAGCGACCAATATCGCGGCTGGTTTAATTCTTCACTCATCGTTTCGGTCACCAACCATGGTAAGGCTCCTTATAAGGCCGTCTTGTCGCATGGCTATGTCTGCGACTCTAAGGGTGAGCGCATGCATAAATCAGTGGGTAATGTCGTCAACCCGATGGACGTCATCGATAAGTATGGTGCCGACATCTTCCGCCTTTGGGCCGCGACAGTTGATTTTAAGGCCGATATGCGCATTGGAGATGCTAATTTGAAGCAGGTCAGCGAACACTACCGCAAGATCCGCAATACCTTCCGCTTCATGTTAGGAAACATCAATCCCAAGGACTTTGACTATTGTAAGGACGGTTTAAAATATGAAGCTTTAGAAAGCTTCGACCAATATATGTTATGTCTTTTAGATGATGTCAATGCCAAGGCGATCAAGGCTTATGATGAATATGACTTTGTCGAGATGAGCAAGATCCTCACCAATTTCATGACCAATGAGCTCTCTTCTTACTATCTTGACTACGCCAAAGATATCTTATATATCGAAAAGCGTGACAGTCTTAGAAGAAGACAGGTCCAGACCGTCATCTATAATGTCGTCGATACGCTTTGCAAATTATGGGCGCCGGTACTTGTCTATACGATGGAAGAGGTCCATGACAAC
Source organism: uncultured Erysipelotrichaceae bacterium (assembly GCA_944324155.1). GTDB lineage: Bacteria > Bacillota_I > Bacilli_A > Erysipelotrichales > Erysipelotrichaceae > JAHHTG01. Next base: position 11,519 of record CALUVF010000032.1, on the reverse strand, counting down.
TATCGAAATGATGATACCTCGATCCATGACTTGCATTTTAACGCCGTTAAAAACTATCCTAATGCCAAGGCCTTAGAAGAAGATTTTACCCGTTTGAATCTCATTCGAAACGATGTCTTAAAAGCTTTAGAAGAGGCTAGACAAGAAAAGGTCATCGGCAAATCCTTAGATGCTCATATTTTATTACACCTAGATAAAAAAGATGAAGAGCTCTTAAAGAAGCACTTCTTAGACCATGAATACCAATGGCTCATCGTCTCGGCACTGTCTTATACCAATGAGCCCCAAAAGGCCTATGACACGATCGAAGTAGGTGTTAAAAAAGCTGAAGGCCATGTCTGTCCGCGCTGTTGGAACATCACAAAGAGTGACCATGAAGAAGGGCTTTGCGATCGCTGCTTTGAGATCCTAAATTCATAAAAAGATGGCTTAAAAGTCATCTTTTTTATATAATGGTCTTGTATGAAATGCCATATCGTCAATAAGAGTTCCACAAACGTATACAAAAAATACTATCCTTTGATTCGCTCTTACTTTAAAAAGACCTTTAAGGTCTTAAAGATCGAGGGCAATTACGACATCTCCTTGATCTTAGTCGATCCTTTAGAAATAAGGAAGATCAATCGTGATTTTCGTCACATCGACAAAGAGACTGATGTCATCTCTTTCGCCGAGATCGATGGCGAGGATTTCGATAGCTTTTTGGATGAGACGATCTATTTAGGTGATATTTTTATCAATGTGGAACGCATCGAAAAACAAGCCCTTGATTATGGACACAGTGAAGAGAGAGAATTTGTCTTTTTGTTTGTGCATGGTCTTTTGCATTGTCTTGGCTATGATCACATCAAAAAGGAAGATGAGGAAGTAATGATCGCTAAACAAAAGCTGATCTTAGGAGATCTCAATTGAAGAAATTTAAAGTCGCCTTTGAAGGTCTTTATTGTGCCCTTAAGCATCGCTCAGTTCTTATACAGGTCATTTTAGCGATCTTAGCGCTTGGGGCGGGATTCATCTTAAAACTAAACTATCTGGAATGGCTCTTTTTTATCTCGGCGATCTTTTTGGTGATCGCTCTTGAGATCGTCAATACCTGTATTGAAAGACTTTGTGATTTTGTGGAAGAGCGCTATAACGATAAGATCAAGGTGATCAAGGACATGAGTTCGGCGGCGGTCTTGTTGGTGGCGATCTTAGCGCTTTTTATTGCCCTTATTATTTTTATTCATAAAATGGGAGGTTAAAATGAAAGATTATCATTTTTTGATTGAGGAAGCTTTTAAGGCTTTAAAGAATGCCTATGTACCATATTCGAACTATCCAGTCGGAGCGTGCGTACTTTCAAAAGACGGCCATAAATTTTACGGCTGCAATATTGAAAACGCCTCTTATGGCGCTACTAATTGTGGGGAGCGGACGGCGATCTTTTCGTGTTATGCAAGCGGTTATCGCAAAGATGATATTGAAGCGATCGCTATCGTTTCAAATGGCAAGCGCATCGGAACGCCGTGTGGGATCTGCCGCCAGGTCTTAAGCGAGCTCCTTAACCCCGAGACCCCGATTATTTTGGCGACCAGAGATGATGTCATGTACACCAATATCAAAGAGCTCTTGCCCTATAATTTCTCAAGCGAGGATCTGAAGTGAAGAGCGGCTTTATTGCCCTTAGCGGGCTTCCTAACGCTGGCAAGTCCTCACTTTTAAATGCTCTTTTAAAAGAAGAAGTAGCCATCGTCTCGCCCAAGGCTGAAACAACTCGCAATGCCATTATTGGGGTTTTAAATCGCGACGACTATCAGATGATCTTTTTAGATACGCCTGGAATGCATGAAGGGGCTAGCGTTCTTGGCTCCTATATGAATAAAGAAGCCTTTAAACAGGCTGATGGTGCCGATGTCATCTTTTACATGGTCGATGCCAAAAAAGGGCTCAGCGCAAAAGATGACAAGAATCTTGAGATCCTATTTAAATACGAAAGGCCGATTTTCTTGATTCTTAATAAGATCGACCTCATCTCTAAGGATCTTCTCATCAAAAGGATCGCCTATGCCAGTGAAAAATATGATTTTAAAGAGATTATTCCCATCAGTGTAAAAGATGAAGACAATTTAGATGAGCTTTTAAAGACGGCCGCCACCTACTTTAAAGATGAGATCGCTTATTATCCAAGCGATTATCAAACAAATGCCGATCTAAAGTTTCGCACTTCTGAGATCATTCGTCTGGCCCTGTTAAAAAACTGTGCCAAGGAAGTGCCACATCTTGTCGCTGTTAAGATCGATACCTTCAAAGAGACTGCTAAGCGCGTCTATATCGAAGCGACGATCGTCTGTGCTAAAGATAATCACAAGGCGATCATCATCGGGAAAAACGGCAGAATGCTTCAAAAGATCAATCGTGACGCCTCTAAGGATCTGAGTGAACTTTATTCTAAAAAATGTTTCCTCTCGCTTTTTGTCAAGGTCATGGAAGATTGGTACAATTCTAAGCATAAGCTCTTGGATCTTGGCTACTTTATCGATAAAGATGATTAAGACGATTGAAGGTCTAGTGATCACTTCGACTGATTATAAAGAAAATGATGTGATCATCAAAGTCCTTTTAGAAGATGATCGCTTTAAGTCTCTGATCTTAAAGGGTGCAAAAAAAATATCCTCGCATAAGCGCGAAGTCGTCATGCCATACTCTTTATGTGAATTGACCTTTGATGATAATCCAAACTCGCCAGTCGCTTATTTAAAATCGGCCCATTTGAAAGAAACTTATTTCAGCACAAGCGACATATTTCAAAATGCCACTTTGAGTCTTATCGCTGAATTGGCCTGGCGAATCGAAGAGAGGGATATCGTCTCTTTTGAACTTGTCAAGATCTGTTTTTCTAAGGCCATGACCAATCCGCTTTTGGCTGTTACTTTTTATATCGGGCGCTTATTAAAGTCTTTGGGGCTAAGTCCGATGGTCGATCACTGCGCCCTTTGTAAAAGACAAGAGGTCATCGCTATCGGCATTAAAGAAGGCGGCTTTTTATGTCAGGAGCACGCTGGTTTTGGCAAGATTTTAAGCATAGAGCGCCTAAAAAAATTTCGTCTTATCAATAAGTGCCCGCTTGACAAGATCGATGTCTTAGAAGATTATGGCTTTGATTACTTTGACTTTGAGCTGGAGGCCGAATTTTTCTTTTATCATTATGATCTCAAATTAAAGGCCTATGACTTTTTTAAGTCTTTATTTAAACAGTATTAAATTGTATAATTAGTTCGTTTTAGGAGTGTAAGTTATGATCAAATATAGTTTTGAAGAAATTGTTAATCATCTCAAAAGCAGTGGTTTTGTCTACCAGGGCTCGGAAATCTATGGCGGTTTGGCAAACTCTTGGGACTTTGGGATCTTAGGTGCCAGCCTGAAAAAAAATATCAAAGATCTATGGTGGCAAGAGTTTATCGTCAAAAATAAGTATAATGTGGGCATTGATGCCTCCATTTTGATGAACCCCAAGACTTGGGAAGCGACCGGTCACTTAAAAGGCTTTAGTGATGCCATGGTCGATTGCCGTTCTTGTAAATCTCGCTATCGTGCTGACCAGCTGATCGAAGAGGCCTGTGGTATCAGTGCTGATGGTTTAAGCAACGAACAAATGGATGACCTTATTGAGGAAAAACACATTGAATGTCCAAATTGTGGTAAACATGATTTTACAAAGGCGCGTTCTTTTAATTTGATGTTTAAGACCTTTATGGGGACTTTGGAAGATGCTAAGTCGACCGTCTATTTAAGACCGGAGACTTGTCAGGGTATTTTTGTCAATTTCAATAATGTTTTAAGGACTTCGCGCAAGAAATTGCCTTTCGGCATCGGCCAGATCGGTAAATCCTTCCGCAATGAGATCACACCTGGTAATTTTATCTTCCGCGTGCGGGAATTTGAACAGATGGAACTTGAGTTCTTCTGCAAACCTGGCGAAGATCTCAAATGGTTTGAATATTGGGTCAAAACTTGTTTTGACTTTATTAAGCGCCTTGGAGTAAAAGAAGAAAACTTGCGTCTAAGAGCTCATGATCCAAAAGAGCTGGCCTTTTATTCCAATGGTACAACTGATATTGAATACGCCTTTCCTTTTACTGACTGGGGCGAAGTTTGGGGTATTGCAGATCGGACTGATTACGATCTCAAGCGCCATAGCGAGTATTCAGGAGTCGATCTTGTTTATCGCGAGGCTAACAACACTGAGATCTATACCCCCTATTGTGTTGAACCATCGGTAGGGGTCGAACGTTTGTTCCTTATGTTGGTGTGTGATGCCTATGATAAGGAGAAGCTGGAAAACGGCGAAGAGAGGATCGTGATGCATTTACACCCTGCGATCGCGCCAGTCAAGGCCTGCATCTGTCCGCTTTCTAAAAAATTATCTGACGAGGCTTATAAACTCTATGAGGATCTATTGGATGATGTAGCAGTTGAATTTGACGAGACTGGTAGCGTTGGTAAAAGATATCGTCGCAACGATGCGATCGGGACACCCTATTGCATTACCTTTGACTTTGACTCTTTAGAAGATCAAAAAGTCACTATACGTGATCGCGACACCATGGAGCAGATCCGTTTACCGATCGCTGAAGTCAAGAAGTATTTGATTGAACATACTAAATTTTAATGTATCTAAGCGAAGAGACGATTAGTGAAATACGCGCCAAAGCGTCAATCTCGGAAGTTATCGGACACTATATCCCGGTTTTTAAAAAGGGACGCAACTACGTTGCGAAGTGTCCTTTTCATGATGACCATGATCCCAGCCTTTCGATCAGCGAAGACAAACAGATCTATAAGTGTTTCGTGTGCGGGGAAGGTGGTAATGTCTTTACCTTTGTCGAGCGCTATAAAGACGTCTCTTTTATTGAAGCGGTCAAAGAGGTAGCCGATATCATCGGCTATCCCTTAGATTTAAAGATCGAGAAAAAGGCTCCCAAACCTTTAAAATATCAGCGCTACTATGACCTGCTTAGCGAAGTGATCAAATTTTCGTCTTACCTGCTCTTTGCAAAGGGTGGGCAAAAGGCCTTGGCATATCTTGAGGGTCGGGGACTTTCAAAAGAAGTAATCGAATACTTTGACATCGGCTATAACCCTTTGCGCAATGTCATGAGAGAGTATCTTAAAAAGCTTGGCTATAGCGATGAAGAAATGATCAAGACCAATGTCGTGCGTTTAAATCAAAGAGGAGAATATGACGATGTCTTTTATGGCCGGATCTTGTTTCCGATCCATGATGAAAACGCCCATGCGATCGCCTTTTCCGGCCGTGAGATCGATGGCCAGGGACCTAAATATGTCAATACGTCTGAGACCTTGATCTATAAAAAAGGCGATGTCTTATATAATCTACATCGGGCAAAAAGCGCCATCAAAAGAGCCAAACGTGTTATCGTAGCAGAAGGTGTGATGGACGTCATTGCCTTTAAAAGAGCCGATATCGACTTTGTGGTCGCAACTTTGGGCACCGCCTTGACCTTAAACCAGATCGAACTTTTAAAGGGCTTGAATGCTCGCGTAGTCTTTTCTTATGATGGCGATAAGGCTGGGCAAAATGCGACGATGAAGGCCTTAGAACTATGTCTTGACAATAAGGTCGAAGCCTTTGTTTTAAAGAATAATTCTGGCTTAGACCCCGATGAGATCATTAATAAGGGCAAGGAAAAGAATCTACGCGATCTTTTAAGCAATGAAGTTTCGTGTATCGAATTTGCGCTTGATTATTATGAAGGGGTCTATCCCTTGCGTTCCTATGATAATCGCGTGCGTTATGATGAAAAGATATCTTCGCTCATTGCCAAACTGGCAAACGAGGAGGATCGTCTCAATTTCCTTCACGAATTAAACGCTAAAACACATTTGCGATTTCGCGAGGAATTGATAAAGCCCGTATCAAATCGTGGGCAAATAGTTTATAATAGGGAAGAAGTTTCGTTTTTAGACGGCGTATCAAAGGCTCAGGCCTATATTATCCTTATGATGCTTAAGTCGAAACGGGCTTTTGAGATCTATCGCGAAGAGCTCGGTTATCTTTTGGAGGAACCCTTTAAGGAGCTGGCCCTTTTGATAAGCGAGGCCTATCGCTCTAATCGCGAGCTGAGCTTAGCGGACATCCTTGACCATCTTGATAAGAGGTGGCAGAGCATCTTTACGAGCTTAGCTTTAGATGATGAATTAAACGAATATAGCGATGAGAAGTTAAACGACTATATTGCGACGATCAAGCGCTCCATCATGCAAAATAGGGTCATAGAATTAAAAAAACTGATCAAAGACAACACTGGGATAAATGATGAAGCGTTAATGAAATATTCTAAGGAATTGTTAGATATTATGAGAAAACTAGGAGGTTCTAAGTGATGAAGAAGACGCAGAAGGAACAAAGTGCTTTTGATATTAAAAAACTGAATTCTATTGAAGATCTCAAAGAAGAGTGCAAGCGCTTAGCCAAGCTTGGCGATCTTAAACAAAAAGATGTCATTGCCGCTTTGGACCACTTCGATACCAGTGATGATGATGTCGAAGATTTTTACGATTGGTTATCACAAGAAGACATCAATATGGTCGATGACGAAGATATCGAAGAATTCAATATGGCTTCCGATGATTATTTGAGCAGCGAAGATGTCGATGATGCCTCCGAAAATGACGATAGTGATGATGATCCGACGGCCCACATGGATCTGGCGGCCATCAGTGATGTGGCCCTCACGCATTCCAAGGTCAACGACCCAGTCAAGATGTACCTCAAAGAGATCGGTCGTGTTGAATTATTAAAAGCTGATGATGAGGTGGCTATCGCCAAAAGGATCGAAGCGGGCGATGAAGAAGCTAAAAAGACCCTTATTTCAGCCAACTTGCGTCTAGTGGTATCGATTGCCAAAAAGTATACCGGAAGGGGCATGCTTTTCTTGGATCTGATCCAAGAGGGTAATATGGGGCTTATCAAGGCGGTCGAAAAATTCGACTACCGCAAGGGTTTTAAATTCTCAACTTATGCCACCTGGTGGATTCGCCAGGCAATCACAAGAGCCATCGCCGACCAGGCTCGCACGATCCGCATCCCGGTCCATATGGTCGAAACGATCAATAAGATGACGCGCATTCAAAGACAGCTCGTCCAAGAGTTAGGACGTGACCCCTCTGCTGAAGAGATTGCCGAGCGCATGGGTAATCTAACAGCTGACAAAGTTCGTGAGATCCAAAAGATCGCTCTAGATCCGGTTTCTTTAGAAACGCCGATCGGGGAAGAGGACGATTCGCATCTTGGTGATTTTATCGAGGATAAAGACGCTCTTTCACCTGATGAATATGCCAACAACCAATTGTTGCGCGATGAGATCAATCTCGTCTTAAAGACGCTCACCGAAAGAGAAGAGAAGGTTTTGCGCCTGCGCTTTGGGTTGGAAGATGGCCGCACCAGAACATTAGAAGAAGTCGGCAAGGAATTCGATGTTACAAGAGAGCGTATCCGTCAGATCGAAGCCAAGGCCCTTCGCAAGTTAAAAAATCCCACTAAGTCAAAGCGCTTAAGGGAATTTATGGACGACAAGAACTAATGCTTACTAAAAGATTGGCAGCTATATACGAATTAGTAGAAGAAAACAGCGTGGTTTATGACGTGGGGTCAGATCACGCTTTTTTACCCTGTGCTTTAGTTAAGAATAAAAAGTGCCCCCATGCCTTTGCCGGTGATAATAAAAAGGGACCGCTTGAAAATGCCAAGAAGAATATTAGGGCTCAGGGGCTAGAAGACCAAATCGAAGCGATCCTTTATGATGGGATCGATGAAAGAATCGAGGCTGATACGATCGTCTTGAGCGGCCTTGGCTACTATACAGTTGAAAAGATCCTTGATCGCGCTGATCTTAAAAAATACAAAGAGATCATCGTCCAAGTCAATCAAGATGTGATGAAACTAAGAAAATATATTTCGGATCATGGCTATGCCATCACTAAAGAGAAGGTGGTGTATGACGGGTTTTATTATGAGATCGTCGCCTTCAGCGCCCATCTTAAAGGCCATTATTCTTTAAAGGAGTGCTATTTAGGACCGCTTTTGATGAAGGAAAAAGACGTGGTCTATTTAGACAGTTTAAGACAAAAGAAAAAGATCTTAGAAGATATCTTTGCGAAAGTCGCCGTCAAAGACAGCGTGCGTTTGACCTATTATGAATGGTTAAAGGAGATCTTAGGGCAATAAAAAAATCCCCTGAAGGGATTATTTTACAGTGTTGACGGCTTTCATTAAGCGTGACTTTTGGCGAGATGCGTAGTTCTTATGCTTAATGTGGTTGCTGACGGCTTTATCAAGAAGAGCGCTGCATTCGTTATAAGCATTGAGGGCTGCTTCCTTATTATTTGCTTCAACCGCTTGTAATACTTTCTTGATCGAAGTCTTTAAACGGCTCTTTTCAGCAGTGTTTTTAAGATTGCGCTTGACATTGGTGAGTGCTCTCTTTTTTTGCGATTTAATATTTGCCATATTTCCTCCTTTTTAAGTGCTTACCCATTATAGCAAACCCATTTTTAAAATGCAATTTAATGCGTATTTTTTAAGCCTAAAAAATGCTATAATCTAAGCTATGAGAGATACAAGAATTGTTTTTATGGGCACCCCAGAATTTGCGGCCCATTGTCTAGAAGGACTTTTAAATGCTCACTACAACATCGTCGCGGTGGTGACCCAAACCGATAAAGAAGTTGGTCGAAAAAGAGTTTTGACCTTTTCGCCAGTCAAGGAAGTAGCCTTAAGGCATGGTCTTAAGGTATTTCAGCCTCAAAAGATCCGAAGGGAATATGAAGATATTTTAGCGCTTGATCCAGAACTTATCATCACCTGCGCCTATGGTCAGATCATTCCCGAAGCGATCTTAAATTATCCCAAATGTGGTTGCATCAACACGCACGGTTCCCTTTTGCCCAAACTCAGGGGCGGGGCACCGATCCAAAGAGCGATCATCAACGGCGAAAAAGAGACCGGGATCACTTTAATGTATATGTCTAAAGGTATGGACGAAGGCGATATACTTTTTAAGGAAAGCTTAAGTATCGCGATCGATGACACCAATACGACGCTTTTTAAAAAACTTGGAGACTTGGCTTTAGATATGCTTTTGAAGCATTTAGATGCCATTATCGATGGCGATGTAAAGCCTTCTAAACAAGATGATTCAAAGGCAACCTATGCCTATAATCTTAAAAAAGAAGATGAGTTCATCTCTTTTGATGATGATGTCTTAAATGTATATAACCATATTAGAGGGCTTTTGGATAAGCCGGGAGCTTTTGGGATCTTAGAGGGCAAAGAATACAAGTTTCATGCCGTGCGCTTCACAAAGGAAATCATGGGTAAAGCAGGAGAGGTCGTTGGCCTTTTTGACAATGCCTTAGCGATTGCTTGCCAAAATGGGACGATCCTTGTCGATGAGATCCAAAGCGCCGGTAAAAAGAAGATGGCAGCCAAGGATTTCTATAATGGGGCGGGCAAGAATCTCTTGCACAAGGAGTTTGACAAGGTCTATGAGCACTAGAAAACTTGTTAGGATCGCCCTTTTTGTCGCTATCATGTTTATTGTCACAGCTTTTATCGCTATTCCGATTGGAAGCTTTGGCTATATCAACCTTTCGGACTTTTTGATCATGATCTTGGCACCGTCCTTTGATCTTTTGAGTTTAGTTTTAATTTCGGCACTGGGTACGTCCCTTAGTGATCTCTTTTTGGGTTTTTCATCTTATGCCCTTTTTACTTTTCTCATCAAGGGACTTGAAGCCTTTTTGATCTATCAACTTTTAAAAAGACATTTTAAACCCTTGCTGGCCTTTAGCCTTGGAGCTTTTTGGATGCTTGTTGGCTATGGCCTCAGCGATATTATCTTGACCTTTAATTTTAAGATGTTTGCGGCCTCTTTTATGGCCAATTTTCCCCAGGCCTTCGTCTGTGTGATCTTAGCGGTCTTGCTTTATAAGCCCTTTAAAAAATTAGAAGCGAGGTATTTTTAATGAGCCAGAAGCATATACGTAATTTTTCGATCATCGCCCATATTGACCATGGCAAATCGACTCTGGCCGACCGTCTTATGGAGATGACGGGAACAGTAGAAAAAAGACAGATGCAAGATCAGCTTTTAGACTCTTTAGAACTAGAAAGAGAAAGAGGGATCACGATCAAATTAAACGTGGTCGAATTAAAATATCATGCCGATGATGGCGAAGATTATATCTTCCATCTCATCGATACCCCCGGACACGTCGACTTTACTTATGAGGTCTCGCGCTCTTTGGCGGCTTGCGATGGAGCGATTTTGGTGGTTGATGCCTCTCAAGGCATCGAGGCTCAGACCTTGGCCAATGTGTATCTCGCCCTTGACAACAATCTTGAGATCCTGCCGGTCATCAATAAGATCGACTTGCCCAACGCTGATGTAGAGAAAGTCAAAAAAGAGATCGAAGAAGTGATCGGTCTTGATTGTAGCGACATTCCTTTGATCAGCGCCAAGTCAGGGGAAGGGGTAAAAGATGTCTTAGAGGCTATCGTGCATAAATTGCCCTGTCCCAATGGCGAGATCAATAATCCCCTAAAAGCTTTGGTCTTTGATTCATACTATGATGCCTATCGAGGGGTCAATGCCTTTATCTGTGTCAAAGACGGCCAGGTAAAAGTTGGTGATAAGATCCGCTTTATGCAAAGTAAAAAGGAATACGAGGTAACAGAACTTGGCATCAAGACGCCCTTTGAAGTTAAAAGGGATAAATTAGTGGCTGGTGATGTCGGATATCTGTGCGCCTCGATCAAGTCGATCCGCGATGTCAGGGTCGGTGACACGATTACCCTGGCTGATAATCCGGCTTTAGAACCTTTATCAGGTTATCGCCACATCAAACCGATGGTCTATTGTGGTCTATATCCGGTCGATAATGCTAAATATAATGATCTGCGCGATGCCTTAGAGAAACTGCAATTAAATGATGCGGCCTTGACTTATGAGGCTGAATCATCGCAAGCCTTGGGTTTTGGTTTCCGTATCGGCTTTTTGGGTTTATTGCATATGGAAGTTATTGAAGAGCGCTTAGAAAGAGAATACAATCTCGATCTCATTGCGACCGCTCCCAGTGTTTCTTATTTGGTCCATAAGACTGATAAGAGCGAACTCTATATCGATAATCCCTCTCTTTTGCCCGATTCGACCCTAGTCGATTATATCGAGGAACCTTATGTTAAAGCGACGATCATCGTCCCAAATACCTATATCGGACCGATCATGGAGCTTGTCAAGGCCAAAAGGGGCGAGTATGTCGACATGATGGTCATTGATGATCTGCGTTATCAATTGATTTATGAAATGCCGCTAAGTGAGGTCATCTTTGAATTTTTTGATCGCCTTAAAAGTCTTTCTAAAGGTTACGCTTCCTTGGATTATGAACTGATCGGCTATCGAAAAAGCGACTTGGTCAAGCTTGATATTCTTTTAAACGGGGAAGTGATCGATGCC
>CALUVF010000031.1 GCA_944324155.1 uncultured Erysipelotrichaceae bacterium | reverse complement strand
CAATGGATTGCAAGAAACAGCTACTTTTAATGAATATCGGACGTTTTAATTTCGATATCCTTGAAGGTATGTGCTGTGATGGCGGTTGTATCAACGGACCTTGTGGGATCAGTGATGCCAAAGATGTTCGCAAGCGCATGAACGAAGAAAACATCAATGAAAAGACGCTCATCAAAGAAGCTCTTGAAAATAGCGGCGTCGATGATTCTAAATTAAATATCCACGTTCACAAAGAAGTTTAAAAAATACCAGGCAGGGTCAATTAGATCTTGTCTGGTTTTTATTTATGTCCATTTTTTACGTTTAGATCTTCGACCTTATAGATCTTTAATGACCTTTTATGTGTTTCGATATATAATTTGTTTATAAAGAAGAGGTATTAACTATGCCATTAGAACTTGAACATATCTATCAAAGCGATGCCTATAAGGCGACATCGATCAAAGAGGCCTTAACTTTTAAAATCGTGGCAGCACTAAAAGAAGAATATGAGCTAAAAGATCTTAAGATCGCCATTGTCTCGCATGATAAAAACTTAGCTTTAGCTTTGAGCGTTTTTAGAGAACTCGCTTCTTTTGATATAAGCTTTACCTATTTAGGAAATGGGGATCATGGCGCTATGGCTAAAAAGGAGCTTGCTTGTTTTGAGGGCACTTTTTTAAAAGAACTTCCTGATGCCGATCTATACATATTGAATCTTGAAAAAGCGATCGAGCTTAATGATCAAAAGACCCTTGTCGCGATCGATGAACTCACTTATTTTAAAGAAGATAACTTAGAATATGATATCGATCGGTGCTTTATCTTTAATACTTACCCCTCTTATCTCTTCACAAAAAACAATTACAGCCATATTAAGAAGATCCGCTTAATAGAAGATAGTCGTTTGGATTCTTATCACAAAGGAGTGAGGCTTATCGACGAAAATTTTGAACTTCCTGTTAATGATCTTGGCAATAAAGGTGATTTTGGACTCTCTCTTTTAATCGGAGGATCAAAGCGTATGCACGGAGCGATCGAAATGGCCGCTAATGCCGCCTACCGCATGGGCGTTGGTACCCTCACCCTTTTAATTCCGGATTGCATCTATCATGAGATCGCCTTAAAGAATTCTTTTGCGATGATCTTAGAAGGTGAAAGTAAAGACGGCTATTTTAAGGAGTTAAGCGATCTTAGCGATCTTCTTGCGCCCTTTGATCTGATTGGCGCGGGGAACGGCATGGGAAGAAACAGCACCAATATCAAGATCATTCAAGAGTTACTTTTAAGTGATAAACCACTAGTCCTAGATGCCGATGCCCTGTGGTCGATTAAAAATAATCGCGATCTTTTAAGGCGCGATCAGTTGACTGTTTTATTGCCACATTTAAAAGAAATGACCTATCTTTGCGATAAGTCACTAGAAGAGATCAAAAAAGATCCCTTTAAGATCGCCTATGATTTTTCACTTGACTATCCTAATGCGATCCTTGTCTTAAAATCTTATATTACGATCATTGCCCAAAAAGGTCATGTCAGTTTCTTAAACAAGCCCAAAAGAGCTTTGGCAAAAGGCGGCAGTGGCGATGCCTTAATGGGTATTGTGATGGGTGCCTTATCGCAAAATGAAGATCCCTTTAGAATGGCTGAGCTAGCTGTCTTTGTCCACAACAAAGCCGCTGAATATGGTAATGCCCTTTCCTTTATGGTCGATGATCTTATTAATAATATCCCTAAGGTCTTAGAAAACCTAAAATAAAACGTCCGTTTGGGGACGTTTTTTAATTAAGCCTTAGCTTTATGACCGGTGTAAAGCTCATAGTAGCGGCCTTCCGCCTCAATGAGCTCATCATGCGTACCGCGCTCGATGATGCGGCCGTTTTCCATGACCATGATGCAGTCTGAGTTTTTAACGGTGCTGAGGCGATGGGCAATGACGAAGGTCGTGCGGCCTTTCATAAGGGAATCCATGCCATCTTGCACGAGCTTTTCGGTTCTTGTATCAATTGATGAAGTAGCCTCATCAAGAATGAGGACCGGTGGGTCGGCTACAGCAGCCCTGGCGATCGAGATGAGCTGTCTTTGGCCTTGTGAAAGGTTAGCGCCATCGCCCGTCAAGTAGGTGTTATAGCCTTCGGGCAAACGCTTGATAAAGCCATGGGCATTGGCGAGCTTGGCTGCAGCGATACATTCTTCATCGGTAGCGTCAAGCTTGCCATAGCGGATATTATCCATAACGGTGCCCGAGAATAAGTGCGTGTCTTGTAAGACCATGCCTAAAGAGTGGCGCAAATCATCTTTTTTGATCTTATTGATGTTTATGCCATCATAGCGGATCTTGCCGTCATCAATATCATAGAAGCGGTTGATAAGATTGGTGATCGTGGTCTTGCCCGCACCGGTCGAGCCGACAAAGGCAATCTTTTGACCGGGAGTGGCATACAGCTTAATATTGTGCAAGACCATCTTCTCTGGAACATAGCCAAAGTCGACATCATCGAAGACGACATCGCCCTCAAGTTTCTTATATGTGATCGTACCTTCAGCCTTATGGGGGTGTTTCCAAGCCCAGACGCCAGTGCGATGTTCAGCTTCGGTGATATTGCCGCTTTCATCGATATTGGCATTGACTAAAGTGACATAGCCGTTATCGACTTCGCTTACTTCATCCATAAGCTTAAAGACACGGTTGGCACCTGCCATAGCCATAACGACCGAGTTGACCTGCATACTGATCTGTGAGATCGGTTGAGTGGCGTTACGGTTTAGGTTCATAAAGCTGACAAGTGTTCCTAAAGTCAAGGAGCTAAATCCGCTAAGCACGAGGAAGGCTCCGATGATCGCACATAAGACATAAGAGATATTGCCGATATTGGCGTTGACTGGCATGGTGATATTGGAGAAGGTGTTGGCCTTTTCCATCGCTTCGTGCAGGTCTTCATTGAGCTCTCTAAAGCCTTCGAGGTTCTTTTCTTCATGACAGAAAACCTTGACGACCTTTTGTCCTTCCATCATCTCTTCGATATAGCCGTTGACCTTACCAAGCATCGCCTGCTGTTTACCAAAGTAGACGGCTGATCTTGTCATAATCCTAGAAGATACATAGACCATGACACCGATCATCAAAAGCGTCAGGATCGTTAAAGGCAGATCCAAGATGATCATGGATGTCAGAGTCAAGATGATCGTAACGGAAGATGAGATGAGTTGTGGGATACTTTGTGAGATAAGTTGTCTTAAAGTATCGACATCGTTGGTATAGACTGACATGATATCGCCATGGGCATGCGTATCAAAGTATTTGATCGGGAGTGTCTCCATATGCGCAAAGATCTCATCACGGATATTGCGCATGCTGCCCTGAGTTACGTAGGCCATGATGATATTGAAGCTAAAGGAGAAGACGATACCTATGGCATAGATCGCCGCCATTCTTAATAGCGCCATCAAAAGCGGGCTAAAGTCAGGGTTAGCACTCTTAGTAAGAGGCAAGATATAATCGTCGATCAAAGAACGCAAGAAGAAAGTTCCTGTTAAAGTACAGGCGGCCTGTCCCAAGATACAGATGACAACGATGATGCATTGTATCTTATAGTTTTTTAAGACTAAGCCTAACGCTCTTTTTAAGGTCTTTGAAAGCTCCTTAAAGTCGACCGTCCTTAAATCGATCGTTCCTCTTCTTGGTGGCATTAGTCTTCACCTCCTTCGTCGAAATCGCCGCCGCCGCTGGTTTGGGCTTCATAGATCTCGGCATAGATCGCATTGTTTTCAAGCAGATTTTCATGAGTATCAAAACCATTGACCCGACCCTCGTCCAAAACGACGATGCGGTCGGCGTCCATGACACTGTTGACCCTTTGGGCAATAATGATCTTGGTAGTTCCCGGGATATACTCTTTTAAGGCCTTTCTGATACGGGCATCCGTTGCCGTATCAACGGCGCTGGTCGAATCATCTAGGATAAGGATCTTAGGGTGTTTCAAAAGGGCCCGAGCGATACAAAGACGCTGTTTTTGACCGCCGGAGACATTAGTTCCGCCCTGCTCGATCCAGGTGTTATAGCCATCGGGGAATTTAGCGATAAATTCGCTGGCCCCGGCTGCTTCACAAGCTTTTTGGCATTCCTCTAAAGTTGCGTCTTCCTTGCCCCATCTGAGGTTATCTAAGATCGTTCCTGAGAATAAGACATTCTTTTGAAGGACGACGGCCACTTCGTTTCTTAAAAGTTCCATGTCATAGTCCTTGACATTGACACCGCCGACCCTGACGCTGCCCTTATCGACATCGTAAAGCCGGCTGATGAGATTAACTAGCGAAGACTTACCACTTCCCGTGCCACCGATCACGCCGATGGTCTCACCACTTTTAATATGTAAGTCAATATCTTTTAAAACGAGTTCACCACTGCCGTGTTTATAGGCAAAGTCGACATGATCGAAATCGATCTGGCCGTCTTTTACTTCCATCACGGGGTTTTCAGGAGAGTGAATATCAGGCTTTTCGTTGATGACCTCCGTGATACGGCGCATCGAAGCGACCGACATCGACATCATGACAAAGATCATCGAGACCATCATAAGCGACATAAGGATACTCATGACATAGCTAAACATCGAGGTCAATTCACCCGTGGTCAGATCGCCCAAAACGATATTCTTGGCCCCTAGCCACGATAAAGAAAGCATTGACCCATATACCGCCAACATCATCACCGGGTTATTGAAAGCAAGGATCTTTTCAGCCTTCACGAACATCTTATAGATATTGTCAGAAGCCTTATGGAATTTTGAAGTCTCATACTTCTCTCTTACATAGGCCTTGACGACGCGGATGCCTGAGACATTTTCCTGGACGCTCTCATTTAAGGCATCATATTTTTCAAAGACGGCGTTAAAGATCTTGGTGGCCTTTGAGATAATGATCGAAAGCGAGATTCCCAAAAAGATCATGGCCACAAAAAAGATCATGCTTAAGGAGGGCGAGATGAGGATGCACATCACGACCGAACAGATCATCATGAGCGGTGCCCTGACGACGATCCTTAAACACATCTGGAAAGCCATCTGAACATTGGTGATATCAGTTGTCATACGGGTGACAAGACCCGCTGTTGAGAACTTATCGATATTGGAAAATGAGAAGGTCTGGACATTTTCAAAGATCGCATCGCGGACGTTGGCCGCAAAACCGGTTGAGGCGCTGGCTGCAAACTTCCCGGCCATCACACCAAAGAATAGGCTCAAAAAAGCCGCTCCCAACATCAAACTGCCATAGAAGACGACCTGCCCCATATTACCACTTTGGATACCTTTATCGATGATCTCGGCCATGATAAAGGGGATCGTTATCTCCATTAAAACCTCTAAAGCAGTAAAAATAGGTGTAATGATCGTCACTTTTTTATATTGTTTTACTTGTTTGACTAGTGTTTTGATTATTTCCACCTAATTCGCTCCTTTCTTTCTAAAAATAAAATCACTGCCCTTATAAAAAGTCAGCTCATACGATAGTTTAAGGACTTTTTCTTAAAAAGTGAAGTAAAAAAATGTTATTATTAATAAGTATTATTAATTAGTATTGGTAAAGGAAATATTAAATATGAACACCTTTCAATTATCTTGTTTTTTATCGGTAGCCGATAACCTCTCTTTTGCCAGAGCAGCCGAAGAATTGCACGTCACCCAGCCCGCCATCACCATGCAGATCAAAAGTTTGGAAAAAGAGCTCGGGGTCAAGCTTTTTAAGCGCACCACAAGGACCGTCAAGCTCACCCCCGAAGGTTTTATCTTTCAAAACGACGCCAAGCGCATCATCGATCTTTCTAGCAAGGCCGTCCAGCAATTCGCCGATCCCAAGATCAATTTGATCCAGACCTTTAATTTAGGCGTGGCCTCCCATCTTGTCTTAAGACATCTCTCACCCCTTTTAAACGAGCTTAAAAAAAGGGTCGCCAGCTCTCACCCCCTCATCAGCGTAAATGCCTTTCGAAGGCTTTACCGCGATCTTGAAAGCGATGACCTCGATGCCTTGTTGAGCTTTAAGGAAAGTGCGCCCAAAAATGACTATCTGACCTATGAAGAGATCGCCAAAGCGGAAATTTCTTTAGTTATATCAAAAGAAAACCCGCTAAGCCAGAAAGAAGACCTCTCACTTGAGGATCTACAAAATGAAAAGGTCGTCATCTATGATCCCAGCCATGTCATGTTAGATGTTACGCATACGCACTCCGAGTTCCTCGATACCAGAAGGGTGAACGATATTTTCATCTGCTCTTCCGAAGAAACGATCCTGACACTCGTTTTAGCAGGCTATGGCTTTTCGATCCTCCCAGACATCTTTATAAACGACAACCCTAAGATCGTCCTTAAAAAGATCAAAGGACTAAAAGATCTCTCCTATGGCATCTATTATAAAAAAACTAACTCTAGTGCCAGCTTAAAAGAATTCCTAAAAATAATAAGGGACTTTAATCACTCATAGTCATAGCCGTCTAAGATCTCTAAGACCCCCCTTATAAGCATCATCTCATATTCCTTGTCTTCATAATAAGACAACTCTAAATACAAGCTTTGAAGATCCCTAAACACCGCACCCATATCTATTTCATCATCTTCGGATCTGATGATCCCATATTCTTTTAAAAGCGCAAAGTAGCTTTCGCTTAATACTTCTTTTACTTTCATAATATACCCAAATGTTCTAACAAGATCCTAAATCCGATGAGTATCAAAACGATCCCGCCAAAGATCTCGGCTGCCGACTTATAGCGCAAGCCAAAAAGATGCCCGATATATACGCCTATTAAAGAGATCATAAAGGTCACAAGACCGATGATCAAGACAGCTAAAAGGATATCGACCTTTAAAAACGCAAAGGTCACACCGATAGCCATAGCGTCGATCGAAGTGGCTAGGGCCAATAAAAAGACCGCCATAAAGAAATTCTTTTCTTTGACATTTTCTTCTTTCTCAAAGGCTTCCTTTATCAGATTGATCCCCAAAAGCACAAGGAGGATAAAGGCAATCCAATGGTCGATATTGGTGATATAAGAGGCAAAAGTTCCAGCGACCACATAGCCGATAAAGGGCATGAGGGCCTGAAACATTCCAAACATGAGCGCAATGAAGAGGGCTTTTTTAAGATCGATCTTCGCCATGCCAAGTCCCTGGCAGATCGCTGCGGCAAAGGCGTCCATCGCCAAAGCGATGCCCACCAATAATAATTCAACTATTCCCATATTCCTAAATGTTCCTCTTTAGCCAGATCCTGGGCTTTAAAAAGCTCGTCGGTATATTTATAGTCGTCATATAAATAGGTGACTTCCGCTAAGCCCTTACGCACCAATACTTCTTGAAGAAGCTTTCCATCGAAAAAGACCCACACGAGCCTGCGGCCATAGTCATCAGTCCTATCGGCATTGGGGTCACTTTCAAGCTCAATTTTATCGGCCTCTTTTAAAAGCGCACAGGTCATCTCGCTGGCTTCCTTACCCCAGGGTTCGATCTTTTTGGTATATTCAGGCGCATTGATCGCTAAAAAGCGCGTCTTGAAACTTTCGCCGTCTACTTCAAACCACGCCGTATCACCATCAACGCAGCGGTCTAAGTGTACCTCATCTTTTTTACCCGGCAATAAGAACCAAGCGGCGATCAATACTATAAACACTATCAAAGCAGCTATCTTTTTAAACTTTTGATCCATCACTATCTCCCTTTTTGATCTTGTCTATCATAGCAGAATTTAGTCTTTGATACATCTTTTTTTAATTCATCTCACCCTTTTTCAAAAAGCCTTTGTTTAAGCGCCTTTTTTCAGGCAACTACATTTTTCTAGGGGAAAAGAAAGCTGTGGTCTTAAGTAGCTTAAAATCGTCACCCGATACCTTCCTCTCTAACACCATAGTACATTTTTCTAAGGGGAAATAAAAGGATATATCTCTATATCCTTAATAACAGGCGATATTGGAATCCGTGCGTGACTCGCAACCTGCGACATAGACCCCGTTATCCAAACGCAAGATGATCTGGCCTCGTCCAAAGGAGACCCTGTCTTTGGCATAAGTTATCTTATGACCGCGTTTTTTTAATTCTTCGACGATCTTCTTATCAAAGTCCGGCTCCACAATAAACTGATCTTCCTTTACCCATTGCCAGCGCGGGGCATCAAGAGCCATCTGTGGATTCATATGAAAGTCAATGAGATTCATGACGACCTGTAAATGACCCTGGGGTTGCATATAGCCTCCCATCACGCCAAAGGGACCGATGGGCTTATCTCCTTCCATCAAAAAGCCCGGAATGATCGTATGATAGGTCTTTTTAAGAGGTCTTAAAAAGTTATAGTGATGCTCATCAAGTGAAAAGTCGGCACCCCTGTTTTGCATCGCCACACCATAGCCTTCAATGACGATGCCGCTGCCAAAGCCCATGTAGTTGCTTTGGATATAAGAGACCATATTGCCCTCTTTATCAGCGGTACATAAATATACTGTGCCACTTTTAGGAGGTTCGATGTGGCTATAGATCCCAGCTTGATCTTTGATCTTTTCGGCCATCATCTTGGCATATTCATCACTTAATAGATCATGGTAGTCAATGCCCATGTAGCGCGGATCGCTTACATAGTGCATGGCATTAGCGAAAGCTAGTTTGATCGCTTCAAACTGATGATGGAAAGTATTCTCATCGCG
>CALUVF010000030.1 GCA_944324155.1 uncultured Erysipelotrichaceae bacterium | reverse complement strand
CAATATCTTAGTAGCGACGCACGGGCCTTTGGCTGATGCCTTAAAGGAGAGTGCCAGAATGTTTTTCGGCGATACTGCCGATCGCATCACAAGCGTCGGGCTTAAAAGCGAAGAGGGGATCGAAGAGTATAAAGGGCGAATCGCTCAAGCCATCATCGATCATTACGAGGATGATGGAATGCTGATCTTTGTCGATATTTTTGCCGGGACGCCATTCAATACCGTAGCGATGGTCATGGATGAGCTCAAAGATGACTACCCCCATCTTGAGTGTTTCTCTGGTGTGAATCTTGTTTTGTTGATGGAAGCCTTGGGCATGATCGACAATAGTGATTTAAAGGAGCTCGCTAAACATATCGAAGAGATGATTCCAACTTCGATCGTCAACGTCAAAAAAGCCTTAGAGATGTAAGAAAAAAGGGCATAGAGAATTAGATCTATGTCCTTTATTTAAAGATATCTAAAATCATAAGAGCGATCTTGAGCGTTTTTTCATCTTGATCATTTAAGGGATTATATTCGCAAAGATCAAAGGAGACGATCTTATCGCGATACATCTTTAAGACCTTTAAGATCGCTTTTAGTTCGTCATAGTCAAAACCTTCCTCAACTGGTGTTGAAACGCCTGGGGCAATACTGGGGTCAAGGGAATCAAGATCAAAGCTGACATGGATCCCTTGACCTTTGTCGATCTTTTTGATCGTTTCTATAAGGCTTGTTTCGACATCTTTTTTAGCTTCTTTGATCGTGATGACCCTGACATCTGTTTTTTCTAGATTTAAATATTCACCCTCATCGATCGACCTGGCGCCATAGATTGCCGTTTGATCAGTATGGATGCTTTTATCTAGATCAAAGGGGCGAAGCCTTTGCTTGTTGAGACCGTTGATTTCGGCTAGTGGCACACCATGCAGGTTGCCGGAGGTTGTCGTGTCAAAGGTGTGATAGTCACTATGGGCATCGATCCAAAGAATCCCGATGTCTTTATGATGTTTTAAGCTGCCTAGGGCACTGGCGATTGCGGTGGCATGATCCCCGCCCAGTAAGATGACATCTTTATCTTGATCATAGAGCTCGTCGATCTTATCGTATAACGCTTTTAGATAGGTGCTTAGTTCTTTATAATTGCGGCAAAGGTTGCCGTCTTCTTTTTCTTTTTGGTAATCTTTGTTTTGTTTAACGAGGCGGACCTTGTTTTGATCCAACTTTTTAGCGATCACTTCCGGCCCTAAAGAGGCGCCGTCTACTTTGACTCCCAGATCGCAAGCGGCGAGACAAAAGTTTATTTTTGTTTTTCTCATGGGTCTATTATATCGCTTTTTGACCTTAAATTTACTATAATAATCTGTGCTATGAAAAAAAGACTATCTCAACTTTTAAAAACCGCTGAAATCAGCGAAGATGTCGAGGTAAGCGGCATCAAGACCAACTCTAAAGATATTAAAAAAGGCGACGCTTTTTTGTGCATCAAAGGCGTTACAGTTGACCGCCATGATTATATCGCCGAGGCCCTTGAAAGAGGTGCCATCGCTTTGATCGTTGACCGCAAAGTCGATTTTAAGGTCCCGATAGCTTTAGTTAAAAATACTAATGATGTGATCGATGAGGTCTATGCCAATTTTTACGATCACCCTGAAAAGAAACTTAAGCTCATCGGTGTGACAGGAACCGATGGCAAGACTTCTTGTGCCACAATCATTGAACACTTGATCGGCGAAGACAAGTGTGCCTACATCGGCACTAACGGCGTTAGGTATAACGGTAAGGAAGCAGGTACGCATAATACCACCCCGGCCCAAGATGAGCTCTATCGCCTCTTTGATCTTTTCTTAAAAGAGGGGATCGAGTATGTAGCGATGGAGACAAGCTCGGAAGCTTTTTATCGCGGACGTCTAAAAGGTCTTAACTTTTATCGTGGAGCCATTTCAAATATCACCTCGGAGCACTTAAACGTCCATAAGACGATTGAAAACTACGTCGATTCCAAAATGAATCTCTTTAAGCAAACAAGAGACGGTCTTTCTATTTTAAACCATGACGATAAGTATTTTAAGGAGGCCCTCAAAGCCTCAAAGAATGCCTTGACTTATGGAAGAAGCAAAGACAATGACCTCTTTATTAAAGACTACAAGATAATGCCCAATAAGACTAAGGTGAGCTTTGTTTATGAGAATAAAGAGTATAACTTTGTTTCGCCGCTTTTAGGAGATTTTAATGTCGAGAATTTAGCCGAGAGCTTTTTGGTATGTCTATCTTTAGGCATGAAGATGGACGATCTTTTAAAGCGTCTAAATGGCGTGAAGATTGCCGGCCGCATGGAAAGCATTGATTTGGGACAGGATTTCTATTGTCTTGTGGACTATGCCCATACACCCAATGGTATCCATCGCTTTATGGAATTTGTCAAAGGTTTAGATGTAAAGCGCATCATAGCCATATCCGGGCAGGCCGGCGGGCGTGATCCATACAAGCGCAAAGATGTTGGCTATGAGATCGCCTCCAAAGCTGATCTTGTGATCTTTACAAGCGAAGACCCGCGCTTTGAAGATGTCGATCATATCATTGACGACATGGTTCAAAGGCTCGAGTGTTATGACAACTATATCCGCATCATTGACCGTGAAGAGGCCATCGCCTATGCGATTAAGATCGCCGAAAAAAAAGATCTCATCTGTATCCTTGGCAAGGGCGCCGAAGACTACATGATGATCAAAGATGTGCGCGTACCCTTTAGCGATGTTGAGGTCAGTAAAAAATACATCCAAAAACGCTTGTCAAAGGGCAAATAATAGTCTAAAATAATTTACGCATTTATATACCAAAGACAGCAACGGCCCCATGGCTTAATCAGGTTGCCGAGGTGAAATCAAAAAATGTTTGATTTTTTAGCCTGGGTCTTTGGATCCGGGTTTTGTGTATATTCATGCTAGAAAGAGGGAACTATGAATCAAGCTGTACTTAAGGAAAAAGAAGCCCTCGTTGAAACGATCACTAATCAGATCAAAGAATCTGCATCGAGCGTCGTTTGCGAGTACCGCGGATTGAGTGTAGCAGAAGTCAATGAATTGCGCCGCAATTTACGCAAGGAAGACGTTGAGCTCAAAGTCTATAAGAACACTATGGTCCAAAGAGCAGTCGATAGCTTAGGTTATGATGAACTTAATGCTTTCTTGACTGGTCCTAACGCCATCGCTTTCTCAAAAGACGCAACAGCTCCCGCACGTATCTTAAATGACTTCGCTAAGAAGCACAAAGCTCTAGTCTTAAAAAGCGGAATCGTTGAGGGAAAGGTCGTTGACCTGAACACAATTAAGGAATTGGCATCATTACCAAACAAGGAAGGTATGTTGTCGATGTTACTGTCTTGTCTACAATCGCCTGTCCGCTCTTTCGCATTAGCTGTTAAAGCAGTTGCGGAAGCCAAGGAAAACGGCACTTTAAAGACAAATGAAGAAGCAGCACCGGAAGCGGTTGCTGAAGAAAAGGCTCCCGAAGCCGAAGCACAAGCATAGTTAAACAGGAGGAAAAATTACAATGGCTAAAATTACACATGAAGACATCCTAGCTTACTTAGAGGAAGCTACCATTCTTGAACTTAACGATCTAGTAAAAGCGATCGAAGAAAAATTCGGCGTTACGGCCGCTGCTCCAGTTGCCGTTGCAGCTGCTGCCGCACCAGTTGAAGATGCTGCTCCAACCTCAGTTTCAGTTATCTTAAAAGAAGTTGGCGCATCAAAAGTTGGTGTCATTAAAGTTGTCCGTGAAATCACTGGCTTAGGCTTAGTCGAAGCTAAGGGCTTAGTTGATAAGGCACCAAGCCCCATCAAAGAGAACATCTCTACCGACGAAGCTGAAGAAATCAAGAAGAAACTCACCGAAGCCGGTGCTACTGTTGAAGTTAAATAAGTTTCTTAATGTCTCATTATTATACGAATGATCTTGACCTGCCCTCTAAAATAAGCAGTTTTGAGTATTTCTATGAGGGCGAAAGATTCGTATTTTATACAGATTATGGCGTTTTTTCGAAAGCGCAAGTTGATTACGGTACATATTTATTAATTAATGAAGTGCGAAAACATAGCTTGGGATCAAGCGTTTTAGATCTTGGATGTGGATACGGCGTGATAGGAATAATTCTCTCACGCCTTTCGCCAACTTTAAGAAGGCTTGTGATGGTCGATGTCAACAAGCGGGCTTTAAAGCTTGCCAAAGAAAACTGTCGGGCCAATAAAGTTGAAGCTGAGGTCATCTATAGCGAAGATATCAGCACTCTTGAGGATAAATTTTCTAGCGTAATCTTGAATCCGCCGATCAGGGCGGGAAAACAGGTAGTTTTCGCACTCTATGATAAGGCACACGAGGTTTTAGAAAAGGGCGGCTCACTCTTTGTCGTCATTCAAAAAAAACACGGGGCCTCATCAACTGAGAAAGAGTTACAAAACTTATTTAATGAAGTGCGAGTCCTTGACAAAGTCAATGGCCATTGGCTCATCGAGGCACGAAAGTAATTATTTTATTAAAATTGAAAGGACGGCGCATATATGACAGAAAAACAAACTTACCATATGGTCAAAAACGCACGTCATACCCAAAGACGTGACTACTCCAAGGTCAGCGGCAAGTTAGAGCTGCCCAACCTTGTCGAGATCCAGACCGATTCTTTTAAGTGGTTTATGGAAGAGGGGATCAAAGAGGTCTTTGAAGACATCTACCCCATTTCCAATTACAGCGGCAATATTCGTCTAAAGTACATCGA
>CALUVF010000029.1 GCA_944324155.1 uncultured Erysipelotrichaceae bacterium | reverse complement strand
GGAAGTAAATCCCATCAAGAATAAAAAGATGTCGGCTGTTCGCTCAACTGGCAATGACGAGGCTATGAAACTAGTTCCACCACGTGTCTTATCCTTAGAAGAGGCTCTCGAATTCATTGCCGAAGATGAACTTGTCGAAGTCGTTCCCGATGCGATCCGCCTTCGCAAGAAATATCTCACCAATCTTGATCGCCGCCGCCATATGCGCGAAGTAAACAAGATCGAAGATGCCAATTAGTTGTTTAAAAGCTGTCCTTAAGAAATTTAAGACAGCTTTTTAAAAGATATGATTAAAAAGTTATGATTTTGTATTAAGATTAAGGGCAGATAGAAAGAAGGTTACATATGCCAAAAAAAGAACTATTGCATGAATTTGCGAAATTAGCTGTGGTTTTAGGGGTCAATCCCAAAAAAGGGCAGCCGCTTGTGATCAGCGCACCGGTGGAAGCTCATGAGTTTGTCGAAGAGTGTGCGCGCGTCGCTTATGAATACGGGGCTGGCAAGGTCGAGGTCCGCTGGTCAAACAACACCTTATCGCGCTTAGATTATGAAAATGTTGAAACCGATGTCTTAAAGGTTGTCGCCAACTGGCAGATCGAAAGGACCAAAGATCAGATCGAAAGAGGGGTCTGCATGCTTAATATCAATAGCCCTGACCCAGAGCTTTTAGAAGGCATCGATGCCGATAAGATCAAGGCGGTGCGCTTAGAGGCTATGAAAGCTTCACAACCCTATCAATACTACACCATGAACAATATCGGCCAGTGGTCGATCATCGCCTATCCTAATAAAAAGTGGGCCAAAAAGGTCTTCCCAGAACTTTCAGATGATGAAGCACTAGAAAAGCTTTGGGACGCTATCCTTTATACTTCAAGGGTTTTTGAAGGCAAAGATGTCCTTAAGGAATGGGAATCGCACAATCAAGAAATGCACGAACATGCCCGCAAGATGAATGAATATAACTTCGAATCCCTGCATTTCAAGAATAAATACGGCACCGATCTAAGAGTCGGTCTTGCCAAGGGCCATATTTGGTGCGGTGGCGATGAGGCTACGCCAAGCGGCCAGATCTTTAACCCCAATATCCCGACCGAAGAAGTCTTTACCATGCCAGATCGCACTAAGATCGATGGTACCGTTACTTCGACTAAGCCCTTAAACTACGGTGGTAAGCTTATTTCAAGCTTTACGCTGACCTTTAAAGACGGCAAGGTCATTAAGGCCGAGGCCAAGGACAATGGCGACACTCTCGATGCGCTGTTAAATACCGATGAAGGATCAAGATCTTTAGGCGAAGTGGCTCTTATCTCTTATGATTCGCCGATCTCAAAAAGTGGCATCTTATTCTATAACACCTTGTTTGATGAAAATGCGTCCTGCCATTTGGCACTCGGCGCTTGCTACCCGATGACGATCGAGGGTGGGGAGAAGATGAGCACAGAAGAATTATATGAAAAAGGTGGCAATGACTCTATGAATCACGTCGACTTCATGTTTGGAAGCGAAGACATGAGCGTCGTGGGAAGGACATATGATGGCCAAGAGATCGAAGTCTTTAAAGATGGAAATTTCTGCATTTAAAAAAATTTTTTAGGGAAGTAAAGAGAAAATGGCAATAATCAAGTGAAAGGAACTTGAACTTGAATTCTTCTTTTCTCTTTCACACCCCCTATGTAGTCAAGCCAAGTTCTTTTAGGCCCAAAGGGGCCTTTTTTATGGTAGAATAGTTGGAGTTTGAGGGAGTTTTCAAGATGCTTAAAAGATTTATCGCTTATTATAAACCACATTTAAAATTGTTCAGCCTTGATATGCTGGCGTCGTTTTTTGTCGCTTTGATCGGTCTTGTCTATCCTGTTGTGACAAGAGCGATGCTCAATGACTACATTCCCAATGAAAAGATCGACTTAATCGTCTATGCTGGCGTAATTTTGTTTGTGCTTTATTTTGTGCGCATGCTTCTAAGGTATTTTGTTCAGTACTATGGCCATATGGTCGGCGTGTATATGCAAGCCGATATGCGCCGCGATATGTTTAAAAGATTAGAGCGTCTGCCTTTTAAATTTTTTGATGATCATGAGACCGGTAAGATCATGTCACGCATGACTAATGATCTCATGGAGGTTTCGGAACTGGCTCACCATGGTCCGGAAAATATCTTTATGTCCGGTATGATGATCATCGGCTCTTTCCTTTATCTTTTGAGTATCAATGTCTATTTGACTCTGATCATCTTTGCCTGTGTGCCCTTACTTGTGATCGTGTCGCTTGTCTTAAGAAAAAAGATGCGCATCGCCTTTCTAGAGACCCGAAAATCGATTGCCACGATCAATGCTTCTTTAGAGAGCTCGATCTCAGGCATACGTGTTACCAAAGCTTTTAATAACGCTTTAAAAGAGGAAGAAAAGTTTGAGGTCGGAAACAAAGAATATGTTGCCTCGCGCTCTAAAGCCTATAAGGCCATGGGCCAGTTTTATTCTTCGACGAGCTTTGTCACCGACATCTTCAACGTCATCGTCTTAATATCAGGTGGTCTCTTCCTTTTTAATAATCAGATCACCTTTGGCGATTATTCGACCTTTATCGTTTCCGTCAATCTCTTCATCACCCCGGTCACGACTTTGATCCAGTTCAGCGAACAATACCAAAACGGCGTGACGGGTTTTGAGCGTTTCTTAGAGGTTATCGACCAAAAAGAGGAAGTTGATGGAGGCAAGGATTATCCTGATCTTAAAGGAGAGATCGCTTTTGATAAGGTCTCTTTTGCCTATGACAAGAAAAAACCGGTCCTTAAAGATGTCTCTTTTAAATTAGAAGAAGGCAAGACATTAGCGCTGGTTGGACCATCAGGAGGAGGCAAGACGACCATTTGCCATCTTTTACCACGCTTTTATAACGTCACTGGCGGCGATATCAAGATCGATGGGATCGACATCAAAGACATTAGTTTTAAGACCCTGCGTGATAAGATCGGTATCGTCCAGCAAGATGTCTTCCTCTTTAACGGCACGATCTATGACAATATCATTTATGGAAAATTAGATGCGACCTATGATGAGGTTGTCAATGCCGCCAAAGCAGCTAATATTTATGACTTTATCAAAGATCTTCCCGACGGTTTTGATACTCAAGTCGGGGAAAGAGGGGTCAAGCTTTCCGGTGGTCAGAAACAACGTCTATCGATCGCCCGGGTCTTTTTGAAAAACCCGCCGATCTTAATTCTTGATGAAGCCACCAGTGCCTTAGACAACACTACCGAGCTATTGATCCAAGAGGCTTTGGACCGCTTGGCCTTAAAGCGTACGACGATCGTCGTGGCACATCGTTTAAGTACAATCAAAAACGCCGATGAGATTCTGGTAATCGAAGAAGGCGAGATCAAAGAAAGAGGGACTCATGAAGAGCTTATCGCCCTAGATAAGCTCTATGCCCACCTTTATGTCGCGCAGTTCAAGAATAAATAAGTCGGAATTTTAAAACTGGCTACTATAATTAAGTGATGGAATTAAGTAAACTGAAATATACCAAACGTCGTCTAGAGATCTTAAAACAGCTTAATATTAATAGTGTTGAAGAAGTTTTAAGCTATTATCCCTATCGCTATGATTATTTATCTATAACGCCTTATCGGGATTTTAAGGTCGGCATGCGCGTCATCTTTAAAGGCCGGATCTCAAGGCCAGCCTCTACCTTTCGCTATGGCAAAAAAGCTATAACGCATTTTAATGTCGTGATTGAAGATGAGCACGAATTATCTTTGACGATCTTTAATCGCCCTTGGGCCAAATCCTTGAATATAGAAAAAGAAATATTGTGTATCGGGATCTATAAGGGCGATGGTAAGGTAACGCTCACCAATTACTATGACAAAGATCCCGACGATGTTTTGGGCATCGTTCCGCTTTATCCTTTAAAAAGCGGGATCACTCAAAACGACATCAAAAAGATCATCGCCTTTACGCTTAAAAATATGACGACGATCGATGATGGTCTGCCTTTTGAATATGAAAATAAGCACGGCTTGATCACATATGAAAAAGCTTTGCGCGCAATCCATGTGCCAAGTGATATCGAAAGCCTAAAAAAGGCCCTGGCCCGTTTAAAATACAGTGAATTTTTAGCGTTTTATGTAGCACTTTTAAGTATCCGTGATAAAACCAAGATCAAGCGTCAAGTAAAAAACTTTGATCTTAAGATAATTGAAGATTTTATTAGGGGGCTAAGCTTTGAGCTCACCAAGGATCAACATAAGGCTATTGATGAGATCTTGGACGATCTTAAAGGTCCGACTCCCATGTATCGTCTTTTAGAAGGCGATGTGGGATCGGGCAAGACGATCGTGGCGACCATCGCGCTTTTAGCTAATTATCTTAAGGGCTATATGGGAGTGATCATGGCACCAACTGAGATCTTGGCCAGTCAGCACTATGATTCAATTCAAAAAGATCTGGCTAAATTTGGCATCAAAGTGGCTTTGTTGACATCATCGACCAAAGAGCGTGAAAAGCTTTTAAAACAGATAAAAAAAGGCGCAATCGATATTTTAGTGGGGACTCACGCCCTATATAGTGATGATGTCATCTATCAAAACTTAGGCTTGGTCATCGCCGATGAGCAGCAGCGCTTTGGGGTCCTTCAAAGAAGAAAGCTTTTAGAAAAGGGTAAAGAAGTCGACTTTCTTTTGATGTCGGCTACCCCTATACCAAGGACCCTAGCCAGTGCGCTTTATGGCGATATGGATATCTCGGCCATCATGACCTTACCAAAGGGTCGCAAAAAAGTTATCACCAAACTTTATAAAAGTGATGATCTTTTTTTGATTAAAGAAGAGATCGAAGCTTTGTTAAAAAAGGGACAGAAGATCTATATCGTCGCTCCAGCCATTGAAGAAAATGAGGACTTTAAGGCTATTTCGATCGCTGAGATTAAGGCGATGGTCGAAAAGTATTTTAGCTCGCAAAAGTATGCTGTTTTGCATGGACGTTTAAAAAGTGCCGAAAAAGAAAGCGTGATGAATGACTTTGCCAAAGGCGATACCAAGATCTTAATTGCGACCACTGTAGTAGAAGTTGGGGTGAATGTCTCAAGTGCCACAGCGATGATCATTATGGACGCCGAACATTTCGGATTGTCACAGTTACATCAATTAAGAGGGCGGATCAAACGTTCAAACCACCAAGGTTATTGTTTTCTCATGACTTCTTCTAAGGACGAAAGGGCCCTCAAGCGTTTAGAGGTCTTAGTCAAGAGTGACGATGGCTTTATGATCGCTAAAGCCGACCTCATGCTTAGGGGAATGGGTGATATGTTCGGGATAAGACAAAGCGGTCTACCAAACTTTGTCTTAGGGGATATCTTTAAAGATCAAAAGATCATGTCAGCAGCTAAAAAAGATGCTCAAGAGATCCTTTTAAAGTTTGATGAATATCAAGAATATATCCATAAAGTCTTAAAAAGAAGTGAAGGTTTTATTGCCTGATATTTAAAAAGTAATTATCATTTAATTAATGGAACTCTTAAAAAGATATTTAAAGCCCATGCTTAAAGTGATCTTATGGGGTCTCTTTATGAAGACGACAGCCGCTGTCATGGTGCTTTTGTTGCCATATCTTTTAGCTTATGTGATCGATGAAGTCACGCCTTTAAACGATCTTTCTTTGATCATCTTTTATGGTGTCATCATGGTCCTTATTGCCGTTTTGGGCTGGATCTTTGATATCAAGGCCAATCGTTTGGCCTCTAGGACCGCCAAGGACGCCACGCAAAAGATCCGCCATGATCTTTTTGAAAAAACGATCAATCTTCCAAGCCAAACAATCGATAGATATACGATCCCATCACTTGAATCACGCCTTACTTCTGATACTTATAATATCCACCAATTCATCGGCATGATGCAAAGAATGGGCGTCAGGGCCCCGATCCTTTTAGTGGGTGGTGTTATCATCACCTTTATGCTCGACCCTTTCTTGGCTCTTATCTTATTCTTGACCCTGCCCTTTATCGCCTACCTTGTCTACTATCGCTCTAAAAAAGGGATCCCACTATACGCCAAGGTCCAAGTGGCGATCGATAAGATGACGGGCGTAGTTCGCGAAAACGCCTGGGGCGTGAGGGTCATCAAGGCCTTATCAAAGGTCACTTATGAAAGGAAACGCTATGCATTTGTCAATGAGGCTTTATCTGAGCAAGAGAAAAAAGCCTCCAAAACCATGGCGATCATCAATCCGTTAATGAATTTCTTTATGTATGTCGGCTTGACTCTTGTCATTATTATCGGGGCATATCTAGTTACGGAAGGTCTTAGCACGACTGGCAAGATCATTGCCTTCAGCAACTATTTTACGATCATCTCAAATGCCACGATGTCGATCGGACGAATTTTCATTATGGCATCTAAGGGCATCGCCTCAAGCGACAGGATCGAGGCAATTTTAAAGACGCACGATGAATTTGAAGTGATCGACGATAAAGAAATAAAAAGCTCAGCGATCATCGAATTTGATGATGTCAGCTTCTCCTATCTTTCTAAAAGTGATGATCTAAAAAATATCAGCTTTAAGCTCGATCCTGGCAAGACCTTGGGGATCATTGGTCCTACTGGTTCGGGCAAAAGCACGATCCTTGAGCTCTTGTTGCGCTTTTATGAGGCAAGAAGCGGCCATATTTATATTTTAGGAAGAGATATCCGCTCTTATTCCCTAAAGGAGCTGCGCTCGCATTTTGGCGTTGCCTTACAAAATGATTTCTTATTTGAGGGAACGATCAAAGACAATGTCGATTTTAAGCGCCACCTCCCCTTAGAAGATATTGAAAAGGGTCTAAAGATCGCGAAAGCTGATTTTGTCAAAGAGCGCCCGTCTCAGCTTGAAAACAAGCTCAACTCCAAGGGGTCCAACCTTTCAGGCGGTCAAAGGCAGCGCTTATATATCGCTCGGGCGGTGAGCTCAAAGGCTGATGTGATCATCTTAGATGATGCCTCCAGCGCCCTAGATTATAAGACCGACGCCCTTTTAAGAGAGATGATCGATAAATATCTTTCTCTTAAAACTAAGATCATCATTTCACAACGCATCTCAAGCCTAAAACACGCCGATGAAATACTGGTTTTAGATAAGGGCGAGATCATCGCGCGCGGAAAGCACGAAGAGCTCTTAAAGAGTTGTCCTTTATATGATGCGATCGCGAAATCGCAGATGGGAGGTGCACTTTTTGAATAAACATACTATATGGC
Source organism: uncultured Erysipelotrichaceae bacterium (assembly GCA_944324155.1). GTDB lineage: Bacteria > Bacillota_I > Bacilli_A > Erysipelotrichales > Erysipelotrichaceae > JAHHTG01. Next base: position 18,468 of record CALUVF010000029.1, on the reverse strand, counting down.
GCCTTTTGTCTTATCTAAAGAGCGTTAAATATTTGATCCTATCGGCATTTGCACTAATGCTTATAGCGAACCTGATGGCTCTGATCGCTCCTTATTTGATGGGTAAAGCCATCGATATGATTGGTGTATCTTTTCATAAGGTCATATCTTTTGCCCTTTTGATGTTAGGGGCATATGCGCTAAATGCGCTGCTTTCATATCTTTTGCAGCTCTTGCTTATTGAGGTGTCTAAAAGGATCACCTATAATTTGCGTCAAGATGTCTTTAAACATTTGGGCGAACTTCCCATACGCTATTTTGACGAGCACCAGCCTGGCAGCATTGTCTCGCGGATCTCTTATGATATCGACAATATCAATACTTCTTTATCAAGTGATATCCTGCAACTTTTGACCGGCTTTGTGACGGTCGTGGGATCTTTTGTGATGATGCTTACGATTTCAGTGCCTTTGTCTTTGATCTTTGCCCTTACTTTACCTTTGGCCTTTTTTATCGCCCGCTATCGTCTAAAGAAAGTTAAGCCGCTTTTTCGTCTTCGCTCTCGCCGTTTAAGCGAACTAAATGGATTTAGCGAAGAGATGCTTACAAGCAACAAGACGATCAAGGCCTATGTACAAGAAGACAGTTTCCTAAAACAATAAAACGAAAAAAACAGCGCGGCTTCAAATGCCTATTACAACGCGGAATATGAAAGCAGCATCATGGGTCCGACGGTCAACTTCATCAACAATTTAGGCTTGGCCATCATCTCTTGTTTCGGGGCGATCTTCTACCTTCATAAAATGATCTCTTTGGGCAATATCTCATCATTTGTCATGTATTCAAGACGCTTCTCAGGGCCGATCAATGAGACTGCCATGATCATCACAGAGATCCAATCAGCGATCTCTTCGGCTGAAAAGGTATTTAATTTATTAGATGAGAAAAGTGAAAGGCCCGACGATCCAAAGGCCATTGAAATCAAGGACGTTAAAGGTGAAGTGGTATTTGACCATGTCTTCTTCTCTTATGATGATAAAAAAGAGATCCTCTACGATGTTTCTTTAAAAGCCAAGCCCCGTCAAATGATCGCGTTAGTTGGACCAACGGGTGCTGGTAAGACGACGATCATCAATCTTTTGATGCGCTTTTATGAGATAAATAAGGGTGCTATCTATATCGATGGCATCCCCATCAATAAGCTTAAACGCGATAATCTGCGCTCGCTTTTTGCCATGGTCTTACAAGATACCTGGCTGTTTGAAGGGACGATCTTTGAAAACATCGCCTACGCCAATCCTGATATCAAGCTCGAAGAGGTGATCGAAGCCGCTAAGAAAGCACATATTCATGACTTTATCATGTCTTTGCCCAAAGGCTATGATACGATCATTTCAGATGATGGCATCAATATCTCCAAGGGCCAAAAGCAGCTTTTGACAATTGCCAGAGCCATGATCTTGCCATCTTCGATGCTGATCCTTGATGAAGCAACTTCTAACGTCGATTCTCATACCGAAATGCTTATTCAAGATGCGATGTTAGAGCTCATGAAGGATAAGACGAGTTTTGTGATCGCCCATCGCTTGTCGACCATTCAAAAGGCTGACCAGATCTATGTCCTTGAAAGCGGGAAGATCATCGAAAACGGCAGTCATGAGGAATTATTGGCGAAAAAAGGTTTCTATGCCGCTTTATATGGCTCGCAATTCGATTAATGAAAATATATTTCATCAACATGATCTTCTTTTCTAATGTATAATAGCAACGTATGAGTATTTATGATTTTTTAGAAGAAAATGGAATCAAATATAAAAATCGCGAATTGATCGACCAAGCCTTTATCCACTCCTCTTATTTTAATGAACATGGAAAAGAAAAGGGCGATAACGAACGTTTGGAATTTATGGGCGATGCGGTCCTTGAACTTTGGACATCGACCAAGCTCTATCATTTAAAGCCAGCCTTAGACGAAGGTCAGATGACCAAATTAAGGGCGGCCTTAGTTTGTGAGAATGCCTTAGCGACCTATGTGCGCAAGTATCATTTAAACCGCTTCTTACTTTTAGGGAGTGGGGAAGAAAAAAGTGGGGGTCGTGAGCGCTCCAGCATCATCGCCGATATGTTTGAGGCCTTATTAGGGGCGATATATCTTGACAGTGGTGCAGAAAACGCCTTTAAGTTTTTAGATCTTTTAGTCGGTCCCTATGTTAAAAGCGACGCCTTTTATTTAAATGACGACTACAAGACCAAGCTCCAGGAATTTGTCCAAGCCGACACCAAACGTTCGATCAGCTATGAGACGATCGAATCCTTTGGCCCCTCTAATAATCCGACCTTTAAGGTAGCGGTCAAGATCGATGGCTTGACGTATGGTCTTGGGGAAGGGCATTCTAAAAAAGATGCGCAAAAAGCAGCGGCCAAGGCGGCCTTAGAGAAGTTGGCAAAATGAAATTCGACTTAAATTATTTTTTTGATAAATATGCCCTTGATGAAAGTGACAAGATTTATTTTAAGGGCCTCGAACTCTTAGATGTTTTGTATTTAAAAAAAGCAGATCGCTTGCTTATAAAGGTGGCGCTTTACAAGTGTCTGCCTTTTCGTCTTGATGCCGTTTTAAAGGAATATATCGCCAAGTCCTTAGATCATGAGGTTGAAGTATTTTATAAGACCGAGGTCTCAGAACTTTCGCTTTGTGAGGTTATTTCTTACATCAAAGATTATGCCAAACATCACGGCGGCCTTTTTAAAAGTGTCCTGCCACGCTTAAGCGATGATGGCCTGTGTCTTGAGTATGACGATGAAAAACACTTTAAAAGTGATGAAGGGCATTTTAATGATCTTATTGCCTACTTTAATGATCTAGGTTATCACGCTAAGCTTTCTTTTGACTACGCCAAAGACAAGGAGTTAGTCATCGAGACCAAGGTGCTCACGCCAAGCCCTAAGCCCCAGGTCCAAAAAGAAGTCAAGACAAACAATTATCGCCGTAAGAGCGATCCTAAAAATTACACCAAAATCAAGATTGACGATCTTAATGAGACGATGGAAAAGATCGTCATTGAAGGCATCATCTTCAAAGTCGATACGACGACCACCAAGAATAATACGACGATCATGACGCTATATATCAAAGATGAAGACAATGCCTGCATTGCCAAGATTTTTGAAAGCGCCCGTTTTAAAAGCGAGGATCTAAAAGAATATAAAGATGGCAAAAAAGCGCTCTTTTATGGCAGTTATCGCTACGATACTTTTTCTAATGACTATCTCTTTTTCCCCGATATGGTCGAATTTGTGCCCTATGAAAGAAAATTGAAAGATGATGAAGAAAGTAAGCGCGTTGAACTTCACACTCATTCCAACAAGTCGGAAATGGACGGGGTTTGCGATGTCGAAGAGATCGTTACAGCTGCTTTTGATATGGGACATAAAGCCGTCGCCATTACTGATCACTACGTCGCCCAAGCCTTCCCCAACGCCCAAAGGACCTTAGAGAGTTTGCTTAAAAAAGATCCGAAACGTGATTTTAAGATCATTTATGGAGCGGAGGTCAATGTCTATAAAGGAAGTCTTGACATTGTCTATAACAGTGACGAGCGCCTTTTAAGTGATGAGACCTATGTCGTCTTTGACCTTGAGACCACTGGGCTCAGTTCCCATTTTGATTCCATCATCGAATTTGGTGCTGTTTTGATGAAGCGCGGAAATATCATTGACCGCAAAGACTTCTTCATCAAACCACCCCACAAGCTCACTAACAACATCAAGGCTTTGACCCACATTGACGATGCGATGCTAGAAAAGGCCCGCAGCTTTAAAGAAGCTAAAGATGAGATCCTTGATTTCATCAAAGACTACACTCTGGTGGCCCATAACGCCTCTTTTGACTATGGTTTTTTAAATGAAGAACTAAAGCGCTTAAATATCGCGCCCTTAAAAAACCCGGTCATCGATACGCTGGATCTCGCGCGCTCGATGTTTAAAAGAAGATCCTACCGCTTAGGCAATATGGCTAAGCTTTATGGTGTTGAATATAACGAAGAAGTCGCCCATAGGGCCGACTATGATGCCGAAGTCTTAGCCCAAGTCTTTAACCTCATGCTTAAGGACGTCAGAAAAAAAGGGGTCAATACACTAAACGAGCTCAGTGCTTTTCAAGATGAAGAGGCCTCTAATAAAAAAAGCGCCTTCCATACGACCTTGCTTGTCAAAAATAGAGAGGGACTTAAAGATCTCTTTAAGCTTATTTCTATATCACACACCAAGACCCTGGCCGTAATGAATGCCAAGGGCAAGGGTGAAGGCGGCGATGTCGTGGCAGAGCCCAGGATCTTAAAAAAGACCCTCGAAAAATATCGTCAAAATCTTTTGATCGGATCTTCTTGTTTAAATGGCGAGGTCTTTGAATTGGCCCACACGAGGTCAAAAGACGAGCTTTTAAAGGCCATGGAATTTTATGATTACATCGAGATACAGCCCTTAGAAAACTATCGCCACCTATATGAATATCGCCAGAGTTTTACTTTAGAGCGTCTTAAAGAGATCTTAAGGCTTATCATCGATTGTGCCCACAGTTTAAATAAACCGGTCTTGGTCAGCGGTGATGTCCACTATGTCTTTAAAGATGAAAAGATCCTGCGTGATGTCTATATCAATGCCATGGGGATCGGTGGGGCCCATCACCCCTTATATATATATGATCGTGACACGCGCCATCATGCCTCTTTGCCTAATCAACATTTCAGAAACACCAAAGAGATGTTAGAAAGCTTTGCGTGGTTAGAAGATGAAAAGCTCATAAGGGAGCTTGTCATCGACACACCTAATATGATCGCCGATAAGATCGAAGTGGTCAATCCAATTCACTCTAAGCTCTATACCCCGATCATCGACGGTTCTGATGATCTTTTAAGAAATATCGTCTACACCAGAGCTAGGGAATTATATGGAGACCCGCTTGATGAAAATATCGCCAAGCGTTTAAAAAGAGAACTCGACGCCATCATCGGTAATGGTTATGGCGTGATCTATTATGTCTCGCACCTGCTTGTCAAGAAGTCTAACGAAGACGGTTATCTCGTCGGTTCTAGAGGCAGTGTAGGCTCATCATTAGTCGCAACGATGGCAGGAATTACGGAAGTCAACCCTTTGCCACCGCACTACATCTGCCCCAAGTGCAAACATCTTGAATGGTTAGATCCCAAAGCTGTCGCTTCCGGCTATAACTTAGAAGATAAGATCTGTCCAAAGTGTGCCAGCAAAATGCGTGGTGATGGGCAGGATATTCCTTTTGAGACCTTCTTGGGCTTTAATGGCGACAAAGTTCCGGATATCGATTTGAATTTCTCAGGGGAATATCAGGAAAGAGCTCATCTTTTTACGCGGGAAGTATTCGGTGAAGATCACGTCTTTAGAGCCGGCACGATCTCGACGGTCGCAGAGAAGACGGCCTTTGGCTATGTCAGCGGCTATTGCGAAGAAATGGGAATCGAGAGTATGTCAAGGGCCCAAAGACAGAGACTGGCTTCAGGTTGTGAGGGCGTTAAAAGAACGACCGGTCAGCACCCGGGCGGCATCATCGTCATTCCAAGAGATATGGAAGTCTATGATTTTACGCCCGTTCAATACCCAGCCAACGATCCTTCGGCAGTTTGGCGCACCACGCACTTCGATTTCCACGATATCCATGACAATGTCCTCAAATTTGATATCTTAGGACATGTCGACCCCACGGCCATGCGCCTTTTACAGAATATCTCCGGCATCGATCCCAAGTCTATCCCGATGAATGACCCTAAGGTCATGTCTTTGTTTTATAGCTCCAAAGCCCTGGGCATTGAAGATGAACTTTACAAAGAGACGACCGGGGCCTGCGGTCTTCCAGAATTTGGCACGCGCTTTGTTAGGGGCATTTTAGAATTGACGCGCCCCAAGACCTTTTCGGAACTCGTCCAGATCTCAGGGCTTTCACACGGCACCGATGTCTGGAACAACAACGCGAAAGACCTCATCGAAAACGGCATCGCCCTAAAAGATGTCATCGGTTGTCGTGATGATATCATGGTCACTTTGATGGGTTATGGCTTACCCTCTAAAAATGCCTTTGACATCATGGAAAAGGTCAGAAAGGGCAAAGGTCTAAGTGAGGATCAGGAAGCTTTGATGTTAGAACACGACGTGCCCAAGTGGTATATCGAGTCCTGCAAAAAGATCAAATATATGTTCCCCAAGGCTCACGCGGTCGCCTATGTCATCATGGCGGTGAGAATCGCCTGGTTTAAGGTCTACTATCCCGAATATTACTATGTCTCATATTTCTCTTTGCGCTGCGACGCCTATGACATCAAGATCATGAAGGAGCCCGCCGTTGTCATTAAATCTCATATGGAGAGATTAGAAGAAAAGATCTTCTCTAAGAATCCACAAAATCAAGCCAGCAAGAAAGAGAAGGACCTCTATGATACGCTTGAGATCTGCTTTGAGATGGCGGAAAGGGGCTATCGCCTTTCCAATATCGACATCAATCGCTCTTTGGCCAAGGAATTTTTGGTGAATCCCGAAGATCACCACGAGATCATACCGCCCTTTAAGATCTTGGATGGGTTAGGTGATAACGTGGCCGAAAGCATCGTCAAGGCGCGAAATGAAAGACCCTTTATCTCAAAAGAGGACCTGCTCAACCGCACCCAGCTCTCTAATACCCTCCTTCGCAAATTTGAAGATCTCGGGGTCTTAGAAGGGCTTGATGAATCAAACCAAATGAGCCTGTTTTAGCTTGCCAAGTGCGAAGATAGTTGCTAGAATATAGAAAAAGGAGTGGTAAAACCACTCCTTATCTTATGCTTAAGGAGGTCACGTGGATTTAAAGAAGATCGAAACAGCATTCAAAGATGTGCTCAAAGAAGAAGATTTGCAACTCGACAGTATGAAATTATTTAAAAGGCAGGGTGAAATGGTGCTCGATGTCGCTATCGACGCCTCGCTTGATCTTGATAAGATCGCCCTTCTATCAGATCGTCTATCTGAAGTCTTAGACGGGTTTGATGAAGGCGAGGACGCCTATCTTTTAGATGTGCATACTGTGGGGCTTGAAAAAGAGCTCAAGACCAGGGAAGCCATTAAAAAGGCGATTGGCTCTTATGTGTTTATAAAAACTAAGGACAAGGAAGAGTACTATGGCGACTTATTAGCGGCCGATGATGAAATGATCACTCTGGCCTATAAAGATAAGGCTTTAAGCAAAAAGCTGACCATGCCTTATGAAAATATCAAATTTATCCGTTTAGCAGTTAAGTTTTAAAGGAGTAAGAAAATGAGCGGTATTGATTTAAAAAACAAAGATTTTATCGAAAGCTTGCGACTTTTTGAAGATGATCGCAAGATCGATCCCGACTTTATCATGGAGGTCTTAAAAGAGGCGATCGCCAAAGCCTATCAAAGGGATATGGACGCCCCAGAGGCCAAGATTCGGGTTGAGATCACCCCAAAAGAGATGAAGATCTATCATGACTATGATGTCGTAGCAGATGACAGCGATGATTTTGATGACACCCTCGACATTCGCTTGAGTGATGCCAAAAAGATCGACCCAGAAGCTCAGGTTGGTGCAAGCATTGCGGAAGAAGTCGATTTCCATGAAATCGGCCGCTCTTCGGTCATGATCGCCAAAAACATGCTTAAACAAAGGATCAAAGAGTTTGAGAAACAAAGGGTCTATGATGAATACAAAGATAAGGTCTATGATTTAGTCGGCGGGATCATCAAGACGGTCGAAGAAAAATTTGTCTTGGTCGATCTTAAAAACACGATCGGTATCTTATTAAAAAGTGAGCAGATTCCTCTTGAAAGATACCGCGAAGGCCAGCAGATCCGCTGCGTCATCAAGGAAGTGGCCAAGAACTCAAAGGGTTCGCAGGTCATCTTATCGCGTGCTGATGCGATGTTTGTCAAACGCCTTTTAGAAAAAGAAGTGCCAGAGATCTCTCAAGGTGTCGTCGAGATCCGCGCGATCGCTAGAGAAGCTGGCGAGCGTACTAAGGTAGCAGTCTATTCCAAAAGTGAAGAGATCGACCCGATCGGTGCCTGCATTGGGCCACGCGGGACACGTATCCAAAGCATTATTCAAGAGATCAAAGGCGAAAAGATCGATATCTTCTTATGGAACGACAATATCGGCGAGCTTGTGAAAAACGCTCTTTCACCAGCCGAAGTCAAGGCATGTTTCTATGCCGATGAAGATCTTGAAGGTTTGAGCGAAGAAGAGATCGCCAAGCGTTTAAGACGCCCTAACCGTCCTTTAGTAGCGGTTGTTGGTGATGATGAGCTCTCTAAAGCGATCGGCAAACGCGGTAAAAATGCCAAGTTAGCTGTTAAGCTCACCAACCGCAAGATCGACATCAAGACCCAAAGTGATGTCGCAGAGATGGGCATTGATGTTGAAGCTAAGGTCTTAGAATTTGAAGAAGATCAGATCCGCATCAAGAAAGAAAAAGAAGAAGAGGCCTTCAAGAAACAACAGGAAGAAGCCTTAAAACGGAAAGCCGAATTTGATGAAAAATTAGCTAATGAGGGCGACTTATTTGAAGATGCCCTTGATGAGATGGCACAAAGCGACAAGGACGAAGAAGTTGAGGTCATCTCTTCAGAAGATAAGGCTCTAGATAAAGAGGAAGAACCATCTTCTGATACTGTCTTTGAAGAAAAAGAAGAAGACGAAAAAATCGAAGAAGAAGTAAAAGAAGCTTCAGCTATGCAAGAAGAAAAGGAAGAGCCAGCTAAAGAAGAGGTCGTTACTAAGCCCAAGCGCACACGCGAAGTAAAGAGTGACTACGTTTCCAAATTTGAAGACATTGCCGGCGCTTCGAAAAAAGAAGAAGAGGCTAAGCCCACCCGTCGCCGCAAGAAAAAAGAAGATGACAACCGTCGTCTAAGAGCCAGTGAATTGCGCCATGACCAGGATTCTGATCTCAAAATCGAGTATTCGGAAGAAGAATTAGAAGAGATCAAAGCCCGCGAAGAAGAGGAAGAGGCCAACTCTTGGATCAATGACGATATTGATTTTGATGAATACGACGATTACTACGATAAGGATTAATTATGAAAAAGATCCCGATGCGCCGTTGTGTTGTCACTAATGAATCTTGGCCCAAGAAAGATCTTTTAAGGATCGTTCGAAATAAAGAGGGCGCGGTAGCACTTGATTTAAAGGGCAAAGCGCCAGGCAAGGGGGCTTATATCAAAAAAGATCTCGCAGTCTTAGAGACGGCAATTAAAAAAAGGAGCCTCGAGCATGCGCTAGAAGTCAAGATCAGCGATGAGCTCTACGCCCAGATCAAAGAGGTCATAAGTGGCGAATAAGTTTTTAAACCTCTTGGGATTGGCTTATCGCGCCAAAAAAGTGGTCTTGTCTGATGCCTTATTTGAAAGCCTTAAAAAAGGCGAAGTCGAATATCTAGTCTTGGCTTTGGACACTTCTCAAAAGACCAAAGAGCGTTTCTTAAAAAAGATTCACTATTATAAACTTGCCTATTGCGACAAATACAAGAGTCAAGAAATCTCTCAAGCGATCGGCAAGCGGAATATTAAGGCTCTGGGGATAACCTCGAAGGGCTTTAAAGATGCAATGATCAAAGAAGAAGGAGGTATCAAAAATGGCGAAACAGAATCGTAAAAACAATAATAAAAAACGAAATTTCAATCGTCCTAATGATCACGCCTTTGAAAAAAAGGAAAAGATCGAAGCGATCACCTATCAAGAAGGGATTACGGTGGCAGGCTTAGCTGAAAAATGTCAGCGCAGTGCCAGCGAGATCATCAAGCTTCTATTTATGATGTCAAAGATGGTCACGATCAATTCAGTACTCGATGATGAAACAGTCGAGCTCGTCTGTATGGAATTTGGGATCGAGGCGACCAAAGAAGAATTTAACGAAAATGAATCTTTGAAAGATGATGAAACGGACGACCCTAAAGATCTCAAGGAAAGAGCTCCGATCGTCACGATCATGGGGCATGTCGACCATGGTAAGACGACGCTGCTTGATGCGATCCGCAAGACCAAGGTAGTGGAAGGCGAATTTGGCGGTATCACGCAACACATCGGGGCCTATCAGGTCACGATCAATGATCGCCCGATCACCTTCCTAGATACGCCAGGGCATGAGGCCTTTACGGCCATGCGCGCCCGTGGGGCACAGATGACTGATATCGCGATCATCGTCGTAGCAGCCGATGATGGCGTCATGCCTCAGACCAAAGAGGCAGTCGACCATGCCAAGTCAGCCAATGTCCCGATCATCGTGGCAGTCAATAAGATCGATAAGAGTGAAGCTAATCCCGACCGCGTCAAAAGCGAGATGGCCGATCTTGGCTTGATGCCGGAAGATTGGGGCGGCGATACGATCTTTGTCAACTGTTCGGCCAAAACCGGAGCCGGGATCAAGGATATCCTTGAGACTATCCTAGTTGTGGCAGAAGTCTTAGAGCTTAAGGCCAACCCGAAAAAGATGGCCACTGGAACCGTTATCGAGGCCAAACTTGATAAGGGCAAAGGTCCCGTTGCGACCCTTTTAGTACAAAATGGGACCCTAAGACAGGGCGATTCGATCGTCGCTGGCGTGACCCATGGCAAGGTTCGCCGCATGATCGATGATACAGGTCGTGAGATCAAAGAGGCTCTTCCTTCGACCCCGGTCGAGATCACTGGTTTAAATGATGTACCGGTTGCCGGTGATTCATTTAAGATCTTTAAGACTGATAAGGAAGCCCGTGTGATCGCTGAAAAGCGCCTGCGCCAAAAGATCGAACATGAGCGCAATATCACAAGTGCCATGTCACTTGACGCTTTAGCTAAGCAGATCGAAAGCGGTGAGGTCAAAGAGATCCCGATCATCGTTAAGTCTGATGTCCAAGGAACGGCGGAAGCGGTAGCCTCATCTTTATCAAAGATCGATGTCGATGGTGTCAAGGTCAATGTCATTCGCTATCAAGCCGGTGCGATCTCAGAAAGCGACGTCATGTTGGCAAGCGCTGCCAAGGCGGTGATCTATGGCTTTAATGTCAGACCAGATGCCAATGTCAGACGTAAGGCGGAAGAAGAGAGGGTCGAGATCCGCTTGCACAATATCATCTATAAAGCCGTTGAAGAAATGGAAGCGGCCATGAAAGGTATGCTTGCACCGGTCTATGAAGAAGTGGTCATCGGTATGGCTGAAGTGCGCAAGACCTATAAGGTATCTAAGATCGGTACGATTGCCGGCTGTATGGTTTTAGAAGGTAAGGCCGTGCGTGATTCTAAGGTCCGCCTGATCCGCGATGGCATTGTTGTCTATACTGGCAAACTAGCTTCTTTGCGCCGCTTTGAAAATGATGTCAAAGAGGTCACCAGCGGTTATGAGTGCGGTATGACCATTGAAAACTACAACGACATCAAAGAGGGCGATATGATCGAACTCTTTGAGGATCAAGAAGTGAAGGTCGAATAATGAGTGCTAAGATCGCTCATTTAGATGGCATCATCTTAAAAGAATTAAACCGTATCCTTTTAAGTGATACTAAGAATCCCAAACTGCGCTTTGTTTCAATAACAGAGGTCAAGGTGACAAGAGACCTGTCTTACGCCACGATCTATGTGACCTTCTATGATGGTCACAAACGCCTTAAGGAATTAAATGAAGCCAAGGGTTATTTGAGATCAAAACTGGCCAAGAGCTTAAATATCCGCAAGATCCCGGAACTAAACTTCGTCCTCGATGACAGTTTTGATAAAGCCAAGCGGATCGAAGACATTTTAGAGGGTCTAAACAAATAAAGAGGGCAAGAGCTCTCTTTTTTTGAGGTGCGAATTTCTTAAGACATGATATAATTATTTAGCTATGGAAAAAGAACTTGCTAGGATCAAAGAATTAAGAGAGCTTTTAAAGCGTTATTCTTATGAATATTACACTTTGGATAAACCCACTATACCCGATAGTGAATACGACGCCTTGTTTAGAGAATTAGAAGATCTTGAAGCCAAACACCCCGAGGCCTATGATGAGAATTCGATCACCCAAAGAGTTGGTTATGAAGTCTTGAGCGAATTTAAAAAGGTCCGCCATTCTCGTCCGATGCTTTCTTTGGGCGATGTCTTCTCTTATGAAGAATTAAAGGCCTGGCTTAAAAAGATAACTGATGTCTATGGAGCGATTGATTTTTGTGTCGAATATAAGATCGATGGCTTAGCGATGAACCTTTTTTATGAAGATGGTCACTTTAAACAAGCGACCACCAGAGGTAATGGAATCGAAGGAGAAGATGTTACATCTAATGTAAGAACCATTCGCTCGATCCCCAAGGTCATACCATATAAAGCGCCCTATGAGATAAGGGGCGAGATCTATATGCCGAAAAAAAGTTTTATCGAGCTAAATGCCAAACGTCTAGCAAATAATGAAGAGATGTTTGCCAACCCGCGCAATGCCGCCGCTGGCTCTATACGCCAGCTCGATTCAAGGATCGCCGCTTCCAGAGGCCTAGAAGGCATGTGGTATTATGTGCCTGATGACATTAATGCCCAAAGCCACTATGATTCCCTGCTTTATGCAAAGAAACTGGGTTTTGTAGTCAATGATGAGAACCGTCTTTTTAAAGACGCACAAGAGATCTGTGATTATATCGAAGAAGTCGCTAAGATCAGACATGATCTGCCTTATGATATCGATGGCATGGTCATCAAGGTTAACCGTTACGATATCCAAGAAGACCTGGGTTTTACTTCGCGTGTCCCCAAGTGGGCCATTGCCTATAAGTTTCCGCCGGAAGAGGCTACTAGCGTTATTGAGGATATCTTTATTACGGTGGGGCGCACGGGCAAATGCACGCCTAATGCCAAATTAAAAAGCGTCAAGCTTCAAGGTTCCACGATCTCTTATGCGACCTTGCATAATGAAGATATGATCAAACAAAAAGATATCCGCATTGGCGATACGGTCATCATACGCAAGGCGGGCGATATAATCCCAGAAGTCGTGCGCAGCGTAAAAGAAAAACGCGACACCAGTCAAGTGCCCTTCATTTTCCCTGATAAGTGCCCGGTGTGTGGGGGCAAGCTCTACCGCTTAGAAGGTGAGGCAGCCCATTATTGCATCAACTCGGACTGTCCTGCCAAAGTTGCTCAAAGCATTGTGCACTACGCTTCGCGCAATGCCATGAATATTGACGGTCTAGGTGAAAGAAAAGTCGAGGTCTTTTATGAAAAGGGTCTTTTAAGAAGTATCGAAGATATCTATACTTTGGCGTCAAAGCGCGATCTTATCTTAAGTATTGATAAATTCGGCGAAAAGTCCTTTGAGAATCTCATTGCCGCGATCGAAAACTCCAAAAACAACTCGCTGGAAAATCTGATCTTTGGTCTTGGGATCCGTCAGATCGGCGAAAAGGCCGCCAAGATCTTAGCCCAGAAATTCGAGACAATGGAAGCTTTAAGAAAGGCATCGATCGAGGAGCTTGAGGCCATTCGCGACATCGGTGCGATCACGGCGATCTCGGTCCACGATTTCTTTTTAGATGAGCACAATAAGGCTCTTATCGACAATTTGGCCTTGTTTGGGGTCAATATGAAATATTTAGGAGCTAAGATAAAAGTTTCACCCTTTAATGATAAGACTGTGGTGCTCACAGGAAGTTTAGAGCTCTATACGCGCAATGAAGCGACCAAACTTTTAGAAAGTCTAGGGGCCAAGGTAACTTCGAGTGTATCTAAGAAAACGGATTTTGTGATCTATGGAGCAAATGCCGGCTCCAAGTATGATAAAGCGCTTAGCTTAGGGGTAAAAGTCTTAAGCGAAGCAGAATTTAAGAAGATGATGGAGGAGTAAATGGAAAAGTCAAAACTGGAAGAATATGCCAATCATTTGATGTTTAGGCTTTCAGATGAAGAATTAGCGTCTTTAGAAGATGATTTTGTGACCTTGAGCGCCCAGATCGCCTTGCTTGATAAGATCGATACAAGCGATGTGGAAGCAATGGTCTATCCCTTTGATGTCAAGACGACCTACTTAAGAGACGATGAGCCTGATCACGTCTTATCGCAAGAGAAAGCTTTGGCCAACGCGCCAAAACAAAGACAGGGACACTTTGTGCTTCCCAGGGTGGTGAAATAAATGAATATAAGCGAAGCAAAAAAATTAAAGGAAGAAGCTGTTATTAAAAGCCGTATGATGGCTAAAAAAAGTAATGAAAAATTAAATGCCATCGTTACTTTAATCGAAGATGATAAGTGTGAAAATCCAAACGGCAAATTGGCTAATGTGCCTATCGCCGTTAAAGACAACTTCTCGACATCAAACATAAGGACAACGGCTTGCAGCAATATCTTAAATAACTATATTGCACCTTATGATGCGACTGCCATCAAAAAAATAAAGGAAGCGGGAGCAGTAATGATCGCCAAGTCTTCAATGGACGAGTTAGCGATGGGCGGCAGCAACCTCACAGCCAATATCGGACCTTGCCACAACCCCTATGATCTTAAAAGGATCTCAGGCGGCTCTTCGGGTGGCAGCGCGGTTTTGGTCGCCTCGGGGGTCACTCCTTTAGCCCTAGGTACCGATACTGGTGATTCGATTCGCAAACCGGCTGCTTTTTGTGGAGTTGTCGGCACAAAGCCCAGCTATGGCCGCATCTCACGCTATGGCGTCATTCCCTACGCCTCATCTTTAGACCATGTCGGCTACTTTACCACAAACGTTCAAGACGCCGCCTTGGCCTTAGAGGTCTTAGCGGGGCGCGATGATCTTGATATGACCTCATCTTATGAAGAGGTCTTAGAATATTCTAAGCTTTTGGATTATGAATACAAAGATCTCACTTTTGGTGTTATTGATAATGTCGTCGATGTCTTAAGCGATCTGGAAGTTAAGGAAACCTTCTTAAAGCTTATCGCTGAATTAGAAGAAAAGGGTGCCAAGATCAAACATATCCATTTTGACAACGATCTTATGAAAGCCTTATTCCCGACTTACTTCATTATCGCCAATGCCGAAGCGACAGCTAACCATTCCAATCTTGATGGCGTGCGCTTTGGGGTTTCTAAAGAGGGCGAAAGTATGGAAGAGGTCATGATCAATTCGCGCACAGAAGGCTTTTCAAGCTTTATCAAAAAGCGTTTTGTCGTCGGGTCTTATTCCCTCTTTGAAAAAAATCAAGAGCGCGTCTTTAAAAAAGCTCAAAAGGTACGCCGCGTTGTCTGTGAGAGTGTTTTAAAGGAATTATCCAAGGTCGATGTGCTTATCGCTCCTGCCAGTGGCAAAGTAGCGCCTTATATCCAAAACGAAGAAAAACAAGACGAACTGACCGATGAATATCTGATTGCCGAAAATCATATGGTGATTGCTAATTTTGCGGGCTTACCGTCAATTACTTTGCCAATGGGCTTTAAAGATGGCCTACCCTTAGGTGTCAATTTGACAGCCAAGGCCTTTGATGAAGTCGGCATGTTTAAATGTGCCAAGGCATTTGAAGATTTGACAGGTCTTAAAGACTTAGTGAAGGAGGTTTAAAGATGGAATATCAAATGACGATCGGTATTGAGATCCACATGGAATTAAATACTAAGACCAAGATGTTTTCCGGCGCTCCTTATCACTTTAAGGCCGAAGCTAATACCTGTGTTAATGAAGTCGATCTGGCACTTCCCGGGACTTTGCCCGCTGTTAATAAAGAAGCTGTTAAAAAGGCGATTGAAGCTTGTACAGCCTTAAACCTCAAGATCGACCCGCTTGTCCGCTTTGATCGCAAAAACTATTATTATAGCGATTTGCCCAAGGGTTATCAGATCACTCAACAATTTCACCCGATCGGAAGAGATGGTTATTTGACGATCTTAGATGCAAACGAAGTCAAAAAGATCGGGATCGAGCGTATTCATATGGAAGAAGATACTGCCAAACAGTTCCACTTACACGATCTGAGCCTTATCGATTTTAATCGGGCTGGCGTTCCGCTTATCGAAATTGTTTCAAGACCAGATATGCACACTGCTAAAGAGGCGGCTTTATACGTCGATAAACTGCGCCAGATCATGTCTTATATCGGGGTTTCAAGAGCGCGCATGGACGAAGGTTCGATGCGTTGCGATATCAATGTTTCGCTATCTTTAAAAGATTCCAAGAGCTTAGGTACCAAGGTCGAGATCAAAAACCTCAACTCGATCGCCAATATCGAAACGGCCCTTAACTATGAATTCGAAAGACAAAAGGCGCTGCTTGAAAATAATGAAGAGATCATGCAAGAGACCCGCCGCTTTGATGAAAAAAGCCAAACGACCGTCTTGATGCGCCAAAAAGAAGGCAGTGTCGATTATAAGTACTTTCCTGAGCCCAATATCTTCCCGATCCTTATTAAGGAAGAAGAGATCAACACGATCCAAAAGAGCATGAAGGAATTACCTGATGTCAAGTTAGAGCGTTACCAAAACCAAATGGGCCTAAGCGCGTATGACGCCTCAAACCTCTTATCTGATAAGGAACTTTCGGATTTCTTTGATGAGGCCATCTCGCATACTTCTAATGCCAAACTTTTATGCAACATGCTCTTAAGTGAGGTGCAGGGCCTTTTAAGCAAGAAAAACGAGAGCTTGAGCACGTCTAAGCTAACGCCCCAATCTTTAGCTAAGATCGTCGAACTTGTCGACACCAAGACGATTTCTTCCAAACAAGCCAAGGAAGTTTTGGAATTGGCGCTTGATGGTGAAGATCCTTTAAAGATCGTCAAAGACAAGGGCATGAAACAAAATTCCAGTGAAGATGAGATCTTAAAGCTCGTCTTAGAAGTTATGGACGAAAACCCGCAATCGATCGCCGACTTTAAAAACGGCAAAGATCGCGCCATGGGCTTTTTGGTCGGACAGGTCATGAAAAAATCTAAAGGTCAGGCTAACCCAGCCCTGGCTTCCAAGCTCGTGAAAGAAGAATTAGCCAAACGCTAAGGACTTGTGATAGAATTTATAAGGTGATTTGAAATGAGCGAAAAACAAGTAAAGACAAAAAAACCTAAAAAGAAACTATCTAAGTCAGCGATCGTCCTCATCAGCGGACTTGTCATTATTGCCATTCCCTGCTTGATCTTAGGGGGGATCTTGATCTATTCGGCCATCAATACCGGAACGCCGATCCTTGGCGAGCGCTTTGCGGGCGATCTAGATCCAGCGATCACAGATGAGAATCTAGCGACGATCAAAGCCAACGTTGAAGCTTTAGAAGGGGTCGAGGCGGTCGAGGTTATGCTTCCAACCGGTCAGCTTCGTGTCAATATCGATACAGCTGATGATATGTCTAAGGAAGATATGAAAGCTTTAGTAGAGACGGCTTACGAGAAGGTTATCGAGACCCTGCCCGTCGATACCTATTTCACATCGAGCGAATCGCGCCGCATGTATGATCTTTCGATCAATGTCTACAATTCATTAGATGATGATGAAAATCTCATCTATTATGAGCTCACTAAGAATGCGATGATGGAAAAACCATCGACCCAGCTAGTTTCCGAGCCCCTTGATCCGGAATTGGTCGATGCCTTAAATGAAGCACAGAATCCTCAAAGCGAAGAGAAGAGCGATGCTCAAAACGAGAGTGAGTAATTCACTCTTTTTAATTATGAAGAAGAACGAAGTATTAGTTTTAGAAGCCTTTGATACGACCCTTGAAGGCTATGGTGTCACAAGACACAGCGATCTCGTCATTTTTGTGCGCGGTCTTTTGAAAGGTGAAAAGGCTCGCGTTAAGGTCATTAAAACCTATAAGAACTATGCCATCGCCCTTATCGAAGAGCTTTTAAAGACTTCTTTAAAGCGGGTAACACCGGTATGTGAATACAATTTAAAGTGCGGGGGTTGTTGTTTGGGGCATTTAGAATATGAGGAACAGTTAGTTTTAAAAAAGCACTATCTTGAAAGCTTGCTTATTAAAAATGGTCTTGATCTAGCGGTCAAAGATACGGTGGCCTCAATCCCTAATCTGCGTTTCCGCAACAAAGTCCAGGTCCCGGTTAAAAACGGTAAGTTAGGGTTTTATCGTGCTCATTCACACGATATCGTGGAAGCCCAAGATTGTAAGATCCAAAGCAAGAACGCTGGAGCTATTATCAATTTTTTAAGGCCGCATGTCATTAATAATTTAAAGCTTCGCCATATCATTATTAAAGAAGCCTTTAAGACCGGCGAGATCATGGTGGCCTTTGTCTCTTTGGCCAAGGAAGACGAATATCTTAAAACGCTCGCTTTAAAACTCAAAGACCAATTTGAAATGATCACATCGATCATCTATAGTTATAAACATCAAGATGACAATGTCATTTTAGGTGATGAAGAAAGCATCTTATACGGCAAAGATCACATCGTCGATATTTTAGGCGATCTTAAGTTCAAGATTTCTTTAAAGTCTTTTTATCAGATCAATCCCTATGTGACCCCCTTATTATATGAAGGAGCACTAGAAAGGATAAGGGATC
>CALUVF010000028.1 GCA_944324155.1 uncultured Erysipelotrichaceae bacterium | reverse complement strand
CAATTCGATCAAGAACGCTTTGAATACCTCATGAAAGAGGAATTAAAAGGTCCGATCATCTTATAATTTAAAGGTTCCCTTTAGGGAACCGTTTTTTTACTTATCCATCTTCCAAAGGCCGTGTAGGTTGCAATAGGCAAAGATATCAACTGGTGTGCAGTGCTTGCATAGTTTGACCTTGGGCTCATCGTTTGGTTTTAAGTGATGGACACGATAGTGATCACCATAGTCAACCACGATCCACTCGATATAGTGCTCGTTTGTCATGGGGTGAACAGTCGATCCGACAACAGCGTATTTTTTGCCATCTTCTTCGACGATGACGGGTTTATGCTTTTCGATTGCTGCTTCCTTGCTTCCAGGGACAAGTTCAGCCATTTCTTCACCACAGCACATTACCGGTACGCCGGAATCAGTTAATTTGGTAATGATGTTACCACAATGATTACAGATATAAAATTTCATTTGAAAGTCCTCCTTTTCTTCATTATACTTTATTTTTTCTTAAAATACTTATTCAACGCTCTTTAATGATTCCACCATCTCAACCTTGCGGAGCTGTTTTGATGTCATAAGCAAGACGATGATCACAAAAGCGAAGGTTATAAGCAAGCTATAGACATAGCTTAAAGGTTTGATATTATTGCCAAACATGACCATATCCATGTTGATGACCGTTAAGACAAGCCTTTGTTCGATCTTACCCAAAGGTAATCCGATAAGCGATCCAATAAGCGTTAATAGGGCGATCTCTTTAAAGATATAACTATACACTTCAAGGTTATTGAATCCCAAAACCTTAAGTGTTGCGATCTCTCTTTTTCTTTCAGAGATGTTGACTTCGGTCAGATTGAATAAAACGACAAAGGCCAAAGAGCCGGACGCCAAGATAATGACGATGATGATTATGTCGAGCGCTTCTAACATCACTTCAAAATTAGCGATCATCGCTTCAAAATTTGAGATCGACACGACATCGTCATGGGCCTCTTTAAAATCCTCTAAAAGTTTGACATCGGAAGCGATCACAGCGATCTCGCTATTGTGGACACTTTGGTTAAAGAGCTTTTCATAGGTATCAGATGACATAAACATATAGTGATTAAAATACATCTCACAGATCGCATCGATCTTGACACTGCGCTTTAGACCGTCAAAAGATTCAATCTCAATTATATCGCCCGCCTTCAAGCCTTCGTTGATCGCAAACTTTTCCGAAATGATGACCCCATCGCCTAGTTCTAGCTCTTGACCGCTTTTGGCATCTCTTAAATTCATCACGCGGTCGATCTCGCGATCGGAAAAGACATCGACGGTGATCGTCAGGTCGCTGTCACTTTCATCACTTAGATACACAAGGCTCGAATAGGTCATAAAGGGCACGACCTGCTCGTTTTTAGAATCTTCCAAAAGAATATCGACATATTTATCGGTATTGTAGTCATCTTCCAGATTAACAGTGTAGTTATATCTGAAAATATCTTTGAACTGAGTCTCGACGACTCCAGAGATGCCATCTTTAATACCAAAGCCCAGCACCAAAAGGCTTGTACAGCCTGCAACCCCTACAACCGTCATAAAAAAGCGGCTCTTATATCTAAAGATATTGCGTGCAGTTATCTTGGAAGTAAAAGACAAGGCGCGCCATAGCGGTTTGATATATTCTAATAAGACCCGCTTGGCATTTTTGGGAGCTTTGGGTCGCATAAGCTCTGAAGGCATTTCTTTTAAGGTCTTGCGTAAGACGACATAAGTGACAAACACCACTAAGACCGCAAAAGAGAAGACCCCGATAAATGCTACTGAGATCGGTAAAACTAATTTCATCTCTGGCAGATCATACATGAGCTTCCAGGTGTTATAGATGACAGGCGGGAAAAGTGGCATACCGACAAAGACTCCGATGATCGCCCCAAACAGACAAGCCAAAAGGGCATATAAGACATATTTAAAGGTGATTTGAGCCTTAGAGAAACCCAAGGCACTAAAGATACCGATCTGGGAGCGCTCCTCATCGATCAAACGCGTCATCGTCGTCATAGAGACTAAAGCAGCCACTAAGAAAAACAACAAGGGAAAGATATAGCCGATCGCTGCCATTTGATCGATCGTTGATTTATACATCGCACTGGAATAAGACTTATCGCGCGAAAGGATCGTCCAAGAAGCCTCGGGCAATTCCGCTAATTCCTGTTTGGCCTTATCAAGCTCATTTTGGGCTTTTTCTACTTCCTTTTGAGCCTCGTATTTTTGCCGATTCAGTTCCTCTAAGCCGTTATTATATTGATATTCTCCATTAGCGAGCTCTTGTTCGCTGGTTTTAATGAGGGACTTAGAGGCATTTAGCTCTTCCTTAGCGCTACTTAGTTCTTTTTCGCCTTCTTCAATTTGCGTGATCGCATCATTTAATTGTGATAATTTGGTATATGTATTGACGACTCCATCGGGGAAACTGGCGTCTAATTCTTCTAGCAAGGCCTCGTAGTTATCATCGGTATTATTGGCAATAGCGTTTTCTAAAAGACGATTGGTTGCTTTTAAAGCTTCGATCTTTTCATCAATTGAAGCGATCTCTTCTTCACTGGCGCCACTATTTATGAGCTCTTCTTTTTGTGTTTCGAGCGCAGTAATCTCTTCTAAGTTTTGATCGATGCGCTTTTGAAGTTCAGCGTTGGTCGAGGTGATCGAAGATTGCTGATTCAAGATGAGATTATAGGAATCATAGGCCGCGGTGACGCTCGTGTAGAGTTCTTCAAAGCTCATGCCAGATGTCTCTTCTATCTCTTTAACAGCGGCATCGACCTCTTTTTTAGAGGCATTAAGGATCGCCTCGTTTTCTTCGATCGTCTTTTCACCCATTTCTAGCTGCGTTTTTGAGGCTTCTAATTGACTTTTTCCCACGACAATCTCGATATAGGCATCATCGAGATGTTTTTGGGCCTTATCAAACTCATCGTTCATGAGATCGATATTTTCATCAAGTTCCTTTTGTCCGTCTGCAATCTCTTTTTCATATTCATCAATCAAGTCATTCTTTAAATAATCCTGCTGTTCTTCAGCCGCATTTTCAACCATCAAGATCGCGCGATCATAAGCTTTATCATATTCCTTAGTAAAAGACTCCTTGTCAAAGGTATCTTCAAGGGTCAGATAGATCGAAGTGTAATACTCGCTTTTTAAATCGTCATTATCGACATAGATGACCGCCTCTAAGGCCAGATTGTCAAGCGTAGAGGTCTCTTTGGTCGATGACATATAAAGTGGCGATTTGACAAGACCGACGATCTCATATTCATCATAGGCGACATAATCCAAAACATCATCGTCTTCTAAATAGAGTTCTACCTTGTCGCCGATCTCATAATAGTTCGCAAATGATGAAGAAGTTAAAGCCAAAGCCTCCCCTTCTTTTAAAGGCATGCGCCCTTCTACAAGTTCGATCTTATTGACAGCGGCATCTTTTTCCGAAACCCTTGTAACATAGACATCGCCCATTTCGTTTTTAGAGTAGAGATCCTTAAATTTAGTGGCAAAGACCTCTTTTACACCACTGGTGTTCCTTAAAGCTTTTACATCTTCGTCGCAAAACCCATAAGACGAATAGATCTGGGCGTCCATCATGGCTTCTTCATCATAATAGCGATCGACGCTCTTTCGCATCGATGGCGCACTTGATAAAAGGCCCACCATAAAAGCGACCCCAATAAGGACCATGAAGAAGATGGCTAAAAAACGCTTATAGGTCTTTTTTATAAGACGCAAAGTATCCTTATGAAACATACTAGTATTCAATATCCTCGGCTTTCAGGGGATTATTATTAAATTCGACCCTTTCGATCTTTCCAGAGCGCACATGTATGATCCTTTCGCCCATCCCAGCTAAGGCGCTGTTGTGGGTAATCATCACCACGGTCATATCGCGCTTATGGCACATATCTTCTAAAACCTTTAAGACCTGCTTGCCGGTGTTATAGTCAAGGGCGCCGGTCGGCTCATCACACAAAAGCAGCTTGGGGTTTTTAGCCACAGCCCTGGCGATCGCAACGCGCTGCTGTTCACCGCCCGAGAGCTGTGATGGAAAGTTATTCATACGCTCTTTTAGACCCACAAGTTCTAAGACATCTTCAGCTTTTAGGGGATTTTTTGAGATTTGTCTCGCCAATTCAACATTCTCTAAAGCCGTTAGGTTTTGCACAAGGTTATAAAACTGGAAGACAAAGCCGATATCAAAGCGACGATAATCACAAAGCTTTTTCTCATTCAAGCCGGCAATATCCTTATCATCGACGATGATGTGCCCGCTTGTAGCTGTGTCCATACCTCCTAAAAGGTTTAAGATCGTCGTCTTGCCAGCCCCGCTGGCTCCCAAAACAACGACAAATTCGCCCTTTTCCATCTCAAATGAGATGTCATCAAGAGCCCTTATTTCGACTTCCCCCATATGATAGATCTTTGATACATCTTTAAACTCAATAAAAGCCATTAAAACTCTCCTATATAATCTCTTTTTACGATCATCGCCATAAAGGCCTTAAGATATCCCTTGATTACTTTTAAACGCACTTCTTCATCGATCTTTTCCGAGAAGATCTCCTGAAGTCCCGCAAAGATCGAAGTGGCAAAACTTTCGGCCAAAACCGCACTTGATGGATCACTGCCTTTGGCGATGAGATATCTTAAAAGCGCCACCAGCCATTTTTTGATGTCTTTGGAAAGCCTTGAATCCATCATTAAGATCATGAGCTCTTCCTTCATCTTGAGGCGAATCTTAAAGAGCTCCTCTCCCATTTTTTCAATGATCGCAATGATCTCTTCTTCGCTCAAATCGAAATTAAAATCCTGGCGATCGAAAGTGATCGCTTCATTTGTCAAAAGAGCGATCATATGGTCGATCCTTTTAAGGCAGGGAGCAACGATCACTTCTAATAATTGATCCTTGTTTAAAAAGTAGCGATATAAATTCCCCACTGTAACCTTGGCTTCAAGAGCGATGCGACGCATCGAGGCATCTTCATAGCCAAAAGATAAGAATTCTTTTTTGGCGGCTGCAATGATCCTTTGCCGCACATCTTCTTTTAAAACCTGTGCCACTGTTTTCCCTCTACCAATAGTATACGCATGTTCATTATTGTATGCAATATTTTGACAAGTCTTTTTAGAAATTGTTAGAATCATGCTATGGCAAAACCGATTAAAAAGATTCTTAGCGCCATGCGCAAGGCCGATCTTGAGTATGGTCTCATTCAAAACAATGATAAGATCGCTATAGGGATCAGTGGTGGCAAGGATTCAAGCTTATTGCTTTATCTTTTGCATCTTTATCAATATTTAGCTAAAAACACCTTTGACAAACACTTTGACATCATCGGTATCCACATCAACCTCAATTTTGGCGAAGATGATATGACCCCACTTCTTGAGTGGTTCAAGACCTATGATCTAAAGCTCTATACAGAAGACAGTCTGATCGCTGATATTTTAAAACGCAACCTGAATAAAGGAAGGATCGAATGCAGCCTTTGCAGCACCCTAAAAAAAGGCGCCGTCATCAAAGCGGCGAAAACACTAAACTGCAACAAGATCGCCTTTGGCCATCATGGCGACGATGCGATCGAAACGCTTTTTCTCAATATGATCTATGGCGCCAGGGTCGCGACCTTTGATGCCAAGATGCATCTTAAACGCGAAGATGTCACCTTTATCAGGCCTTTGATCTATGCCTTTGAAAGCGACATCAAAAGGGCTTGCGAAGAACTAGACATACCAAAGATCAAAAGCGGCTGTCCAAATGACGGAAATAGCCAAAGACAAGCCATTAAAGATTTACTTCATGATATCTATCACAAATATCCCATGGCCAAAGAAAACTTCCTTAAAGCTCTTCACAACAAAGAACAGCTGTCTCTTTTAGATTTCAAGATTAAAAAATTCGACTAATATAGCCTTTGAAGGACAATCGCGGTCTTGACACTTAAAGGCAATTCGATACCATTTGTATCAATATAATAGGATTCGCCCTTTTCTTCTTTGGAGTTAAATAATAAAGCGTATTCTTCGCTCTTTCTTAGCTCATCGATCTTTTTTGGGGCTGCGTCTTTGATATTGAAGATCGCGATCCTTGGATAGTCCTTTAAAAAGGCCTTAAGATCTTGATACTTTTGGATATGGCAATAAAAGATGGCGCCCATGCTGGAGCGAACGACGCGCGGGTCGAAGATGTCAATATCAGAGTTTAAAAGCGCGATGTCATAATGTTTGAAGGACACCGCTGTCCTTAAGATCGTTCCCAGCATGCCCATATCTTCTAAATGATCGATAAGAACGATCTTTTTAGAAGTAAAGGGAAGCGAAAACTTTCTAAAAAAGGCGATCACATAGCAATTCTCTTTAACTGAGAGCTTTTTAATGAGTGCGTCGTCTTCTTTTAATTCGATATGGTTGAGGCGACATAGTTTATTTAATCTATTAAAATATTCATTCTGTTTGATCTTTTTAGAATACACGACCTCTTTGACATATTCGGCATGTCTTTCTAAAAGTTCGATGCTGATCGACATGCCCAGGGTATAGGAATAGTTTTCAGTGCTTTCATAAACCATGCCACAATTATAAAACAAAGAACTGTTTTAAAAAAGAGCGATTTCTCGCTCCTTTATTAAGAATTCTTTACTTTGATCCAAAGTTCTGAGATCAGTTCGCGGACTTCTTCGATATTGGCAAAGACCTCGTCTTTTTCATTTTGTGGACGGGGCTTAAAGGCTGGATTTCCTTCATACATACCACCCTCATTTGCCATATCTTCAAAGACTTCGGCATTGGCGCTGGCATAGCCGACTGTCGCGGTATTGTCATAAGATGCCTCATAGGTCAAAATATAGTTGATAAATTCATTAGCCAGACCAGGACATTCAGCGTCTTTAGGAATGACCATAGCGTCGTTCCAATAGTTCGTGCCCATTTTTTCCGGGGCATAGAAAGCCATGTTTTCATTTTCCGAAAGAATATAAGCTGCATCACCAGAATACATCACGCCCATGGCTTTTTCGCCATAGATGAGGCCATCGATCGCTTCATCAGTCGCATAGGCCGGAGCCATGGTCTTCTGCAGATCCACGAGCCACTCATAAGCTTCTTGGATCTCATCTTCGTTTGTCGTGTTCATCGAGTAGCCCAAAGCTTTTAAGGCCACCATGAAAGAGTCGCGTTCCGAATCATACATGTAGATCTGACCGGCATACTTTTCATTCTTTAAAACTTCCCATTCCTCGTTTTCAACATCGCTTGGATCGACGATCGTCTTATCATAGACGATACCGACATTGCCCCAGAAGTAAGGGATCGAATAGGTGTTGTCCATATCATAGGGCTTATTGAGGGTGCCCTCATATAGAAGATCCATGTTGGTGATGATCGATTTGTCTAGGGGCTGCAAAAGATCTTCATCGATCATTCTTTCGATCATGTAGTCACTGGGTATGAGCACATCGTAATGGGTACCACCCAAGACCTTGGTGTACATCGCTTCGTTAGAGTCAAACAGCGAATAGTTGACTGAAACATTAAATTCATCTTCAAAGTTGGCGATGACATCTTCTCCGATGTATTCGCCCCAGTTGTAGACATTGAGCACTTCGCAACCATACTCGTTGTCACCGACATTGGCACTATCGCCACAGCCAACCAAAGTCAGCAATAGCACTAGCACAAGAGCTTTAAGCAAATTCTTCATTTTTCTTCCTCTTCCTTTCTTTGATAAGGGGTACTATATTGACGATCACTAAAATGATCGTTATAGCTAAAACGATGATCGTTGAAAGAGCGTTGACGCTCGGGTTGATTCTTTTGACACTGGTATAGACCATTGTGGAGATATTGTTGATGCCAGGACCGGTGACAAAGTATGAGATGACAAAGTCATCAAAAGACATTGTAAAGGCAATGAGGGCCCCTGAAACGATCCCGGGCTTGATCTGAGGGATAATGACCTTATAAAGAGCCTCAAAAGGCGTACAGCCAAGATCTAGCGCTGCTTCAAACAAATTGTCGTCGAGTTGCCTGAGCTTTGGCATGATTGATAAGATGACATAGGGAATACAAAAGATGATGTGAGCCAAAAGCAGGGTCATAAATCCTAGGCGCATATTAAGCGCCGTAAAAAACAACATTAACCCGATCGCTGTGACGATCTCGGGGTTAAGCATTGGCAGATTATTAATCTGGGTGATCGTCTCTTTCATCGCACGACGCGATTTAGACAGTCCGATCGCGGTGATCGTGCCGACGATCGTCGAGACCAGAGTAGCGATAACGGCAATGACGACCGTATAATAGATCGCTTCCATCATAGTGGAATTATCGAGCATCTTTTCATACCACTCTAAAGAAAAACCGGTAAAATGCGTTAAGGAACGCGAGTCATTGAAAGAGAAGATGACGACATAGATGATCGGCAGATACATAAATCCCAAAAGCAAGACTAGCCATAGCTTAGAAGGGAGACCTTTTAATCTTTTCATCTAGCGATCCTCCTTAGAATAATCAAACTTGCGAGTAAAATACATCGAGATCAAAATGACGATCGTCATAATGAGGCTGATGGCACTGCCGAAATTCCAGTCTCCGGTCGTGACAAAGTAGTTTTCAACAAGGTTACCAACTAAGACATAACTCCCCCCTCCTAAAAGTTTAGGAATGAAGAATGATGAGACGGCTGGCAAAAAGACTAGGGTGATACCTGAGATGATCCCAGGGATCGATAGGGGCAAAGTTACTTTCAAGAATGCTTTTTTATTGTCACAGCCAAGATCGTGAGCAGCAACGATCAGACTTTGATCAAGCTTAGAAAGCGAAGTATAGATCTGTAAGATCATAAAGGGCAAGAAGTTGTAGATCATGCCGATATAGACCTTGATCTCCGGGTCTAGCCCGCTCTCTAGTAAAAGTCCGCGCCAGGCATAGGTCCTGACTAACATATTGATCCACATGGGAAGTGTGATCAAAAGGACCATTACACCTTGTGAATTAGACTTGAGCTTAGCCATGAAATAAGCGCTTGGGTAGCCGATCAAAATACAGATGAGCGTCGTGATAAGTGCGAGCTTCAGCGATCTTAAAAGGACATTGATAAAGATCGAATCGCTAAAGAAGCGCCAAAAATTTTCAAGCGTGAAGTTGATCGTCATAACGCTGTTGCCTTCCGCAGTAAAGGCATAAAAGACGATCATAAGCATCGGCAAAACGATAAAGATGATAGCCCAGACGAGATAGGGATATACTAAGCGACGAAAACTTTTCATTAACTCTTCACCGTCTTGTGCATGACATGGATATCTTCCGGCCCAAAGTCCACGGATACTTTAGCGCCTTCTTCAAAATACTGGGTCGTATGAACTTTGTACTCCCGTCCTTCCGTCGAGAAAGTTACCTTATAATCTCCGGTTTCGATATTAGTAGGATCAAAATCGAAATCGACATTGGAGATCTTGATCTCTTCATCATCATCTAAGCTCCAGGCATAGGCATCAGCCCAGGTCTTTAGATCGACGCTGATGGCCATTGATTCCTTGATCTCATCGACCGTCTTATAGAAATCAAAGGCGGTAATACCGACATTGCTGGATTTATCTTCGATATATTTGGGTGCGACCACATTGACATTGACTGTGATAAGAGTCCCGTTATGGGTCTTAAAGGTGACGGGATATTTACCGGGCTTTGGTTCGATCGCATATTCCATACCCGAGATCGAGATATCATTTTCGCTGTCCTTTTCCCAAGCTTGGGCATTGGCTCTGGCGATGATATCTTCATCGGTTATATCACTCACGTCTTCAATATCCATCGTAAAATCCGAGGCGTGCATAAGTTCGTTATATTCTTGATTATAGACATCACGATCATCTAAGACATGCATCGTAACGGTCTTTGAGGTACCCTTTTGGGTCTCGACGATGATCTCATAGTGCACACCTTTAAAAAGGACTGATTTGACCTCGCCTTTAAGCTTAGAGGGGCGCGTGCGCTCACTTAGATCAATATCTTCCGGACGTATGACGACATCGACCGCTTCATTTTCCTTAAAGCCGAAATCCACGCATTCAAAATCGCGATCATCGAAACTGACAAGATAATCCTTCTTCATCACCCCGTCAACGATATTGGATTCACCGATAAAGTTAGCGACATAGTCGTTGATCGGCTCGTTATAGATCTCTTGCGGGGTGCCGATCTGTTCAATGTTGCCGTCTTTCATAACGACAATTTTGTCAGACATCGTAAGAGCTTCTTCTTGATCGTGAGTGACAAAGATAAAGGTGATTCCGACTTCTTGCTGGATACGCTTTAATTCATGCTGCATCTCTTTGCGAAGTTTAAGATCTAAAGCCGCTAAAGGCTCATCTAACAAAAGCACATCCGGCTCATTGACCAAAGCTCTGGCGATCGCTAC
>CALUVF010000027.1 GCA_944324155.1 uncultured Erysipelotrichaceae bacterium | reverse complement strand
ATTTTTCGCGGGCCTTCTCGTCAAACTCCAAAGTAAACTGATGGAAGAAAGTTGTGAAGCGCACGACATCGACATCATCTCTTTCCTCGCAGAACTTGCGGAATTTATTTAAGGCATATTCTCTTGTCTTTGGCTGGCGCACATCATAAGTCATTTGATGTTCTTCGCCTTCCCAATCATTGGTCAAAGAATTATACATATGTACCGGATCCCAAATGACGAAGGCTAAAAAGCTGACGGTATAGGCGTGATAAGGTTTGGTGTTATGAATCGAGACTTCCATTTTTTCTTCATCATAATCCCAATCCTTAACAACTTCATCAGTAGTGCGGTCGATTACTTCCCACCATCTTTTGATATCGTCGATTGTATTAGGCCTTAATTGATCAAGATAATAGTGTTCCATGATCTTGATTTTGAGTTCGCTTCCTTTGGCCGTTTCAAAATTCGACATCAAATAAACCTGCTGGATCTCTTCGGGGTGGGCCTTGGCCCAGGCGTTGTCCTTACGGGTCGTGTAATAGGTCGCATAGCGCTTGACATCGAGCTTTTTTAGCGCGTCGGGCATATTTGTCCCATCGCAATCGCGGATCGCATCTGCTTTAAATCTCTTAATAATATCTATGGTCGCGTCTATGACATCGACATCAGTCGGAACAGTTACTTGCCCTTTTCTCATATATTCTCCTTTTAATCTATTCTTAATTCCGTTTCTTTATCAATGAAGTGGACCTTTGATAAATCCATGGTCAATTTTAATTTAGAATGCGCTTCGGTTTCAATCCTGCTGGAAACTTTTGCGGCAATATCTTGATCTTCAAACTTGCCATGAAGGATATACTCGTGACCCAAAAGTTCAGCAACTTCGACATCCATTTCAAAAGTCGAGGTCGGATAGGTCTCAGCCACGATACCCTCACCATGGAGATCTTCTGGTCTTACACCCATGATGACCTCTTTGCCATCGTAGGCTTTTAAAGATTCATCAAACATCTCTGGAAGTTCGATCTTCATATGCTTATAGACAAAATACTTGCCTTCAATCTTGCCATGCAAGAAGTTTGTGGCTGGTGAGCCTAAGAAGCCAGCGACAAAGACATTGGCAGGATTATTGTAGACTTCCTTAGGGGTACCAATCTGTTGGATATACCCACCACGCATGACAACGATCCGATCAGCCATCGTCATGGCTTCGGTCTGGTCGTGGGTAACATAGATCGTCGTAGCACCGATTCTTTCGTGAAGCTTAATGATCTCAGAGCGCATTTGTACCCTTAATTTCGCATCGAGGTTACTTAAAGGTTCGTCCATCAAGAAGACCTTGGCATTTCGAACGATAGCGCGTCCTAAGGCGACACGTTGTCTTTGCCCTCCTGATAATGCCTTGGGCTTACGATCGAGATAGGCTTCGATGTCAAGAATCTTAGCCGCTTCCCTAACACGGCGATCAATCTCATCTTTAGGTGTTTTTCTAAGTTTCAAACCAAAGGCCATGTTTTCATAGACACTCATATGCGGATATAGGGCATAGGATTGAAAGACCATGGCGATATCGCGATCTTTGGGCTCAATATCGTTCATGAGCTTGCCGTCGATATAAAATTCGCCCGATGTGATGTCTTCAAGACCAGCGACCATTCTTAGAGTCGTCGATTTGCCGCAGCCCGAAGGCCCGACGAAGACGATAAATTCTTTATCTTTGATGTCTAAATTGAAATCAAAGACTGCCTGGACATTGTTGTCGTAAACTTTATTAATATTTTTAAGTGATAATTCAGCCATAACCTTTCTCCTTATTTGTGACGTCTGTTATACAACATCAACAGTGTCAATAATCCGATAAGACCAACGATCTCTAAGCCTAAATTAGCTAAGCTTATCGTTTTATGCGCCCAAATAATCAGGCCCAAAAAGAAGATAAACAGGACAACATTTATAATGATCCTAATAATTTCTTTCTTTTCCATCATACTAGTCCTTTAAACCTCCCAGTGACATACCTTGTGTCAATTTCTTTTGAACCAAGATGTATAAGATCAAGGTCGGCACCATGATGATGACAAGACCAGCATACATGACGCCCTGATTGGCTTGTGACTTAGCATCCGCCATCAAATATTTAGAGCCAACTGCCAAAGTGGCATTTTCCTTATCCATAAATGTGAATGAAATGACGTATTCATTCCAGAAAGCCAAAAATTGGAACAAGATGACCGTGATGATGCTGGGGCGGGCCATCGGGATCATGATCTTCATCATGGTTTTGAAGTGACCACAGCCATCGATCAGAGCAGCCTCTTCGTAAGCTTTGGGCAAGGTCCTAAAATATGAAGCCAGCAAATAAACGGTAAAAGGTAAAGCTGTAGCAGCATAGACTACTGCTAGCCAAAACAGATTGTTTAAAAAGAAATTAAAGCCTAAAAACATGTCGGCTTTAAACAGCATCAAATAGATCGGAAGGACGATGTAGTTGACATTGATGAATAGCCCGGCCATAAATAAGCCATTAAAGAACTTCTTGCCCAAGAACTTAAAGCGAGCCAAGACATAGGAAGCTGGCAAAGCCACAACCAAAAGGATGACTAAAGCCAAAGCCGTAACGATTACGGTATTGATGAGATAATCGCCCATTCTTGCCTTGTTGAAGGCGTCGACGTAATTTTGCCACAAAAATTGCTGCGGCAGATCGAAGGGATTGCCACTGACAAGTTCAAGCTGTGTCTTAAACGATGCCAGCATTACCCAAATGATCGGTACAACAATAGTAATAGCGAGCGTAATGAGAGCTACATATACAAATATGCGATATAGTTTAAATCCATCTTTATTCATAAAACTAACTCCTAGAATTCGTATGTATCTCTTTCGGTGACCTTATTGATTAGGGCACTAAGCAAGAACGAAATAATAAAGACGATCGCGCCGATGGCCATGCCATAGCCGTATTTTCCGGCAAAAGCCGTATTATACATGTAGTTGAGCGGTGTTTCGGTGGCTAGAGATCCATCAGTCGTCAATTGGATAAACATAAAGCTTAGGTTAATTGTCGAAATAACGAAGAATGTCAGGGTCGTTCTTATATTATTCCAGATCAAAGGGAGAGTTATCATAAAAAATTGTTTAACACGCGAAGCACCTTCTAATGATGCAGCTTCATACAGGTTTTCTGGGATTGATGTCATGGCCGACATATACATGACCATGTAATAACCGATCGCCTGCCATACTAAAGCTGCAATAATCGAGTAATTGATGATGTCGGGATTGCCTAGCCATTGCTGGCGCAGGCCATCTAAGCCGATCATCGATAAGAAGGTGTTCAAAATACCATTGGTTGGCGCATAAATGGCCGAAAACATACCAGCTACGACGACAATACTTAAGATATTTGGAATATAGAATATAACGCGGAACAAGTTAGACCCTTTGATCTTTTCACGCGTCAATAGCGTAGCGAAAAGAATAGCCAGGGTCATGGTGATAAGCGTTATCAAAACAACGTATAGAATCATATTTTGGATAGATTCGATAAACGTCGTATCTTTTAGTAAGGTTTGGAAATTAAAGAGTCCTGCGAAAGTTTCTTCGGCAACGAAATTGCTCTTTTGAAAGAATGCTGTCCTAAATACTTCGATGGTCGGATAGACCATAAAAACACAGACCAGGATTACTGCAGGAGCCAAACAACCAAAGACAAAGATACTTTTAGCTTTTTTCTTAGTCATATAATCCCCTTTCTTTTAAAAAGCGATGAGCAATTATAGCTCATCGCTCCTCATTATGAATGTTTAAAATCCTTATTCAGCAGCTTCTGCTTCTACTGGATGAGCAGCAACTTCTGCCCAGGCATCAGCTAATGATTGACGATATTCATCGGCTGTGATCGTTCCTGCGGCCAGATCGTTGATTTGATCATAAACGACTGCACTGCGGTCGAAGTCTGGTAAAGCAGATACATCGTAAACACCTACAGCTGCAAAGGCTGGAGTTGCATCTTCGTATACGCTGAAGAATTCTTTAGTATAGCCATCTTCCATTGCTGCTACGCGTTCCATGTAGTCGCTGGTTGGAACGACATTACCGTTTTCAGCCATAATAGCTACACCTTCTTCAGAGAAGATGAACTTTAAGAATTCTTTGGCATCATCAGGATTAGCAGCTTGTGCTGGGATCCAGATTTGTTCTGTCATAGAACCGACATAACGTTCTGAATTTTCGTCCATTGCTGGAAGAGGTAATAAGCCCCAGTGGAATCCTTCTTCAGGAGTCGTATCAGCCATTTCACTAACGATCCAGTCACCATTTGGCATAAACAGAGCATCGCCGTCGATTACAGCTTGTTGGTTACGGATAAAGTCTGTGTTGTTAGCTTGAGCAACAGTGCTTTCATATAAGTAATCCGAAGATACCAACTTAGAGATAATATCGATTACTTGTTTACCTTCATCAGTATCCCAAACGCCTTCTTTCCAGTTCATGACATCGAATAAGAAGTCTTCACCACCTGCTTGCTTTAATAAAGCGTTGTAAGTGTTATCGAAGTAACCGGCAGTTGGATATGTGAATAAGGCACGGCCGTCTTCTTTAGCCATGTCGCCAACTTCCCAGAATTCTTCCCAAGTTGTTGGAAGTGGATATTCTTTACCTTCACCGACTAATTCCGTGTTGTAGAAGAAACCAGCTGGAGTAGTCTTTAATGGCAATAAGTAAGCTTTGCCATCGCCATAGTATTGAACGATACGGCTGTTTGCGTAATCTTCATCAATGTCAATAGCTTCGACGACATCAGTGATATCTAATACTTCATGATTCAAAAGTTGTGTTTCAGTGTATTGTGATGGTTGTCCTAGATTGTAGTAAACGACATCAGAATATTGACCAGTAGCGTTTTCACGGTTTAAAACGTCTGGCAATTCTTTTTCAATACGTACTTGAACATCAACATCAGGATGAGCTTCTTCAAAAGCTTCAGCTAAAGCTGTGAAAACAGCTTCCCCATTACCGCCAGAGAATAAGTCGACTTTTAAGACGCGTTGTTCTCCTTCGGTCTTACCAGTTTCGTCTTCAGAAGAGTTACCACAGGCAACTAAGCTGAAAGCGACAAATAAGGTTAACATTAATACAGCAAATTTTTTCATAATTTCCTCCCTTTCCTGCATATATCCTTATTTTGTTTCACATTCTTTCCTTACAAGATAAGTATAGTAAAGTGTAAGCGCTTTTACTATGCG
Source organism: uncultured Erysipelotrichaceae bacterium (assembly GCA_944324155.1). Taxonomy (GTDB): domain Bacteria; phylum Bacillota_I; class Bacilli_A; order Erysipelotrichales; family Erysipelotrichaceae; genus JAHHTG01. The sequence continues at coordinate 33,780 of CALUVF010000027.1, read as the reverse complement.
ATTGTTGCTTAAAATTTTAGATATATTGCTAGATGCATAAGATGACAAAATTCTATAAATATATTAGAATGTGGATATGAGTACAACACGCTATGAGATTCCCAAAAACGATGAAAAACTAAAGGCCTCGCTTTTATACATCACCCACTCCACTAATGATGGCGATTGGAATTCAACGCTCCATTCTCACCATTGTACTGAGATCTTTTATGTCCTAAGAGGTAAAGGAGAATTCCGGGTCGAGAATGAAACATTTAAGGTCAAGGAAGATGACCTGATTGTCGTCAATCCTTTGATGTCACACACTGAGATCGGCATTAATAACGAGTTTATGGAATATGTCGTGATCGGTGTGGAAAACTTTGAATTAGCTGATTCGGGCGAGCGCTTTGGCTATACCTTGTCCAATTACCGCGATTATAAGCACGAGATCCTTTTTTATTTAAAGACGATGCTTGTGGAAGCCGAAAATAAAGATGAAAAATACGAGATCATCTGTCAGTATCTTTTAGAGATCCTCATCATCAATATGATGCGGCGCTCCAAGTTTGAGATGCGGGCCTCCCAAAATAAAAACGACAACAAGTACTGCCATTTTGTTGAAAAATACATCAACGATCATTTCAAAGAAAATATCACGATCGATCTTTTAAGCAAGATCTCTTATATGAATAAGTATCATCTCATTCACTCTTTCACTAAATATAAGGGCATGTCACCCATTCGCTACGTTTTAGAAAAGCGCTTGATCGAAGCCAAGATGCTTTTAATGACAACCGATCTAAACATGGGTGAGATCGCCGATATCGTCGGCTTTTCTTCGCCTAGTTATTTTGCCCAGACCTTTAAAAAATATGTCCATGTCTCCCCTTTACAATATCGCAAGAACAACTCAAATTGATCTTTTTTAGCGATATCTCACAAACCAGCGCTCGCGATCAAAAAACAAGTGATGCGTCTGACCTTTGATCAAGCACTCATAAAGCAAGGCAACCCCTTTATCAAGACTGCTGGGGCGAACATTTAAAATGGTATCGATGGGATAGGTCTTATTTTTAAAGACCAGATATTTGGGATATACTTCGCCATCAAGACCAAATTTAGCAATTACTTCGACATACTGTTTCATGACTTCATTCTATATAATTGAGTTTCATAATTCAATCTCTTTTGCAACTTTTCTTGTCATATACAGCTAACTTTAGTAAAATAATTTCAAAAGAGGTATAATTATGAAACTTGCGAACCTGATCTTAGATTTTAAAAAGAAATATTCTTTAAATAATGCCGATATTGCCCGTTTAATGGGGGTATCTAAGGCCACGGTCGGCCGATGGGCCAAAGGCGAAGTACAGGGTATGCAAAGCGAGACGATCAAAAAGCTCTCTAAGGTCGTAGGCTTTGATGTCGAAAACGTCTTGGGCAAAGATGTGATCACTTTTAAAAGGCCGATCCTAGGTGAAGCCAAGGGTGGCTATGACATGTTTTTAGAAAGTGATTTTGAAGGTGAAGAAGAGGTCAATTACGATGAATTTAAAAAAGGCGACTTTTTCTTAAGGGTCAAAGGCAATTCGATGATGGGTGATGGGATCGTTGAAGGAAGTCTTGTATATGTCGAAAAGACCAATATCTTAAATAACGGTCAGATCGGCGTTATCCAGATCGGCGATGAAGTGACGATCAAACGTGTGATATATAAAGATGGCACCATCATTCTCGAAGCTTCTAACCCCGCTTTTGACAATCGCTATTTCAGCCAGAAAGAAATCGAAGAACTTCCTGTTAAAATCTTAGGACGCGTCCTTTTTGCCAAAAAGGAATATTAAAAAACGCACCTTTTTAAAGGGTGCGTCCTTTTTATTCAACTCCAAACAGGTAAGAGTAGACCGGCTGGCCGCCGTCGATGACTTCTAATTCTAAGTCAGAGTGTTCTCTGATGTAGTTTTCGATCATCGCTACTTCTTCGGGATTTGATCCCTCGCCTGAGATCAGGGTCACAAGCTCGGCATCTTCTTTTTTAAACATCTCATCTAAAAGCGAATAGACGACCAGAAGTTTGTCTTTGCCAGAGGCTACGATCTTTTTATGCGTCATAGCGATATAATCGCCTTTTTTGACATCGATGCCGTTGAAGGAAGTATCCTTGATCGCATAGGTCAAAGATCCCGATTCCATGTTTTCGATGGCAGCTGTCATCTCGCTTAGATTGTCTTCAAGCTCACCCTCAGGGTTAAACATGCTCAAAGCTGCTAAGCCCTCAAGGATCGAAGTCGTCCCCAAAACGCGGATATCGCGATCTTCCAAGATATCCTTGGCTTGATTGGCGGCCAAGATGATATTGGAATTGTTCGGCAAGATAATAATGTGTTTGGCATTAAGTTTTTTGATCTCTTCGACAAAGCTTTCGCAAGATGGATTCATCGTCTGTCCACCCGAGATGATCGTATCACAACGGAATTCCTTAAATAAATTCTTAAGGCCCTCGCCGGCAGCGACCGTGATCAAACCGTATTTGCTGGGCTTAGAAGGAGCTTCTTTGAGGTTTGAGTGCTGCTCTTGCATATTCTCGATCTTAAGCTTGATGAATTCGCCATATCTTTGACCGATATTAAGCGCATCACCAGGGTTTAGGGTATGGACGTGAACCTTAATGATATCGCCATCTTTGACAACGACCAGTGACTCACCGATCTTGGCCAACTTGCCAGATAAGATCTTTTCATCGAAATCCGGATTATTTAAACGCAACAGATACTCTGTGCAATAACCAAATTCATCATTTGAAACACTAGCACCAGCCACATCGACCTTTTCGCCACTTTCTTCTTGGCGCACGAAGGGCTTGCCATCTAAATAAGCCTTCATGCCCTCGATGATGACCAAAAGGCCTGTACCGCCAGAATCCACTACCCCGACCTCTTTTAAGACCGGCAATAATTCAGGGGTATGGTCAAGTGAATCCTTGGCATATTCAATAAGTTTGTCGAAGAATTCTTCGATGCTTAGATCGTCGTGTTCTTTAAGATAGTGGTTGGCATACCAGCTGGCTTCTCTGACTACTGTCAAGATCGTTCCTTCGACCGGCTTCATAATAGCCTTATAAGCGACCTTGGCGCCATTTTCAAGAGCTTCGGAGAGCTCATGTGTGTCGATCTCTTTTTTACCTTCAACACTTTGGGCAAAACCTCTAAAGATCTGTGAAGTAATGACGCCACTGTTGCCTCTTGCCCCCATCAAGAGCCCTCTTGACAAGGCCTTGGCAACATCTGAGATATCGTCGCTATAAACATTTACCGCGTCCTTGACACCGCTTGAAAGCGTCATTGCCATATTGGTTCCCGTATCGCCATCGGGCACTGGGAAAACATTTAAAGCGTCGATCTCTTTTTGACGATTAAACAGATTTGCGTCGGCGCTTTTAAGCATTTCTTTAAATATCGATCCATTAATTGTATTCATTATCCAATCACCCTTATCCCTTGAACATAGACATTAACCTTGGCGACATCCATGTTCAATGTCTTTTCTAATGTATATTTAACACGCTTTTGAATCTCGCTTACAACTTCTGTCACCTTGACGCCATACGAAATGATGACATAGAGGTCGACAACGATCCCTTCATCATCTTTCGAAATGATGACACCCTTGGCGAAGTTATCCTTCTTCAAAAGCTCGAAAAAGCCATCTTTGATCGGTTTTTGTGAAGACATTCCAACCACGCCATAGCATTCATTGACCGAGCTGCCGGTCAAAGTGGCGATCGCATCATCGCTGATTTGAATATCCCCTAAAGCTGTATTTTTTTTAATTGACATAATTTTTCACCTGTCCTTTAAACGTCATAATTATACAATAACCAAAAACTAATTTGTAGTGCTATCGTTTTCTTGCGTATTTTTTGTCTCATCTTGACTTGTCTTGCCCTGGTTTTTATAAGGACATTCCGAGGTATAAGCGCTTGAGCTTAGATCGTCGATAAAGATGCAGACCGGCTTTTGAGAGTCGATCTTGGAGGCAAAAGCGTAATAAGAATCTAAAAGATGCATGGCATAATAGCTCATATAAACATAATTGCCATCACGCATAACGACTTCCATCATCATGTCATCGTAGCTGAAGGGATACTTGTGGATCTCGGAGATCTCGTTGATAAGTATCGGATCCATGTCTTTAAAACCCTTGGCGATGAGCTTTAGCTCTTCATCGCTGTAACCTTCGATAAAGGGCACCTTTAAGATCACGTCCATGTAGTCTTCTTTGAGGGAAACCTTTGAGGCATCGCTTAAGATGAGGTAGGGCAGATCTTCATAGATATAGCCGATGACTTCCTTTTCTTGGATTTCGATCGTGATGATCATGTCGTCATCAAGGCGGACTTTAACGCTTTCAATAAGTGGATCTTTTTTAATCCTAGATTCGATTAAAGGCGAGATCGTCAAAAGGTATTTATCATCGGTATCAAGACCGCTGAGTTTTTGATAATATTCAGCACTTAGATAGGTATTGCCATTTACTTTGATATCGTAAATATTTGATATATCAAGACTTAGATAAAGCGCGATAAAAATTAAAAGACCCAAAAAGACGCCTAAGATGAAAAGGCGGTGTTTTTGGCGGATAAAGCGCGTTTTTTGACGCGAATTTTCTCTTTTATTGAGCAGATAGTTATCGTCTAAAAGCTCCTTGCGGTTCTCTTTTAACAATTAAAGATCTCCACTTCTTCTCTTAGATTGATCCCATATTTATCTAGTACCTTCGCTTTTACAAGGTTAAGGGTCGCGACAAAGTCTTCGCCCTTAGCGTGGCCAGTATTGACGATGAAATTGGGGTGCTTATTGCTGACCTCAATCCCATTATAACAATACCCGCGCATGCCCACACCATCAATGAGACGCCAAGCGAAGTCGCCATCGGGATTTTTGAAACAACTGCCACAGCTGGGCTTATCTAAAGGTTGAGTGGCCCTTCGACGCGCCAAACGATCAGCGATGAGCTCTTTGATATCGTCAGAAGGCTTCTTTTCTAATTTTAATTTCGCCGCTAAGATAATGACATCTCTTCTTTCGTGAAAGATCGAATGGCGATAAGAAAATTCACACTCTTCTTTTTTTAGCCACCTGAACTCGCCATCTTCTAAGACCAAGACCTCTTTGACGATGTCGCTCATCTCTTTTTTATAAGCTCCGGCATTCATATAGACGAGCCCTCCTAGATTCCCAGGTATACCGCTGGCGAATTCTAAGCCACTATAGCCCAGCTTTGCCAGGGTATTACAAAGACGCGGTATGACCATGCCGCTTTCGACATAGATCAGGTTATCATCTTCAAAATGGTAGTGATTGATGTGCTCTAATAAGATCACACAGCCCTCATAAGTCTTAGAACCGCAGACGAGATTACTCCCGCGCCCGACAACTTTAAAAGGAATGGCATATTCTTTTAAAAAGCTGACGATGACCTTTAAACGGTTCATATCAAAGGGCGAGACGAGATATTTGATCGGTCCCCCTAATTTGATGGTCGTGATGTCTTTAAAACTGGCATCTAATTTTAGATCGGCATGAGAAGATAAAAAATTGATTATTTCCATAATTTCTCTAGCTCCTTTATGATCCGCTCATTTACATCTTCAGTATCAAAAGCCTCTAAGTTAGTGCTCAAAAGCTTTTGCCTAGCTTCGTCTTTTAAAAGATCTTCGACGGTCCTTTTTAAGACCTTGGCATCTAGTTCCTTCTCATTTAAAAGAAGCGCCGCCCCTTTATCGCTTAAAGCCTTGGCGTTATGGTATTGGTGGTTGTTGGCGACATAGGGCGATGGGATAAGGATCGCGGCTTTATGAAGAGCGATGATCTCAGCGATCGTCGAAGCGCCAGAGCGCGTTATGACAAGCGTGCTGGAGGCCATGACCCTGGCCCCGTCGATCCTTTTAAAGATATGGACATGCGGATAGGCTTCGTTTTCAAACTTGGCATATTCCTTATCACCAGTCGCAAAGATGATCTCATAATCAATATCCGTGCAAAGCTTAAAATACTCTTTCAAGATCTTGTTGACGCTCTCAGAGCCCAAAGACCCCATAAAGATCGTCACGACCTTTTTATCAGCGTCTATTCCCATATCCTTTAAAACTTTTTCATCATAGTGATAAAGATGAGCGATCGAGCTTTGCGGGTTGCCGATATATATGGCCTTATCACCTTTGATTTCTTCAAGACTTTCTTTATATGAGGCGATCAAAAGATCACAGTCCTTATAAAGGACCTTGTTGGCCTTGCCTAAAAAGGAGTTCTGTTCATGAAGCACGATCTTGATCTTTAAGCTCTTGGCGGCTTTAACGATCGGCAAAGAGATATAATTGCCAAAGCCAAACACCAAGTCAAAGCCCTTTAGATCTTTTTTGGCCCTAAAATAAGTTATAAGCATCGTTAAGGCCGAATGGGCCTTAGAGATGAGGCCGCCTTTTGTAGAGTGGATATCATAGGCGATGAGCTCATAGCCTCTTTGGGGAACGACCTTTTTTTCTAAGCGGTCCTTGGCCCCAAAAAAGATGATCTCATGCCCTCTTTTTTTAAGTTCATCGGCAAGGGTCAAAGCTGGATAAATATGTCCGCCCGTCCCGCCGGCTACCATTGCAATCTTCATAGTTTCATTCTACCATTTTTTAACTCTAAAAGGTCTATTTGAAAGACCTATTATTTTGATTTGTCATCATATTCATAATTCTCGATGTCGACAGCTTTTAATTCCTTGGCCTTAAAAGGCAGGCGTTCCATTAAAAAATAGACCATTACTGGAAGCACCAATAAAAGATACGGCAAAAGACAAAATAATGTGACCAAAGAATTAAAAGTAAAGATTTCTGTGATGTATTTGATGATCAGGGCTCCGATAATCCCTAAAAGCACATAGCTGATGATCACTAATATCAGATATAGAAAGGCACTGCTTTTTTTCATTAATCCACTCTTTGATCGCCGACAAAGAATAAGCCAAGAGTTCCAGGCCCGGTATGAGCCCCGATTACCGTACCGATCGAAAAGATCTCCACAGACTTGACTTTAGGGAAATTGTCTAAGACCGCCTTTTTTAAATATTCGGCACCTTCTAAACAATCGGAATTACAGATATAGACCCTTCCGTTATAATCAGTTCCGTTTAGGGCATGAGCCTTCATCATTTCGATCTGGGCAGCCATGACCTTTTTCTTACCTCTGATTTTCTGACGAGGAATGAGATGACCCTTATAGTCCACATTCATCAAAGGACAGATATGTAATGCCCCGCCGATAAAGCCCGAGGTTTTAGAAACTCTTCCCCCACGCACGAGATAAGTGAGCTCACTTGGGAAAAACCAATGCTGGATCTTAAGACGCAGGTCCTTAGCATAATCGCAAATTTCTTCAAAACTTAAGCCTTCGTCTCTTTTTTGGGCAAGCTCGCTCATTAAAAGCCCATAGCCACTTGATGCGCACAAAGAATCGATGACGGCGACCTTGACGTCCTTAAATTCTGCATTGATATCTTGAGCTGCCAAAAGGGCCGAATTATACGAACCGCTGATGCCAGAAGAAAGCGTCAAATGCAAGACGCTTTGCCCGTTTTCCAAAAAGGGACGCCAAAAATCCAAATAGCGGCCAACGCTGACTTGGGAAGTGGTCGGCGAAGATCCACTGCGCATCGCATCATAAAAAGCTTTGATCGGCATGGAGTTTCCATAGTCATCAAAGTAGTCCTTACCATCTAAGTGAAAGGTGAAAGGAACATATTTAAGATCCAGCTTCTCAAAGGTCTCAAGATCCAGATCAGCCGTTGAACAACAAGTTAATTGATAGGTACTCATACTATCTCCCTTCTAAAGTAAAGGTCCTTATGACAGGACCTTTAGTTAGTTCCCTGATGCAAGTAGGAGGAAGGAACTGAATTAATGAAAAAATTACTGCACTCTTATTAAATCACAATAATATGTTAGTCCTGTGAAAATTTAAAATTTCACAAACATCATGCGATCCTTCCCGTTTATGTCCTTTTGCACATCTATTTTAACATTTTCAAAGTAAGAGTGAACTAAATTAGTTAAAGCTTCTTTTTGGTTATAGCCCATTTCAAAGGCCACCAAACCATTTTCTTTTAAAACCTTGGGCACATCTTTTAAAAGATCGCGATAGTGATCAAGACCGTCCTGACCGCCAAAAAGGGCTACATGAGGCTCATAGTCCTTTACACTGTGCTCAACATTTTCGTCATCGGGAATATAAGGCGGGTTTGAAACGATAATGTCGAATTTGTCGTTATTTTCCACGAAAGGTTTTAACATATCGCCTTCATAAAAGGTGATTTCTGCAGCATTGTCCCTAGCGTTTTCTAAAGCGACCTTTAAGGCATCTAAAGAAATATCGCTGGCTTTAACCTTTAAAAAAGGAGCTTCCTTTTTAAGAGCGATCGCTAAGGCCCCTGAGCCTGTACCCACATCGACCAAAGAAAGATCATCGTTTTTTACTTCATCGATATAAGCCAAAAGATGTCCAACGAGTTCTTCGGTCTCAAAGCGCGGTATGAGAACTGAAGGGCTGACCTTTAGCTTATAGCCATAAAACCACGAATATCCAAGGACGTAGTTAAGAGGTTTACCCAAAGCTAAATCCTTCACCCCTTTTTCAAACTCATTGGCAATACTTTCATCGGCCGTTTCATCCAACATTAAATATAGATTGATGCCTTTGGCATAACATAGTTCATATAAATATAAGCGCAAGGTCGCTATATCGAGCTTATCTTCATATTTGTGATAAGCCCTAAACAAGAGCTGATTATACGTTTCCATCGAGCAATTTATGTTTCTGTTCATCTTCTAAAAGCGCTTTGATGATGTCATCAAGCTTGCCGTTGATGATGCGGTCTAACTGATTGATCGTCAAAGATATGCGATGGTCAGTAACCCGGTTTTGCGGGTAGTTATAGGTACGGATCTTTTCCGAGCGATCTCCGGTACCGATCTTTGAGCGACGGATCGCACCCTCAGCCTCCGCCTTGCGACGGGCCATCTCTTCATAGACCCGCGCCCTGATGATCCTTAAGGCCGTCTCACGGTTAGCCATTTGCGAGCGTCCGTCTTGGCAGTTGACCGTAATCCCAGTGGGCTTATGAACGATCCTGACGGCACTGTCGGTCTTGTTGATATGCTGACCGCCGGCCCCGCTGGCGCGATGGGTCTCGATCTCAAGATCGCTGTCAGGGATCTCGATATCAGCCTCTTCGACATCGGGAAGCACATAGACTGTCGCGGTCGAAGTGTGAACGCGCCCCTGGGTCTCGGTCTTGGGAACCCTTTGGACGCGATGGGCACCGCTTTCAAACTTGAAGTGGCGATAGGCGCCATTCCCTTTGACCATAAAGGTGATCTGAGAATAACCTCCCGCCTCAGATTCGCTGGCCTCCATAACTTGAACCTTATAGCCTAAGCTTTCAGCATAATAAGAATACATGCGGAAAAGGTCGCCGGCAAAGATGTTTCCTTCATCACCCCCGGCTGCCCCACGGATCTCAACGATGCAGTCATAGTCATCTTCAGGATCTTTAGGCAGTAAGAGGTCATCGATCTTGGCTTCTAGTTTTTCAAGGGCCGCTTCTTTTTGTGAGAGCTCCTCTTTGGCCAGCTCCTTGATCTCTTCATCATCGCTCGCCAATAATTCCTTGGCGCTGGCGATATCATCGTTCAACTGGTTAAATTCTAAATAAGCATCGCGCCCTTCTTTTAAGCGCGCCTGCTCCTTGGATAATTTCATTACTTCTTTTGGATCAGATACGATATCGGGATCTTCGAGCTTTTTTTCTAATGCATCAAAACGCTCTTTGATCTCTTTTAATTTAACAATTCTTGCGTCCATAAAGCCTCCTTAATATGAGTGGGGACGATTTAAAACCTCGTGACAGTGACGGCAGCGCGCCTCATAAGATTCACTGGCTCCAACTAAGATCGTAGGGTCATTAAAACTGGCCGGGCGACCATCAATGATCCTCTGGGTACGGGTGGCTGGAGCCCCACACTTATGGCAAACGGCCGTCAGTTTAGTGACAAACTCGGCTTGAGTGATCAGCTTGGGCATGGGGCCAAAGGGCTCGCCCCTAAAGTCCATGTCTAAGCCAGCACACATCACCCGCAAGCGACGGTCAGCCAATTCATTGGCGACATCACAGATACTGTCATCAAAAAACTGTACCTCATCAATGGCCACGACTTCGGTGTCATCGCTAAGGTAATCAAAGATCTCACAAGGTTTGGCGATGACAAAAGACTCTACGCTAGAACCGGCGTGCGAAACGACTTTGGTGTCGCTATAGCGATTGTCGATCTGAGGTTTAAAGACCAAAACTTTTTTATGAGCGATCTCTAATACTTTAATGCGGCGAATGAGTTCCTCCGTCTTTCCCGCAAACATACAGCCCGAGATAACTTCGACCCAACCATCTTGATATCTTTGATACATAAAAAATCCTTTCTAAAAAAATAAGGGTACTTCGCGACCCTTATTTCTTAATGCCATACTTTTTATTGAACTTTTCAATTCGTCCTTGCGCTGCCGCAAATCTTTGACGGCCAGTATAGAATGGGTGGCAGTTAGAACAAGTATCGACCTTGATATCGCCCATGGTAGAACCTGTTTCAAACGTTGTGCCACAACCAGCACAGGTAACTGTTACGCGCTTGTACTCTGGATGAATTCCTTTTTTCATAACTTTTTTCTCCCTTCTGCCTTAGGTATCAGATCAACCTAAAGTAAGTGCCTACAAATAATAGCATAGCAGCATCATCAAAATCAAGTACTTACTTGACATCGGCCCCTAATTTCAATAATTTCTCCTTGATCCCGTCATATCCGCGATAGATGTGATAGGCATCTTTAATGATCGTCGTGCCCTCGGCAATCAAACCGGCGATCACAAGACAGGCCCCACACCTCAAATCAGTAGCCGTGACCGTCGCACCGGTAAGACTCGTAGGCCCCGAGATCGAGATGACGCCGTCATCATAACTGGTCTCGGCTCCCATCAAAGACAATTCGTGAAGATGTTTATAGCGCTCTGGATAAATCGTATCCTTGATCCTTGAGACCCCAAAGGCCTGGGTCATCAAAGCTGAGATCGGCTGCTGAAGATCGGTGGCAAAACCAGGGAAAGGCAAGGTCTTTACTTCGATCCCGTTTAATTGATCGGAGCGATAGACAACTACTTCATCAAGACCGATATCCATCTTGACCCCCATTTCCGAAAGTTTCAGAAGCATCGACTCTAAGTGCTGCGGGATCACGTTTTTGATCTTGACCTTTTCAGCCATGGCCGCCGCCATAATGATGTAAGTTCCCGCCTCGATGCGGTCTGGTATGATCTCATGGGTACAGCCGCCTAAGTGCTCGACCCCGTCGATGACGATTTCGCTCGTGCCTGCCCCGCGGATCTTGGCGCCCATCTTGTTGAGCATCGTGCTTAAGTCAATGATCTCTGGTTCTTTGGCGGCATTTTCAATAACCGTCCTACCCTTTGCGAAAACGGCTGCCATCATGATGTTGATGGTGGCACCGACCGAGGCAAAATCCAGATAGATATTGGTGCCGATCAGTTCTTTGGCACTGATCTCATAATATCCATCATCATAGTCAACTTTAGCCCCTAAGGCCTCAAAACCCTTGAGATGGAGATTGATGGGCCTTGGGCCTAAGTAGCAGCCGCCTGACATGCGAATCTTGACATATTTATAGCGCCCCAAAAGAGCCCCCATGAAATAGTAAGAAGCTCTCAATTTTCCCACGGCCTCATGGTCCAAGGTAACGTTTTTGATCGCTCCGGTGTCGATTATGAGGTGGTTCTTCTTTTCGATGACATCGACATTTAATTCCCGCAAAAGAGTAACCAGGGCCTCGACATCGGAGATATTGGGCACATCGAAGATCGTGACGACCCCATCGGCCATGCAGGTCGCCGGAATTAGAGCGACCGTCGCATTTTTGGCACCGGAGATATACACTTCTCCGTTTAAACGTTTTCCACCATTGATAATAATTGCATCTTCCATTACATGATCTCCTTTTTAATTAGGGCGTACAGTTCATCAAGATCGGCGATCAAAAGATCAGCCGCGCTCTGATCGATCCCAAAACGGGTATCCTTACGGGCTAGGGTCTTGATCATAGCGTTTTTGCCAGCCATAATGCCTGAATATGAATCCTCTACGATCCAAGCCTCTTCCTTATCTAAACCAAAATGCTCGAGGGTTTTTAAATAAATGGCGGGATCGGGTTTATGCATCTTGCATTCATATGCACTAATAGTATAATCAAAGTCTTCTTTTAAGTCATTACTTTCTAAAAAGCGCTCGATATCCTGACGATAGCTCGCTGAGCAAAGGGCCAGCTTAAGTCCCATTTCTTTAAACCTTTTGAGGTTCTTTTTGACCTCAGGAAAAATATACTTTTGATAGTCGATGACTTCTTCATAATGGAAATAATCATCATTGATCTTAAGGGTCTTAGTGATCGTCCAATCCTTTTTTAAAAGTTTGTTGATGATGCGAGCCGTCTCTTCCATCGATGTGCCAATGATTGGATAAACATCTTCAAGTCTTCCTTTAAAGCCATAGCGTTTCATCCAGGTATAGGTCCCCTTTGTATAGTAGCGCTCGGTATCTACAAGCGTTCCATCCATGTCAAAAAATAAGGCCTTAAGCATCTTCTTCTCCCAATAAAAGTCTTATGGTTAAATAAGAGCGATTGATCAAAAAAGCATAGCGCGCCAAAGTATGGCGCAAGGGGTCACTGTCGCCCTTTTCTTCCTTTAATAAAAGCGTCCTTAGATCATAGATATTAATAAGCTTGGTGAGTTCATCTTTAAAATCGCAGCCATTTTCTAGATCATGAATATAAGCAGCCAGGGCTTTCACAAAAGGATCAAGTTCTTCTTTTGATAATTTTTGATACGCCCCTTCATCATTAAAATACACGCTTAAAATTAAGGCGTCTTCTTTGATGTGATAGATATTCTCACGTTTTAAAGTGATGATCCAAGAAACGAGCTTTCTGGCTTTGACTAAGTCGTTATAGGCCAAATAGAGATCTAAGAGCTCTTTTAAAAAGCGCAAAAACTGCCGACTTAAAAAACTGTCGTCCAAAGGTATGGAATAGGCCTTTAGATCTTCTTTTTCTAAGACCTCTTCTAAAAGCTTGACCTTTGAAAGATATGATCTTTCAAGACGCGACAATAGAATAACGGCATCAAGACACCTAGAAGAAAGGTCATAAGCTTTTAAAGCTTTTTCTTTAATATGTTCTAAATCGTCCTTAGGATCGATACTATCGAGCACTTTCAAAGCTTCTTTTAATTTTTCCATCTATTTTATTATACAAAAATATCTTAGCCTTACACACATAAAAAGACGGATCGCTCCGCCTTTTGATGTGTAAATATAGATCGACTTAAGCCTTGTTGTCGCTGCCGAAGTCTTTGATCATTGCCTTACATTTTTCAATGATCGCTTTAGCACCAGGTGCCAATAATTTACGTGGGTCATAACCCTTGCCCTTTTGGTCATTGCCCTCTTCGATGTACTTGCGTGTTGCGTCGGCAAAGACTAATTGCAATTCGGTGTTGACGTTAATCTTTGAAACACCTAAAGAGATAGCACGCTTGACTTGTTCAACTGGGATACCACTACCGCCATGTAAGACTAAAGGACGACCGTTGGTAACTTCTTGGATCTTAGCTAAGACATCAAAGTTAAGACCAGCCCAGTTTGCAGGATATTTACCATGGATATTGCCGATACCAGCTGCTAAGAAGTCGACGCCTAATTCATTGACGCGACGGCATTCTTCAGGATCGGCGACCTCACCCATAGAAGTAACGCCATCTTCTTCACCGCCGATGCCACCGACTTCACATTCCACGCTGATGCCCTTAGAATGAGCTAAAGCGATGATCTCTTTAGATTTTTCGATATTTTCTTCGATATCGTAGTGTGATCCATCAAACATAACTGAAGTGAAACCAGCTTCGATGGCAGCTTTGGCACCATCATAAGTACCATGATCTAAGTGGATGGCGACTGGTACAGTAATACCTAAGGCGTCGTGGATATTTTTGACCATATCGGCGACCGTCTTGAATCCACACATGTACTTGCCGGCACCTTCTGAAACACCTAAGATGACTGGTGATTTCATCTCCTCACAAGCTGTAAGAACAGACTTTGTCCATTCCAAATTATTGATGTTAAATTGGGCTACGGCGTAATGACCTTCATGCGCCTTCTTTAACATTTCACTAGCAGAAACTATCATTTCATTTCCTCCTTATTTCTACCTAACATGATACTCTATTTTGTCTAAAGATTAAAGATTATTTTGAATTTAATAAGACCACGGCCTGGGCCATGACACCCTCACTTTTTCCAATAAAGCCTAAGCCCTCCCCACGCGTCGCTTTAATATTTATCCTGTCAAGATCACAGTGCAGAACTTTAGCGACATTCTCGCGCATCTTTAAGATATGAGGAGCCATTTTCGGTTTTTCGATCAAAATGAGCGCATCGATATTATTGATCTCATAGCCCCTTCTTTTCATCATCTCATAGGTCTTTTCTAAAAGATAGAGCGAAGATATATCCTTATAGCGCTCATCGGTATCACTGAAGTGCTTACCGATATCACCAAGGCCCATAGCTCCAATGATCGCTTCGATGATCGCATGAAGCAGGGCATCAGCATCGCTATGTCCCAAAAGCCCTAATTCACTTTCGATCTCTACACCGCCCAAGATGAGCTTGCGCCCCTTTACTAAGCGATGAATGTCGCTGGATTGTCCGATTCGCATCATAAACTTACCCCCTTTAAATTATCGATGATGGTGCTTTGGCCTTTTTGTAGGACCTTCTTACTTTGATGGCCACGTGAGATGAGATAACACTTAGCCCCGATCGAAGAGGCCACTTCTTCATCGTGCAGGCTATCTCCTAAAAAGATCAGCTCGCCTTTTTTGTCTTCAGCCCATTTTTGGGCAATCGCCAGTTTTGAGGTCGCGTAGATATCATTGATGCCTAAGATCTCTTCAAAATAGGAGGTGAGATTTAAATAGGCCATCTCACTTTTGAGCTTATCTTCTTTCGATGCCGAGATCACGACGTTTCGATAGCCTTTATTTCGTGCCTCATTTAAAAGTGCGACGACATCATCAAAGACTGTGACATCTTTAAAGCCCTCATCATAAAGTTCGATCCACTCGTTTCCCAGTTTTTTGAAATCCAAGACGCTAAAATCAAAACCTACTTTTTCATAGTAGTCTTTAACAGGAAAGGTAAAGATATCTTGATACTCCCCTATCTTTAAAGGCGGGCGCTTTAAATATTTAGTGATGAGCTGATTGATGCAGTTTACGCCCAGCTTTACATCATCGACGATCGTTCCATTAAAATCCCAGATCAGATATTTCATAGCTCCATCTTACCAAAAATAAAAGGCTATGTCCAAATAGCCTAATATTCTTCGTCTTCATCGACTTTGTGGATATTTTCGCCTTCCAATTCTTCCTCGTCTAATTCGCTCTCTTCTTCATCTTCGTCTTCATCGAAATTACCAAGATCGACGTAAACTTCTTCAAAGCGATGGCGTTCCCTTAGATCCCACTTGTTTTCCTTCAAAGAGGTAAAACGTGAATCTAGGGTCATATCGGTATAAAATTGGGCGATCTTTTCACTGGCCGTCTCTGGTTCAAGCTTAAGATCGGCGATCACTTCTTCCCATAGCTTTTTAAAGGGAATAGCGTTTTTTTGCTCTAGCATGATGTCATAAGCAACATCGGTCATTGAACGTGTTTTGGTCATTGCTCAAACTCCTTATCAATATCAATGTGTAATTGGATCAATTCACCGCTATCATAAGTGATCTCGATATATTCTTCTTTAATGATCAGCTCAACGAGTTCGATCAGAAAAGAGAATTCTTTATCTTCATCGAAGATCTTGATATACGATGAATCTTTCTGAAGGGATATAAGCCCCTCATGATCTTCATACTGATACTTAATGAGAGCCCTGCCGGGCCGGAAATACAAAGTACCATACCCAAAGCGAACAATACCACGAGAATCAAGGTTACCCTTTAAAACTAGACGATTGATCTCTTTCTTGCTTTTTTTGGTCCCTTCCATATTTCCATAGAGTATTTTAGCAATCTGCCTTTGTTTGTCAACTAGCTAGCATATAAAATTGAGATAATTTTTAAGGTTGGCTTTTTCGGAAATCGTATAGCCTAAATTTTCCTTAGAAGACATGATGATGCTGACACCAGGCCCATGGCCGGAAGAATAGGAGTCGGAATGGACGATCACACCGATCGAGACAGCTCCTTTTAGATAATCTGGCCCATAGGTCGCGTAGTGATCTTCGATCGCTACGATATCGCCAAAGCGCAGCTCCTTAAGCCCTAGGCGCTCTACTTCTTTTGTATCGTGCATCATGATGTCATAGTCGCCACTTTTAAGACTTGTCGATCCCAAGCCCGACCCCATAAGATGAGCAGGAATGACCTTGGCGACATCGACGATCAAGCGCTCGTTGTCTAGTTTGGGATCCATGGCTTTTAAAAGATCGGGATCAAGATTAAAGACATCGACGCCCTTAAGCGAGAGGATCTCTAAACCCTGTCCTTTGGCCTTGATCAAAAACTCGTCATGGAGCGTCAATTTCTCTAAGGTCTCCTTTTTAAAGGCGATCATCACATGATCCACGCCACCATGTTTGCCTGTAACATAGCCCCTATGACCTTTGGCTTCGCCAGATATGACGATCGCCTCATTGCCGATGCACGAAAGAGCTTGCAAAGCAGCGTTTGATCTCTCATCTGCATTGAAACACGAGCAGCCCGGCTCGATATGATCGCCGGCAATATCGCAACAATTGTCACCGATAAAGTAATTGTAAGTAATGCCACCCGTCCCACACAAGATCCGGCCTTGGCCATCATAGCCCACATAATAACCTGGGAGTTTCATCTTGGGGTGTTCAGTTTGGGCAACCAAAGAGATGATCGGCAGTTTATCTTCGTTTGTTCTAAGCATATTATTCTCCTTTTTAAAAAAGATGCACAAAAGTGCACCTATAAGACCATATTGGTCTTTTGATTAATAATCTTTGCGGTCTAAAGAGAAGTTGCCCTGAGAATAGCCGCAAAGCGGGCAGACCATCGGAGCCTTTTTGCCAGTGTGCTTATATCCGCAGACGGCACAGATCCAAACTTCATCTTCATCTTTGTTGAAGACCTTATCATTTTGGACGTTTTCTAAAAGAGCCAAGTAGCGATCTTCATGGTCCTTTTCAACCTTAGCGACCATATTCATTTGGGCGGCGATGCGCGTGAAACCTTCTTCTTTAGCTGTTTCAGCCATATCTTTATACATCGTTGTCCACTCGTAGTTTTCGCCTTCAGCTGCCATCTTTAGACATTCAGCTAATTCCGGCATCTTGCCACCTTGTAAAGCTTCAAACCATAAACGGGCATGTTCTTGTTCATTGCGGGCTGTCTCTAAGAAATATTCCGCGATCTGATTTTGGCCAGCATCCATGGCGACCTTAGCAAAGTAAGTGTACTTATTGCGGGCTTGTGATTCCCCAGCAAAAGCGTCTTGTAGATTTTTTTCTGTTTTAGAACCTTTTAATTCCATTGTTAATTTCCTCCGTGTTTTAATTGTAGCAATTTAAAAGGGCCAATGACAAATCAAATGCTCATTATTTACAAACAATTCTTATTTTATTACAATACCTAAGGGTTAAAAAAGAAGGTTAGATATGTTAAAAGGTGGCAAACACTTAAGAATTGCCGGATTCTTAGAAATTTGGTAATGGCGACTTTTCCAAGGTAGTAAACGAAGGCCTGGCCGCTAATACCCTGATGTCGATCACCATCTTATATGGTTTCCACATTTTTGAGATCTTCACTGGGATCATCGGTGTCTTAAGAGCGAACAAGAGATCTTATTTTGCCTTAATTTTAGGGATCATCTTGTTTGTGATCAATTTATGGGAGTTCTTCACATATGCTGATATGGGTATCTTACAGATCGTCATGCACGCTTTGACGCTCGTCGTGCCTTATTACTATATCCATAACGCATATCGCAATATTAAAGGTTAAGAAAGGAATATTAGAATGAAAAAATTTATTGAAGAGTTTAAGGCTTTTGCGATCAAGGGCAATGTCCTTGATATGGCAATAGGTGTCATCATCGGTGGCGCTTTCACCTCGATCGTCAACAGTTTGGTCGCTGATGTCTTTACCCCGATCATCTCCATGATCACTGGCGGTATCGACTTCTCTAACTGGCACCTCGGCCACATCATGATCGGCAACTTCTTAAATGCCGTCATCTCCTTTATCTTAGTTGCTTTCTGTGTCTTCTTATTCGTCAAGGCCGTCAACAAGTTTACTAAGAAAAAAGAAGCGGCTGCCCCCGCTCCGGCTCCAGCCCCGGAAGTTGTCTTATTAGAAGAGATCCGCGATCTTCTCAAAAACAAATAAGTCTTACACATCGGTAGCGATCTGCTACCTTTTTTATTTAAGATTAAAGGCACAGCTCTTTTGCCTGTGCCTTATTTTTTAACTAAATTAATTTACGCGATTAAGAGATTTAGAAAATTTATACTTCCAGATACTTGTGGATCTCTCCCTTCAAGAGATCTTTTAAGGTCTTGGTCTCATCGGCGGTCAGATCGCGCTTGTGGGCATCATGATCTTCTAATGTCCCCACATGGATTCCCTTGATCTCGCCATCTTTAATATAAGCCACGGTTGGTGCATAGACCACTTCGTCTTCTTCAAGATAGGGCAATAAGCGCTCATAGAGCTTTAAATAGGTCGGATCACTTCCATAGCGATAGTCATTTTCCTTAACGCCATCAGGGCGCGTATTAAAATAATAAGCTTTATCATCAAGATTTAATTCGCTAACGGTTTCGCTTAAGACGGGCGCTAGATCAATGCACCAGGGACACTCGCCAAATCCGATCATTAAGATTGCGTCATCTTTTTCTTCAAAGATCGCATCAACTTCTTCGATCGTAACTGCTTTGCCAAATGCAGTATGCGCACTTTCTTCATCATCTTCGCAATCATCTAAGGTACAGGCTCCGACTTCTTTATCAGTAGTTACCTCATCGATATTATCGCGCACATCTTCCATATAATTTTTAGAGGCGATCCTAAGGGCGATAGTTACACCAGCCCCCACGATCACAAGTGCCATAACGGCAAGGGCAATCTTTTTTTTCATGTCATCACTCTTTCCTATTCTTTAATTCCTTAAACGAAATAAAATAGATCGCTAAAAAACCTAAAGACATTGTTATTATACATAAAATGATCTCAAAGCCGCTAGGGATACCAGGGAAAAGTTCCAAAAGCGACCCCAAAATAAAGCCTAAAATGATCAAGTAAGTGGCCTCTGGGTACTTAGTCATGAAATAATCAAGGATCTTGGTAGTTAAGATGATCCCCAAAATTACACCTAATGCCAAAGGCAACAAAAACAGAAGATCAAATTCGCTGATCGCCCGCATCGTATTTTCATATAAGCCCATCATAAGCAAAAGATAAGAAACGCTGATACCTGGTAAAACTAAAGCCACCGCCGCAATGATCCCGGCAATCAAAAGATAGATCATCACACCTAAATCAAACCCGCTTTGCGTTTCAAGGCCGCTTAAAGGCAGATAGTTTAAAAGAATGACGATCAAAAAGCCGATAATGATATAGACTATGATCTTAAAAGAGAACTTTTTAACTCTTGCCTCTTTGAGCATCAAAGGCACGCCCCCGGCTACTGCGCCGATAAAGAAATAAAGCATCGGCATGGGGTATGTTTCAATCAGTGCAAGCAAAGGTTTGGCAAATAACAAAATACCGACACCGCCCCCGGCGACAAATGCTAATAAAACCTTAGTATTTCCTTTTATGTCTTTAAAGAAATTGCTGATGGCGAAGATCAGACGATTGTATACACCAAGGATCATCGCCATGGATCCCCCGCTCACCCCTGGCACCAACATCGTCCCACCGACGATCAGGCCCTTGATCAAGATCATTAAATAATTCATCTAGACTCCTTTTTTAAAAATAAGCCCAACTTGTATTGGGCTTTTATGCTAAATATGGTGCCGACGATAGGAGTTGAACCTACAACCTACGCGTTACGAGTGCGTTGCACTGCCATTGTGCTACGTCGGCAGTAAGAAGATTATAACATTTTTTCTTTTAAAATACACATAATTTTAAAAGGCGTTTTTAACGCCCTTTAAGAAATGATGTCACCGGCTTTAACTTCGCCGATCTTCTTTTTAAAAACGGGTGGATCAGTGCCCTCTTCCGTCTTGATAAGAATGACGCTGTCATCAAGTCCAGCATTTTTAATAGTTTTTAGATCGACCGCAACAATCTTATCACCAGCCTTAACTTCTTGCCCCTGTTTGGCAAAAACAGTAAAGCCTTTACCCTTCAACTTAACGGTATTGATGCCAATATGAACCAAAATTCCCGTATTGTCCTTCATACGTATGGCAAAGGCGTGTCCGGTGGGATATAAGACCTCTAAGGTGCCGTTGCATGGTGCATAGACCTCTTTATCTTTTAACTTAAAGGCGACTGATGGTCCCATCATCTCCTCTTTAAACATAACGTCTGATAAAGTCTTGACATCGATCATTTCAGCATTTCCAAGAGCGATGACCTCATTGTCTTTATAATCTTTAAAAGTTATTGTTTTATTTTTTAATTTATCAAATAGTCCCATATTAATTTACGATAAGGGGGCTTTTGGCCCCCTTTTAATGATTAAGCATTTTTAGCTTCGCTTTTCTTACCTAAGACATAAGTTACGCCAAAGGCCACGACGACTGCAATGACCATGACGACCAAAGAGATCCAAAGATTTGTGAAGGTACCATCTGGTGCGATATAAGCTGCAAAAGAGATGAAACCTGGAGTGGAGATGGTATATTGCGTCATGCCAAGTAGACCCGCGATAAGACCACCAATGCCACCACCAATCATGGCGCCGATCAAAGGATAGCGCTTAGTGAATAAGACACCATAGACACCTGGTTCTGTGATGCCGCAAAGCGCTGTAACGCCAGCACCCACGGCTACAGACTTATCGTTGATATTCTTAGCGATCAAAGCAGCCGCTAAACACGCCCCGCCGACTGCTACGTTGGCAGGAGCCATACCAGTACAGATCAAAGGATCGCTTCCGACTTCCGCTAAAAGCGCAAAGACAACGGGATAAGTAGCGTTATTCATACCGAAGAAGACCATCCAGGGAGTCGTGATACCAACGATCATTACAGCTAAGAATGGTACGGCACGATAGATTGCCAAGACACCATCGGCTAAAAGCGTACCCATCCAGTTTCCGATCGGACCAAGGACGATGAGTGTGACAGGAACTGTGACTAAGATCGTGATAAGCGGTACAAAGATCGTTCTTAAATAGGTTGGCAAAGTCTTGCTTAAGAAACGATAGACCACTGCCATGAATAAGACGCCTAATATGACAGGGAAAACCGTCGAATTATAAGTTACCTGAGCTACGGGGATACCAAAGAAATTTAAACCTTCGGCATTATTGATAGTCGAATATAATAAGATCGCACCTAAGAAAGCCCCTAGATAGCCGTTTGATTTTAAACGCGTCGCTGCTGAAAAACCAATGAAGACCGGCAAGAAATAGAAGGTAGCCTGATTGATCGCGTAGATGATCGTATATGTTCCAGAGTCCGTAGCGACCCCAAAGAAGGTCGTTAGTAAGGTCAAGACTGCACCAGTAAGACCACCGGCGACAAGCACGGGGATAACTGGTGAGAAGGTTCCACCGATAAAGGATAAGATGCCATTGACGATACCGCCCTTTTCAGTTTTCGTATCAACATCTAATGCTTCATCATCTTCGACTTCACCAGAAGATTTGATATTGGGATTCTTTTCAAATTCTTCATAAAGGCTGGCGACATCTTGTCCGATGACAAACTGATATTCGCCATTTTGTATGATGAGGTTGATAACGCCATCGATCGCTTTGGCCTTTTCTTGATCTAATTTTGAGCCGTCTTTAAGTTGAACTCTTAAACGTGTCATACAATGTGATACGTTTATGATATTGTTTTCACCGCCCGCTACTTCAATTATGTCAAGGGCGATCCTGTTGTAATCTTTTTTTGCCATTTTTTACTCCTCTTTTGATTTATTTTCAAAGTCGCGCCATACTTTCATATCTTTGCCCCATTCTTGTCCGTTAGACTTGATGAGCTTTGAATACCAGTCGAAAGAATCTTTTTTATAGCGCTTTAGATCACGGACATCATCATCAGTTGTATTGACAAACACGAGGCCATAGCGTTTGGCCATGCCATTGCCAGTAGAGAGCAGGTCTGTGAAAGACCAGGGATTGATGCCGAATACTTCGACCCCATCTTCGATCGCTAAGCCGATATTATAGATGTATTCCCTAAGATAATCGATGCGGTAATCATCGTGGATCTTGCCGTTTTCATCAAGATCTTCATGGGCCCCATAACCAAATTCGGTAATGACCATCGGAAGATGGTAGTGATCCCACAAATAGCGAAGGGCATAGCGCATCGATACGGGATCGATATGCCAATCCCAGTCCGTAACTTCCACATAAGGGTTTCTAGCCATGGCGTATTCACCAGGAAGGTTGGGATAGGTGAAATCGCCTTTGATGCCCGACTTGTTTAGGCCGATCTCTTGTGTGAAAGAGGGATCGGGAGCTTTAGCAACATCGCTGCGGTAGCAGTTGACCGCAATGAAGTCGATCTTGGCCTCTTTAATCAAATCCATATCGCCTTCTTTGATATCGGGATGAATGTCATTCTCTTTCCAATAATTCTTGATGAAGGTCGAATACTCACGATTGACATATAGATCGTCCCAGACCTTTTGAGTGAGTTCTTCAGCATTCATCGCAGCGATCTGATCTTCCGGCTTGCCAGTTAAGGGATAGATCGGCACATAGCCCGGGACAGGACCGATCTTACCGTCCTTGACAAGTTCATGGCAGGCTATGACTGCCTTGGCATGACATAGGTTCATGATGTGGTTGATGTCCCATTTTTCTTTGAACCAGTCCTTACAGCCCTTAGAAACACCTAACCAGTGACCGTAGCAGATCTGCATGTTCTGTTCATTGATAGAGAGCCAGTATTTGACGCGATCGCCAAAGTGTTTGAAACAAACACGACAATAGTAATCAAATTCATCAATGATCTTACGATCATGCCAGCCGCCGTACTTTTCATCGACCCAACAGGGCATGTCGTAATGATAAAGCGTGACGATCGGCGTAATACCGTTCTTTAAAAGCTCATTGATCAAATTGTCATAAAACGCCAAGCCCTCTTCGTTGACCTTGCGATCAGCTTGGGGAATGATGCGTGACCACGAAAATGAGAAACGGTAGCTCGTAAAACCGCATTCTTTCATGAGCGCGACATCTTCTTTGTAGTGATGATAGTGATCAGCAGCGATAGAATTGTCGGCGTAAGGTTTTTTAGTCTGTGAGTTGAGGTCGATGATGGCTTGACTCCTGCCACCTTCAAGCGTTGCACCTTCGACTTGCCATGCGGCACTAGATGCACCCCACAAAAAACCTTCAGGAAAAACCGGATTTGTTTTATGCTTCATGTTTTACCTCCTTTTGAAGCGCTTACATAATTATTATAAATAAGCGCTTACATTTCGGTGGTTTCGCATTTTGCCCCTATTGGTTTCAACTTTTGATACCAAACTTGACATATATGCTATGATTGATTTATGAAAAGTGCCAACTACAATCCCCGCAATTTCAATCTTATATCGGTCTTGTTAGAACTGCTTAACACTAACGACAAAAACAATGCCTACTACACGATTGCGGAATACATGTTAGAAAACTTCAAGGATCTGCATCAGATCAGCATCTATGATCTGGCAGATCAATGTTTTGTTTCGCGCTCGACCATTCAGCGTTTTATTAAATACATCGGTTTTGACTCTTTCACAAGCCTAAAGGCCAAGGTTCCGGAAAACGAGATCCATGCCCAGTCCTATGTCCTTTATGCCAACAAGTCAAATTTCAAGGATTATCTCAAAGCTTCGATCGATGAGATGATGGAAGATATGAATAAGACCCTTGACGATGCGACCTTAAAGGCTTTGGCATGCAAGATCCACGACTGTGATAAGGTCTATATCACGATGGCCGACAACTATATTTCAATGGGCGAGGAATTCCAAAAAGGAATGCTGTCTAAAGATAAATTGCTGCGCCTTATCACCAATAAGACCATCGACCTCAATTCCATCAAAGAGATCGCTAACGATGCCCTTTTCATCATGATCTCGGTGACAGGAAATTATGCCC
This sequence comes from uncultured Erysipelotrichaceae bacterium, assembly GCA_944324155.1. Classification (GTDB taxonomy): domain Bacteria; phylum Bacillota_I; class Bacilli_A; order Erysipelotrichales; family Erysipelotrichaceae; genus JAHHTG01. Next base: position 9,324 of record CALUVF010000027.1, on the reverse strand, counting down.
ATGCCATTAAAAAAACGATCAATGATATTAGGGCCCATAAGGTCCTTGTAAGCATCAATCGCAATGAAGAAATAAAGAAATCTTTTGATGAGGTCATCTACTTAAGCAGCACGATCATCGATGTCGATCGAATTACACGTGGGAGTCAAAATGCTTTTACAAAATATGGCGTCACCTATTTCTTTGATGAGCTTTTTGCCACTTATGCCGATCTATACAAATAACAGATAGGCCTGATAGATCAAAAGCGTGACAAGATAAGCCACTACAAGCTGGAATAAACCTTCTAAAAGCGTCCATTTAAGGCTTTTTGATTCACGATAGATCGTCGCCAGAGTAGCGACACAGGGGATATACAAAAGACTGAACACCATTAAACACAAGGCGTTGATACTTTCAAAACCGATCGCATTTAATGCGCTTAAAAAGCTGTTCATGCCATCTATTGAAGAGGCATTAGCGATACCAAAGAGCACCGCACAAGATGAGACGACCACTTCCTTGGCACTGATGCCGGCAATAAGGGCCACCACAATCTGCCAAAAACCTAAGCCGATCGGCGCAAAAAGGAAGGCGATCTTCTTAGATAAAAGAGCGGCAAAACTGTTTTGCATATCACCGAAGCCATTTGGCCCAAGATTTAATAAAAGCCAGATGATGATCGTTGCCACAAAGATCGTCGTCCCTGCCTTAATGACATAATCTTTGACCTTATCCCAGACATAGATCCCGACCGTGTGAAGATCGGGCATTTTATATTCGGGCAGTTCGATAATCAAATAGTTAGCGCTTTTCTTGCGGTCCAAAAGATGAATGATCCAAGAAGCAAGGATCGCAACCAAAAGTCCGATGACATACATCGAATAAGCAACGATCATAGCATAGCTTTTAAAGAACATCTCGGAAAATAAGATATAGATCGTAAGACGTGCGTTACAGCTCATAAACGGTGTCACCAGCATGACCTTTAGCCGGTCTTTATGATTTTCTAAAGTCCGGGAGGCCATGATGGCCGGGACTGTACAGCCAAACCCCAGAAGCATAGGGATAAAGGCCCGTCCTGAGAGCCCCAGCTTTGACATGATCCCTTCCATGATATAGGCCACACGCGACATATACCCACTATCTTCCAAAAACGCTAAAGCCAGAAAAAGGATTGTGATATTCGGCAAGAAGGTGATGACCACGCCAACCCCAGAAACGATGCCATCGATCACTAAAGACTTTATGGCACTTGAGACATTTAAGTAATCAAACAGGTTAGAAAGCCCTTCATTTAAAACATTTAAGGCCAATTCAAAATATGATTTGATATAGTCGCCGATCGTAAAGGTCAAAAAGAAGACTAAGGCCATGACGACCAAAAAGATCACAAAGCCCCAGACCTTGTGGGTCAAGATGCGATCGGCTTTTTGCGTCAGGGCGTCGCTTTTTTCTTTATACAATAAGACCTCTTTGATGACCTCCTCAATAAAGGCATATTTTTCATTGATGATCTCATCTTGCATAGGAGCATATTCCTTTAAGCGATCAAACTTTTTAAGGATCTCTTCATCGCCTTCTAAAACCTTGAGAGCCAAAAAGCGCTCATTCACCACACCTTGATAATTATCCTTAAGATCGGCAATGATGTCATCGATCTTGTCTTCGATCTTGTCAGAGTACACCATGGCATATTCTTCATGGTGGTGATGACGATGTTTGGAGACATAGTCATGTTCATGGATGAGGCGATCGGGACGATTTTGATCTTTGTGATGGATCGCGGCATGCAAGAGGATATCAAGTCCTTCTCTTTTGCGGGCCGAGACGGGAATAACAGGAATACCAAGCATCTCTGGAAGACGATGTAAGTCGATCTCCATTCCTCTTTTTTTAACGATGTCCATCATATTTAAAGCCACGACGACCGGCTTCCCCAATTCTAAAAGCTGCAAGGTCAAATAAAGCGAACGCTCAAGTGTCGAAGCATCAATGACATTGATCACGACATCACATTCATCAGAAAGGATAAAAGAGCGCGTGACCCTTTCTTCTAAAGTATAGGAAGTAAGCGAATAGGCCCCGGGAAGATCGACCAAATGAATCTTGGTTCCTTCTTTGATGATCGAACCTTCGACTTTTTCAACCGTCACACCGGGATAATTGGCGACCTTTAAATTCGCTCCGGTATAGTCATTAAATAAAGTCGTCTTGCCACAATTGGGGTTACCGATAAAACCGATCGTCAGTTCCATGCCTTCACCTCTTTGACCTCGATCTTTCTTGTCACATTATAGCCTAGCGCAAAAGATGATCCGCGAAAGCGCACCATCATGATCCCCTTTCCTTTACGGTTGAGGACCTCGACCTCGCACTTATTGGTCATACCTAAAGCCTCTAAATGCCTTTTGGTAAAGGAGGGAAGATCAATCTTTTGAATTTGATATTTCTTATTAATTACACCTTGATCTAATGTCATATTACCTGCCGTTTCTCATTTCATAAACCTTATCGATAAGCGGTCTTAAGACAAGTTTAAAGTCACCGACTAGCTCTTCGACCTGCCCTGGAAAACCGCGTTTAAATTCATAGACACCGTATTCAGCATCATTTTTATCAAATATTCCATTGATGCCATAAAAGTTATAACGCTTATAACCATTTTTTAAACCATATGTTATGGCCCACCACTGCAGGGCGTATTGACCACGATACATCATGAATTCTTCATAGGAACCCGAGACAAAATAAGTAATCTCGTCACCTTCAAATAAGAATATACTGGCCGCCAGATCAATCTTGTCGCCGTGTTTTTCTTTTAATTCCACGCTCTTAGCAAGACGCTTTTTAACATCCATAAGCAAGCGTTCTTGCTCTTTAATGTTGCGTTCGATCCTAGGACTTTGGATATGATTGGTCTTAAGATCCATGATTTTTTCTTCTAATTCTGAGATCTCTTTTTTATCCTTTTCGATCATCATTTCAAGGTCGAGATACGCCAACATAAAGCGTGCCTGATCACCATAGGCTTTTTTAAGCAACTTAAAATAAGTTTCACCATGATTTAAAAAATGACGGCGATCAGCAGTAGATTGCGAAATCTTATAAAAGCGCTCGAGTTCATTTTCTTTAAGCTCCACCACTTTGATCGCATAGCGCTTCATCTTATTGATGTTGTTGCGAGTCCCGCGTTCTAACTTTTTGAAGATACTGTCCTCTGTCTCGTTATTCAGATAGGTCGAATACATAAAACGGATGAATTGCTCGTTTTTATTGTAACCGATAGTAAAGCCTTCGTGTTTAAGCCCGCATTTCTTTAAATTATCAATAACGTAGCTATTATCAAATCCGCCTTCGACATAGGCCCCGTTGCGATCCCTTTCTTTATATAAGACATAAGGGTCAAACACGACTTTGACATAGTGTTTCTTTTTGGCATAAGCCTTAAGATTTTTAATATAAAAACCTAGAAGTTCGACATCTCTAAAATCACAAAGCGGACCTCTTACCACATATAAATATTTAAACTTTCTAAGTATTATCTTTTCGACCATCGCGCAGGATAAAACCAAAACGCCGTCTTTTTTTACTCCGCAATATTTGACATGAATGCCTCTTAGCTCATATAAGCGCATATTCATTAAGCTGTTGGTAAAGTTATGGAAAGGACTTTTCTTTTGAAAAGCACTGTATTCTTCTTGTGTCAGTTCTAAAAACTCCATACGCCCTCCTTGTAGCTTTTAATATAATACACCAAAATAAAAGGCCTGTGGGCCTTTATATCTAAAAAGAAGCAAATGAAAAAATTCTACGTCCCATATTTAAACAGATCAATGTGTTAGATTTGTGAAATAATTAATTTATTTTCTTGGACTTTATAAATGACTTTATTATTGTGATGAGAAAATGCTATTATTTAAATATGTTTACAAGTACTAATTTTAAAGATTATCGCCTCTTAGATGCCGGTGATAAAGAAAAGCTCGAATCATGGCATGGGATTATCTTAAGACGTCCCGACCCCATGGCGATCTGGGCCAAAAGTAACCCTAAGCTTTGGGAAAGGGCCGATGCTATCTATCACCGCTCTAAAAGCGGGGGTGGCAAATGGGAATTTAAAAAAGAATTAAAAGAATATTGGAAAGTGAATTATTTAGATCTGACCTTTAAAGTAGCGCCGACTGGTTTTAAACACACCGGGCTTTTCCCCGAGCAGGCTGCTAACTGGGATTACATCACTCAAAAGATCAGTTTGGCCAAAGGCAAGATAAGCGCCTTAAACCTTTTCGCCTACAGTGGGGCAGCTTCCATGGTCTTGGCAAATGCGGGAGCGGAGGTCGTCCATGTGGATGCTTCTAAGGGCATGGTCAATTGGGCCAAAGAAAACGCCAAGCTTTCCAAACTCGAAGACAAAAAGATCCGCTATATCGTCGATGACTGCATCAAATTTATGGAACGCGAGATAAGAAGGGGGCATCATTACGATGTCATCATCATGGATCCGCCTTCTTACGGCCGCGGGCCAAACGGCGAGCTCTTCCGCTTTGAAGATGCGATAGGAAAGCTTTTAGACCTCTCTTTCAAGCTTTTAAGCGACAGACCCTTATTCTTAATGGTATCTTCCTATACCACCGGCTATTCAAAAACAGTCCTATATAATGTCTTAGACCAAAAATTAAAGACAAGCACTTTTAAAGGAGCGGTCATTTCTGATGAGCTGGGGATCAAGATTGAAAATAGCCCTTACTTCTTGCCCTGTGGTCTTGCGACGAGGTTAGAATTCCATGATTGACATCATCTATGAAGACAATCATATCTTACTCATCAACAAGCCGATCAACGTGCCGATGGTCCCAGACAGATCAAAAGATCCAAGCGTCTATGATCTTGTCAAAAAAGATCTCATCACGCGCTATCAAAAAAAGGGCGACGCTTATGTGGGGATCGTCCAAAGGCTCGATCGTCCAGTCGGGGGTTTGTGCTTAATAGCCAAGACCTCAAAAGCTGCTTCACGTCTTAGCAAAGAGATCAGCGCAAATCGTCTGCATAAAGAATATGTCGCAATCATCACGCGCCCTCCTTTTAAAAAAAGCGGCCATCTTGAGGACTTTCTTTTAAAAGATCCAAAGACCAATACCGTCAAAGTTGACGCGCGTGGCAAAAAAGCGATCTTAGACTATCAAATATTAAGTCAAAAGGGCGATTTAGCCCTGGCCTATATCAAGCTTAAGACTGGTCGTCCCCACCAGATCCGCGTGCAGTTCTCCAATTCTAATCACCCGCTTTTTGGCGATCAGCGCTACAACAAAGATGCAAAAAAAGGCATGCAATTGGCCTTATTTAGCACTAAGATCACCTTCTTACATCCGACTTTAAAAAAGGAAATGACTTTTAAGCTTCCTTTACCTTTAAGATATCCCTTTGACCAATTTATGGAGGTTACATTATGGCAAGAAAATTAGCACTGCGCTCTTCTTTTCTGATCACGATCTCTGTGATCTTGCTGGTGGTGATCTCGATCTTTAAGATCCCCTCTTTTCTTGTAAGAAGCGAGCTTGAAGATCTCGGCTTTAAAAAAGAGGCCGTCGATAAGATCATTGATCTCAAGGTCTCCAAAGATGTGATCGATCACAAGTTAAACGCCGATAATTTAAACAGTGCCCTTTTAGAAAAAGATTTTGATGTCAAATATCTATATCTTGAGAGTTATAAAAAAGACCTCACTTCTTTAGACTTTGATCTTTATGACTTTTTAAAAGATCACGATTATAGCGAGGAAGAGTTGGCCAAGCTTTTTGGAGATCTTGAAGATTATGAGATCGCACCGCTAGTCGTCTTTGAGCGCGTGAATGTCGATGCTTATATAAGCGATTGCTTAAGCCATAAGAGTGAAAATTCTTCTAACAGGCTTACTTTAAGCGGTGATTATCTAAAGCCCTATGAAAATGTCAAAGATGCACCAAAGGAAGGGACGATCGAGGTTTTAGTCAGCCCTAAATTCGCCCTAAAGAGTAATACTCCTGATGACCTTGAAGAAATGAGCGTGCAATACGCCATCGATGGTCTGATCTTAAAAAAAGAGGCCGCTGAAGCCTTTAAAGAAATGTGCGAGGACTTAAATGATGCAGGCCTTGGAATCTATGCCATCAAAGGCTATAGTCCTGGAAGTGAAGATGATAAAACATCTCTTAATTTCAATGAATACTCGACCGGGCTTTTGGTAGAGGTCGTCGATATCACCAATGAAAATGTCAAAGACTTCAAGACTTCCAAAGAAGCTGCCTGGCTAAAAGAAAACGCCCATAAATACGGTTTTATCTTACGCTATCCCGAGGGCTTTGAAAAAGTCACGGGGTATGATGGCCAAAGCAATGTCTATCGCTATGTTGGAAAAGATCTGGCCACGAAGATCTATGAATCCGGTCTTTTGATGGAAGAATATTGTCTTTTATACGCTTAGAGTTTTTTAAAAAGTTCTAAGCGAAAGGCGATCGTCACCTTTAGTTCGTCTGTTTTAAATAAGCGCTCCTTGCCACTTGAAGGACAAGAGTGAACATAAGGTGTCATCGTAAAAAGATTTTTGAGGTCATCATTTGAAAGTGTGATGACTTCTTTTATTTCATAATCCCTTAGTTTTTCAAAACCTTCATGATCGATTTCTTTTATGGGGTTAAGATAAGGCGCATCATAAACTAAAGCCTTCATTTCAAAAAGATGATCGCTGGCTGGCCCGGCCTTTAAAAGATAAGCGCCCTTTTTTAAGATCCGATGATTTTCTTTCATCGCCAAGGGGGTAAAGACGCTAAGCACAAGGTCGACACTTTCAGAAATTAAGGGCAAATGAAAGACATTGGCCACGATATAATGAACTTTCGGCGCTTTCTTTTTAGCTATCTTAATGGCGTTTTTTGACATGTCAAAGGCATAGATCAAGGCATCACAGTGATCGCTTATTGCTTTGGTATAATAGCCCTCGCCTGCCCCGGCATCGACGATGATCTCAGGAGCTAGTTCCTTAGTGGTCTTTAGGATCTCATCTTTTAAGATCTTATAGTGATCGCCCTTAAAAAACTCGCGGCGAGCCATGACCATTTCTTTATTGTCGCCAGTGGGCTTTTGGGTATGCACGAGTAAATTGACATAGCCCTCTTTAGCGATGTCAAAATGATGATTATTAAGACAATAATAGCTCTTGTCATTGTGACATAGCTCCTTACCACAATTAGGACAGCTTAAAATATTGACAGATCTCATCTTTTCTATTTTCCATATCGTTATAGCCAAGCTCGTACAGCTTTCTTAAATTAGGCTTATCACCTGTCAGACGCTTGACATTGATGTGAGTGCTAGGACACATGTATAAGGCATCGCCCTTTTTTTCAAGATCGCGCACTAAGGTGATCTGTTTTTCATAGTTGATATGGCGCATGCGGTAATCTTCACTGATCTTAGGACAGTTCTTATAGACCTTCTTCATCAGATTGACGATAAAGTTTTTGGCCGGTTTTCGCACATAATCATAAGGCTTGGTCGTGATGATCAAATAGCGGTCGTTTTGATCTTTGATCGCCTCTTCGATCGGGATCATCTTAGTGATGCCGCCATCCAGATATTCTTTGCCTTCAAAGTTCACGGGCTTGCCAAGAATCGGAAGTGTACAGGCCCCTTTTAAAAGTAATAATTTTTCGTCAAGATTCCTAAATTCTTTAAAGACAGTCTCGCCCTTTTCCATGTCGTAAAGCCCATATTTGGCAAGGACCTTAGATTTTTTGGCTTCTTTTAGATCGTAATGCTTGACGATCGGCAAGATATGCTCAAACAAGTAATCATAGCCTACATAGTGGTGCTCTCTTAAAAGCGGGCTTAGACCGATAAGCTTTTTATCGGCGATATGATTGGTGGAAAGATCATATAAAAAGTCAATGTTCTTTTCAAGATACGATCCTAAATGAACAGCGCCAGTTGATATGCCATAGGCGCTTGTAAAAGTAATGTCGTTATCGATAAGCCAAGCCAGACACCCAGCCGTATAGGCCCCGCGCATGCCGCCGCCTTCTAAAACCAACGCTGTTTTCATACTATCCCTCACTTATGTTTAAATACTTCGTAATATTGTTTGTCAATCTCTTCGTCGATCTTTACGTGTTCGTCTTCTAGAATCTCCCAATCCTCATCTTGATACAGCTTAAAAAATTCTTCATTTAAAAGCTTGAAACGGCTATTCTTTTGTCTTACAAGGTAGTAATCGCTTTTAAAATAGCGCACTACGGTGCCGTTTTTAGAGCGCAGAGCATATCCGCTGTTTAAGTAGTTTTCAATATCTTTGATATTTTTGATGCCCATCGCTAGTATTCTACAATAAAGGCGCAAAGACGTTCAATATCGAACGGGCAATAAGCACGGGCAATTTGACCTTTCGGGCTTTTTCTAAAGTGATCTCTTCTGATTTTTGTAAGGTCAAAAGATAATCCTTTTTCATCTCTTCGATCACTTTATCTTTATAAATGAGGACCCCACACTCATAATTAAGGTAGTAAGAGCGATAATCCATATTGAAGGTCGCCATTAAGGCCACTTTGTCATCGACGACCCAAAGCTTGGAATGGATAAAGCCAGGCGTATATTCATAAATCTTGACACCCGCCTTTAAAAGCTCGATGTAGTTTGAGCGTGTCACCATAAAGACCGTCTTTTTATCAGGAATGTGTGGAACGGTGATAATGACCTCAACCCCGGAATGAGCCGCCATTTTTAAGGCATTGGTGAGATCGTAGTCCAAAACGAGATAAGGCGTATGGATATAGACGTAGCGCCGGGCATGGCTGATAAGCGAAAGATGCGTAGAACGCGACAGATCCTCATCATCGGTCGGTGAATCCGAAAAAGGCAAGATGAAGTTATCGCGCCAAATCGCTTCAAAGTCCTGGTATTTAAAATCCAAATAGGAAAGATTTTGATCATCAGGCACTGAGGCATTATAAAACTGGATAAACATAATAGTGAAATTCCAGACCGCCTCCCCCTTAAGCATGATCCCGGTATCCTTCCAATGGCCAAAGCGCACGACCTTATTGATGTATTCATCAGCTAAGTTAAAGCCTCCGGTAAAGGCATACTTGTTGTCGATGACGACCATCTTGCGGTGTGAGCGGTTGTTGGTGCGCGATAAAAGCGAAAGCGCGACTGAGACTGGCGAAAAGGTCGCGACCTTAACGCCCGCTTCTTTTAAGCGCTCTTCAAAGTTTTCGGGAAGACAGGTGATCGAGCCGGCATCGTCATATAAGAAATAGATCTTGACGCCCTTTTGGGCGAGCTCTTTTAAGACCTTCAAAAGTTCTTTAA
>CALUVF010000026.1 GCA_944324155.1 uncultured Erysipelotrichaceae bacterium | reverse complement strand
CTTTTAAGAGTCATCTTTCATCTTTTAAAGACCAATCAAAGATTTGATCCTTTACTTTTAGATTAAAGTCAGTCCGCCACTATTCACAATTTCAAAGAACAAATCTATAAGCTTCTATATATCAAGCCTTTATATTTCAAAAAGTACTTGAATTTTATATAGTTAGCTCTCTAGATAATTTTTAAAGAGTTTGCCAAAGCATTTATGACTTGAGGGTGCTCTAGGTGGTGAGCTTTTACAGCCTTTAAAATGGCGCTGACACCGCTGCCGGCAATTTCGGCATAGCCGATCATTCTAAAAATCAGTGCAATCGTTTGATTGCGAGGTTTAGTCTAGAATACCCCGCTTGCGCCAGCAATGAGACAGGTAACGAAGTAGCCTGTCTCAAGTCTTGACCCGGGGAAGTTTATTTGAAATGTAGATCTAATTGTTTATCAAAACCGCTTGATTCATATCCTTCTTTGCCGACCCATTTAAAAATAAGTTGAAATTCCTGATCAGGAAGAGTATCAAATGAAAACTCCTGTAAGATAGAAGATCCCCCGTTGCTGAATATTGATGCGGTCGCTATTTCATGATAATCAGTGAGTTCGATCTTTGAAGGAACATATTCCCAATGCATGATAGATGAACCTTCGGCTAAAGTAATTTTTAATCCTTCGTCGTAGTCCTCATCGATCGTTATGTTTATTTTCTTGAAATCACCTAATTCATATATTTCTTCATTGACCATCATGCGATCACTTAAAGGGGCACCTTCTTCATTTAATGGGAACAATCCGTCATACTTGCTCCCATTTGAACAAGATACCAAGAAGACCATCGTGGCCATTAAAAATGTCGTATTAATCAGTTTCAGAAAGTTATTAATCATTTTCTTCCTCATCTATATTTTAACATGATCATTTGTGCAATGTATCCAGATTATCGGACTAACTGATAATCAATATTGAATCAAATATCTATAGTTCACTTATCACGATGAGGTAATAAGCGAACTATCTGATAGATTTAATATAGATCTAAACAAGAAATATAGGACAAGAGAAGAAATTAAAAAATTATTGCGCTACAAATAAAAATAACTACACCAAAACGGGCAACCAAAAAAGCGATAAGTCTCTTATACAAGGGGATTTATCGTCTTTTTATAGTCATATAGGTTCGAAAGATGAGATTATATCGCTAAAATAGAGATTGGTTTATGGTATAAATGGTATTTTTCCCTTCTCCTTTTTTAAGGACCAGGTCTTTTTTGATAAGTTCGTTAAGGGAATTTAGAGTGCTTTGACGGCTAAGACTAGTGCGAAGTTCTATTTCTCCTCTAGATAATTTTTGCGAGTTTGCCAAAACTTCATAGACCTTTGCCTCGGAACTTTTTAGATCTTCTTTCTGAATGGTTACAGAGGCGAGTGAATTAAATCCAATAACTAAAGTAAAATAGTCAATCGTATTTATGACTTGAGGGCGCTCTAAGTGGTGAGCTTTTACAGCCTTTAAAATGGCGCTGACACCGCTGCCGGCAATTTCGGCATAGCCGATCATCCTAAAAATCAGTGCAATCGTTTGATTGCGAGGTTCGGATATCTTCCCATTAAAGAAATCCTCTAATGAAATACGCAAAGACCCGGGATTAGTAAAATAAAAGCGTCTATTCTGGTACTTTATTTGCAAACGTCTGTCTAAGCGATAGTCAGCATGGATCAGCATATTAACGAAAGCTTCTCTTAATGCGATCTTGAGGTCAGAGTTGTCAAGAGCAGTGAGATTATCATCGGCCAATTCAAAACGATTTGGGACCAGGGAATATATCTTATTGATCACAGTTGTGAAGAAATTATAAATATTTCCTTCGCCCCAAGTACCGTCCCAAACTATCCTATCGCGCCATCTTTCGCTTGTATTATCGTCACCAAGATCGATGTATTCTAACGCAAAAGTTGGAAGGACTTCCCTGATGACATCAGTGTTTCCAAACATAAGGATACCAGCCAACGTCGGAATTTTATCGCGAGTGATAATACCTAGTTTGATCATGAAATCTTCGTCGCTTAAAGAATTGAAGACATGCTGTCCACGATATAATCGAAAAGTCTTTCGATATTCCATAAAACTTTGGCCATCGATGACTTCTTTATAATCATATTTATCGTAAACTGTCATATCTTGGGATTTACCTGTGGCATCTCTAAGCATGGCGCTTATTTCTTCATCTGTGCATAAATAATCACCTTCGCCCTGCCTTTTATAGGTTTGAGATAGGTTGCCATTTAAGTAAATAGGCTTAAAAGAAGGGGATAATGTTGGCACATGTATGATGATAAGGTTGTTTTCGTCTACTGTGATATCATCTGACTTAAGCACATTACGGTTGGTCTTTTGATGATTGTTTAAAGTATCAAATAAGCTTTTGACCATTTTATCCGGATCTTTACATCCTTTTATTTCATATGTATCAAAAGAGCGTTCTTTTAATCCTAGAATAATATAACCACCCTGCGTGTTACAAAAAGCGCTGTATGTTTCAAAGAGGCTTTTTGGAATGCCGTTGCCGGCTTCTTTGATTTCGATCGTTTCGTTTTCACTTATTTTACATAAGCCATTTTCAATATTAAGTTTCAACATATATATCACCTAAACATATGATAGTACTTTCTACCAATAAATTCAACCTTTCTACCAATAAAAATGACCATTCTACCAAAAATTGGCTTAAATTTGGTAGAAAGAAGAAACATGATTTGTGCTAAAATCATATGAGTTATGAATAAGAGTCTAAAAGGTGAACTGATCTTACTTATTACCGCTATTATTTGGGGCCTGGCCTTTATCTTTCAAAGTACGGCGGCCGATGTTTTGGGAGCCTTTACCTTCAATGGGGTGCGCTTTCTTTTAGGGGCCCTTTCACTTTTGCCGTTATTTGTGTTTAACCGCAAGGGGATAGATTATAAGAAATGTATAAAGTTAGGAGTGATCTTAGGGATTACGATTGGGATCGCCGCCAATCTCCAGCAATTGGCCATGCCCTATGTCTCAAGTGCCAAGGCCGGCTTTATCACTTCACTTTATATGATCTTTGTGCCGATCATCGGCTTCATCTTTTTTAAAGAGAAGTTTAATTCAAGAGTTATTTTCGCATTGCTTATTGCTTTGGTGGGTCTGTTTTTATTGACGGGAGCGAATTTCAGCTTTGAAACGCCGGACCTTTTGGTGATCTTTTGCGCCTTTTTCTTCGGTCTTCAGATTACGCTTGTTGGGCGCTTCGGGAGTGATGTCAACTCGGTGGCACTGTCTTTTATCCAATATCTGACAGCCGCCATCATGAGCATCGTGATCGCCTTATTTTTTGAGGACATCAAACTTGCAGCGATCTTTGAGGCGGGTGCTTCGATCTTATACACCGGCATCTTATCGACCGGTGTGGCTTATACCTTGCAGATCGTCGGACAGCGCTATACCCCGGCTTATCTGGCCTCGATCATCATGTCCTTAGAGTCGGTGATGGCAGCCCTAGGAGGCTTTATCTTCTTAAGAGAATATCTAAGCATCATGGAACTTTTGGGTTGTGCTTTGATGTTTGTGGCAGTATTATTAGCTCAAAGTAAAGGAGAATGAGATGGATCTATTAGAAAAAAGAGAACTTATCAACAAGGTCGATGCCAAGATGAAGGCCTTATTCTTAGAAAGAATGGATATCGTCAAGGATATTGCGCTCTATAAGAAAGAAAACGGCATGGCGATCTTTGATGAAAAGCGGGAAGCGGAAATGAAAAAAAGGCTCACCCAAGACCTTGAGGAGCCTTTAAGATCACTATACTTAGCATTTTTAGAAACGACCGTGGACGTTTCTAAAGAGTATCAAGCCCTAAAGATCGACGAATAGTCGTCTTTTTTAATAGGCTGCGTTTTCTAAAAATTCTTCGGGGACGAAACTTGGAAGCACGGCTTCATTGAAGTCAGAGTATTCAAAGTCGGCGCCGACATGGGCACTACCAGCCTCATTAAATTCCATCATAAAATCTAATGAGACATTTTCGATATAGAAGTCTTTGTTGATACGCATCTTAGCACTTACATCGCTAAAGGATACGACATCTTCAAAGAGCTCTTTAAGGTCGGCGATTTCGCCAAATTCTCCCATCAGGCTTTTAAGCTTTTCTTCATCAAGGCTCATATCTAAAATATAGCCTTCGTTATCTTCTTCCATCGTAAGCTCAAGACCCTCGCTTTCAAAATCCGGCGACAACATGACATCGTCGACCTTGAGCTTTGCACTTTCGGCATAGAATTTTTTGCCATCGACATCGATATAGGTGAAACCACCGCTTTGCCACATCTGGATTAAAGAGTCTACCTCGTCATATTTAATGCCTAAGGAAGTATAGATCTCGGGTTCAGTGCGCATCTTGGTGACAGTCGCCTTAAGATCAATCGGAAGCGCTAAAGAGAGCGTGTTAGTGTCATCGCTGACCTCTAGTAACATGCTGGCTTCAGATGATAGCGAATCAAGCTTTTGCATATTGGCACTGGCTTTTTCATAGACGCTTTTAGCATCTAAGGTCTCATTTTGACAAGCCGTCAAGCTAAGCACTAGAACAAGCGCAAATAA
>CALUVF010000025.1 GCA_944324155.1 uncultured Erysipelotrichaceae bacterium | reverse complement strand
CCTTTGATCGTTTCTTCTTTTCTTAGATATACTGGACGGGCATCAAGATCTGATTTCATGATCTTGAAGGATTCTTCGATCCTCCAAAGATTATGGTAGGTATCATATATCTCTTTAGCGCTCATATTAGTTTCAGATGTCACGATCAAATTATAGCCGGCTAGCCTTAGATCTTCCTCAATCTTTTTTCAGACAAAAAATGAATGACAAAAAAGTACACAGATTAAAATATAATCCTGATGATTATAAGGGTATTGATGATTATATGTGGAATGTCGAAGAAAAATATGCCGATTATTTAAAGGATAAAAATATTTTTTCTGAGACCGCTTTAAAACAATCCATTTTTTATTTGAAGTGCGGGCTTAAGTCTTATGTAGGATTAGGTAACATGACAAAAAGCGAGGAAGAAGAGATGATGGAATATTATTGGGGGATCGTCTATGATTGATATAAGTAATTTAAATCGGAAACATTCCCATACAACAATTTAATACAAACAAAAATGTCCTGAAACCCTTTAAATGAAGTGATATGAGCATTTTTAAGTTAAGTAAGTGTCAAAGATTAGATATTGTAGTGAGAAATTCATTAGGACTAATGGCGCGAACTAAGGAATTCTTAAAATCTTTAGTATTTCTTGTGATAATTAAGCCCGCATCGTTCCTTTTGGCAATTTCAGAGATGATAGCATCTTCGATGTTTTCCATTGATTCATTGTTTAAAGCATTATAAATATCGTTCTCGTTTAAATCGGCAAAAGAGACTATTTGAGAAAGTTTTATCAAAGTGTCCTTGATCTCTTTTGAAGGCATTTTTGCTCGTTTTAAAATGTAGTATATATCAGCGACAGATGAGGCGGGAATTAAACAGTCGATATAGTTATTTATGGCGTATTCAAAAGTTTTTAGGGAGTCTTTAAAAAAGGGCTCTCTTTTTTGAATGATGTCAATTATGATGTTCGTATCAAATAATATCCTCATTCTTTAAAAAGCCTTTCTGCCTTTATTGAGTCAAGATCGGTATCGACGTGTTTTGGCACGATACCAACTAAACTTTTTAACGTTTTGATCTTATCACGGTTAGGATTGATAAGCTTTAGTACAGCTTTACCATTTCTTGTGATCGTAATATCTTGGGTATTTGCCATATCTAGATATTTACCAAGATTGGCCTTTAATTCAGTTGAAGTTACTATCATATGTATGTCCCTTTCAACTATATTATACACAATATACAGGAATAACGGACAATAAAAATGAACAATAAAATTGTTTATTATATCGCTATCTTTTATAGCGAAACATCTAAAATCAAATGTTTTAATAATGGAGAGATTTTATTTTAAAAGTAAAGGAGCGCTATTATGGTAAAATATATGACATGAGCTTAGAATTAATGATATTTGGTATTGTGATCATCACATGTCTTATCTTTAATCCCTTATTAGAAAAGTTTAATGTCCCTAGTCTTTTGTTTTTCCTTTTTCTGGGCATGTTTTTTGGGGAAGACGGCATCATTGGGATCGCTTTTAATGATTATGCCTTTAGCGAGATCGTTTGTTCCATTGCTCTAGTCTTTATCATGTTTTATGGGGGTTTTAATACCAACTTAAAAGCAGCGCGCCCTGTTTTAAAAAGTTCGATCATTCTGTCGGCCTTGGGGACGATCTTAACAGCTCTGCTTTTAGCTTTTATCATTAATTTTTTCTTGCCTTTGAGTTTTGCCAAGGCCCTTTTGATCGCCTCTTTGATCGCTTCGACTGATGCGGCCAGTGTCTTTAATATTTTAAAAAATCAGAATCTTTCTTTAAAATATCATACTGACTCGCTTTTGGAGCTTGAATCAGGTTCTAATGACCCGATCGCCTATACTTTGGTCATTGTGGCCCTTTCTTTATTAACAGGAGAAGATGTCAATATCGCAGGGCTTTTGATCAAACAGATCGGCCTGGGTCTGTTGTTAGGATATCTATCATATAAGGTCTTGTCCTATATTTTAAATCGCGAATACATCAACACCAAAGAGAATCGCTCGGTCTTACTTTTTGGCTTTGCCTTTGTCTGTTATGCCCTTACAAGCATCGTTGGCGGCAATGCCTATTTAGCGATCTATTTATGTGGGATCTTGATCGGTAATGCCAAACTTAAGGATAAGGCTTATCTTGCCCATTTCTTTAATTCCTTAAGCGACATCGCCCAAGTCATGATCTTTTTCCTTTTGGGCTTGCTAGTAACGCCGCATGAACTAACTGATGTCTTTGTGTTTGCCATCTTTATCATGATCGCCTTGACCTTAGTTGTTAGACCCCTGATCGTCTCTTTGATACTTAGCTTCTTTAAGACGAGCCTTAAACAGATCTTAGTGGTATCAAGTGCGGGCTTAAGAGGGGCGGCCAGTATCGTCTTTTCGATCACTGTGATCTTAAGTGATGTGGAGCTTGAGTTTAACATCTTTAATCTTGTTTTTTGCATTACGCTTTTATCGATCGCCATACAAGGCACATTTTTGCCGATTATCGCCAGAAAAAGTAAGATGATCGACGAAAATAGCGATATCCATAAGACCTTTAATGATTACAGTGATGATTCCGATATCAGCTTCATCAAGATGCGGATCACTAAGGGTCATTATTGGTGCAATAAAAAGGTCAAAGAGATTCTTAATTTTAATGATCTTTTAATCACGATGATCATACGCGATAAAAAGATCGTCATACCAAGTGGCGATACTTTGATCTGCGAGAATGATCTTTTAATCTTAGCGGCCCATGAATTTGAAAATCGCGACAATTTTAAGCTGGTAGAGTGGGTGATCGATCAAAACCATCGTTTTATTAATAAATGCATAAGTGAAATAAAGCTTAAGGAGAACAGCCTGATCGTTTTGATCGAACGAGGTGGGGAGTCGATCATTCCAAGCGGTCAGACCCGTATCAAAAAAGGGGATACCCTGATCCTTATCGATCAGAAAAAATTATAAAAAGAATGAGGCTTTGGCCTCATTCTATGACAATTACTGATCCTTGATACTTTTCATTTATGAAATCTTTGATCGCGTCACTTTTTAAAACTTCAACTAAAGCTTTGATCTTGTCGGAGTCTTTATCTTTGCTTTTGCATGCCACGACATTGACATAAGGGTTGTCGCTTGAGACATCTTCTAAAAGCACGGCATCTTCAACCGGATTTAGACCGGCTTGTAAGGCATAGTTACCATTGATCGCGACAAGGGCGCCCTCTTCATTTTCATAAGCACTGGCTAATAACTCTGGTTTTATTTCAACGAATTCAAGATTTAAGGGGTTGTCGATAATATCTTGGGTAGTGGCATCAACACTTGTTACAGAACTATCTAAAGTGATGACTCCGGCATCTGACAAGATCGTAAGAATACGTCCATGGTCGCTGATCGAGTTAGAGATGACGATCGTATCATTTTCTTTTAATTCATCAATGCTTCGGATCGTCTTTGAAAAGAAACCGAAGGGCTCGATGTGGATCTCACCGGCATTGACAATATCGTAGCCGTATTTTTCAAGATCATTCTCAAGATAGGGCAAATGTTGGAAGTAGTTGGCATCGACCTCTTCATCTTCTAGGGCGCGATTAAAGACGTAGTAGTCTGTTAAGACCTCAATCTCTAGAGTATAGCCATACTCTTCTTCTAGGATCTCTTTAGCTTCTTCCAAGATCTCAGCGTGGGGGCTGGGGGTAGCTGAAACTTTGATGATGTTGTCATTATCACTTTGTGTTTCACAAGCGCTCAGACATAAAATTAAGACAAGAGTCAATAGGGTAAGCAATAGTTTTTTCATTTTTTTCTTCCTTTCATCGTTTATCGATTTTTTTAACTAGATAGTCGCCCAAAAATTGAATGGCAAAGACTATGATGACCACAAGGGCCGTAGAGAGATATAAGACTGGATAATTCTGCCTTGTAAAGCCATAGGTATAAGCCAGATCGCCTAAACCTCCAGCGCCGATCGCTCCAGCCATCGCCGTATAGCCGACAAGTGTAATGGCCATTAAGGCAATCCCAGAGACCAGGGCAGGTTTGGCTTCAGGCAAGAGAAATTTAAAGATGATCTCTAGGTTATTGGCGCCCATGGCTTTAGCGGCTTCGATCACACCCTTATCGACCTCGTTTAGGGCTATCATGCTCATACGGGCATAAAAGGGGGCGCTGGATAAGATCAAAGAGGGCAGGGCTGCTTTGGCCCCTAGGATCGAGCCTGTCATCATCTTGGCTAAGGGCATCACAAGGATCAGCAAGATGATAAAGGGGATCGCTCTTAAGATGTTGACAAGCCAATCTAAAATGGTGTGAACGATCTTATTTTCGTAGAGTCCATCTTTTTGTGTGAGGTATAAAATGACCCCCATGACAATACCGAATATGACGGCAAAGATAAGTGAAACGCCACTCATAAACAGGGTCTCGATAAGTGCGTCATAGATCTGTTTAAAATCGATGTCACTAAAGATAGCCATTATATCACCTCCACTTTCACGTTTTCTTTCTCTAACAGGGCGATCAGTTCATTTGATTCTTGATCGCTTATCTTGGCAATATGGATATACATCGACCCCACCGTTCCATTTAGGCTAGGAGAGAGACGGGCATTGACGATGCTTAAGGGAAGCTTGGTATTTTGGATTACCCCCGAAAGGATTGGCTTGTCGCTGATCGAATCATCAAACACGAGGCGCAAGAGCTGACCGTCGGGATATAGGGCCTTAAGGTCATTAGAGGTCCTTTCGATCTCGCTTGAAGAAGTAAGCAGGAAGTGTTTGGTCTTTTCTTTTTGGGGGTGAGCGAAGACTTCTTCGGTTTTCCCCACTTCAACGATCTCCCCGTCGCTCATAAAGGCGATGCGGTCGCAGATTTTTTGCACCACTTCCATTTGATGGGTGATGAGAACGATCGTGATAGGAAACTTTTTTCTGATATCGATAAGCAGATCAAGGATCGCGTCGCTCGTTTTGGGGTCTAAGGCGCTGGTGGCCTCATCACAAAGTAAGATCGTCGGATCATTGGCCAAAGCTCGGGCGATCCCTACTCTTTGTTTCTGCCCACCGCTTAGTTCGTTCGGATAGGCCTTTTCTTTGCCCTTTAATCCCACCATCTCTATTAAGGAAGTGACCTTTTGGAACCTGGTCTTTTTATCGATCATAGCGATCTTTAAAGGCAATTCGATATTTTCAAAAACGGTCTTTGACCAAAGCAGATTGAAATGCTGAAAGATCATACCGATCTTTAAGCGCCTTTTAAGAAGTTTTTTTAAAGGAAGTCCTGATATTTCTTCGCCATTTATTAAGACCTCGCCTTTATCAGCTTTTTCGAGCTGGTTGATAATGCGCAAAAGTGTGCTTTTTCCAGCTCCTGAATGGCCGATGATCCCAAAGATCTCGCCATCATTGATCTTTAGCGAACAATCCTTTAAAGCTTTGATTGAAGCGCTTTTTGAATAGAATGTCTTAGATACGTCTTTAATTTCGATCATCTCTTCACCCCCTATAAACAAAAAACTCGCCCCCTAAGGACGAGTGTTAATCGTGTTACCACCTTAATTTATAATGACCTCTTGATCATTACCTCATCGAGTACCAACATACTCTATCGCTTTAACGCGCGCTCACGTCGTAGCCTAAGCCTTTCAGCTTCGGTACGCAACTCCAAGGCCATCTTCGTCACATTCTTCATGTCTTCTTGCACCAAAATGAAGACTCTCTATAAATCCAAAGTATGACTACTCTCCTTTTCAAAGTCTTTCTATGAGTTGATTCTAGCCTCTTTTTTCTTGCTTGGCAAGACTAAAGTGTATTTTTGCGAATAAATGTGATATAAAGAGGTAAAGGGAGAGTATAAATATGAAGCGTTATCATGAATTTGTAGAGGTCGTAAACAAGCAGATCCAAGAAGTCTTAAGACAAGAAGAGGTCTTAGAAAAAGCCGCTCATATGATTGCGGATTCCATTAAAAAAGATGGTGTCTTGCACGTCTTTGGCTGTGGGCATTCTCAGATGTTTGGCGAAGAGCTCTGTTTTCGGACCGGAGGTCTTGGCATGGTCAATGCGATCATGCTGCCACACTATGGCATTTATCCCAACCATCGCCTTTCACAGCTCATGGAAAGAACCGAAGGCTTTGCGCCAGTGGTCTTTGATATGATGAAACCGCAAAGTCAGGATATCCTTTTAATCGTGTCGGTCTCTGGGCGCAACCCCGCTGGCATCGATATGGTCTTAAGAGCCAAAGAAAAAGGCATCAAAACAATTGCCTTTACTTCGCTTGATTATTCTATGAAGGTCACTTCGCGCCATTCAAGCGGTCTGCTTTTAAAAGATGTAGCTGATCTTGTGGTAGACCTTGGAGGCATCAAGGGCGATGCGGTCTTAGAAAATCCCAAGATCAAAGAGAAGTTTTGCTCACCCTCAACCGTTGTGACGATGAGTGTTTTGATTGGTATGATCGGTGAAGTGATCGATCTTTTGATCGAAGATGGCATCACGCCGCCCATCTGGCTTTCGGGCAACCTCGACGAGGGTGACGCCCATAATGCCAAGATCTCAGAAAAGTATAAGGACCGTGTCGATATCCTTTAAAAAAATAGGCTAGTGGCCTATTTTTTCAGATGACGTTTGATGACGTAATAGACATAGCGCAAACCTAAGGCACAAGCTATGACTGCTACGCAGAGTGAAACGGTAAATACTGCGACGTCGTTTTTGATATCTGGCGTCACAAAGGCATTTACCACTAGCAATACTCCCAAAATGATGTATAGGAGTGCTTTTAAGATCATTTCGCTGTCTTTGCCATCGTCAATCGAGATAACTTGCGAGGGGTCGGGCTCATAGTTTTCAATGATCGTACAATTATCGAGCATCTTGCGATAACGCCACTCTAAATAGATGTAAGCGGCAATCGAAATGGGGATCGAAATGAAGATGTTGATGTTGAATAAGATGTAAAGAAAGATAAAGACGATCAAAGCGATGATCACCCTTGAGCTTAAGACGCGATACTGCTTCTCTAGTTCTGCGCTTATGCGATAGCCGCGCTTTTGTCTTTTGACATATAAGATCGGGCGGTTGTGCTTATCATAGAAGATATTGTGGCCCTGTAAACGATTGTTTCCTCTTGCCATAGTTAATCACCTCGAACTAGATTATATCATTAATTAATTAAAAATTTGCAATTATTAGTAGTCGTATTTAATTCTTGGCTATTTTGGGTAATAATAAGGTCAGAAAAGAGGAGGGATACTATGATTTTCGGAAAAGATGAAAATACTTGGAAAGACCTTAATGCTTATTGGACCTCCAAAGAGATCCATCAGCAGCCGGCTACTTGGCTCAAGACCTTAGAACAGGTCAAAAGAGAAAAAGAGGCCATCGGAGCTCTTATTTCCAAGGTTACATCAAATGATGATTATGACATCATCTTAACAGGGGCTGGAACGAGCGAATTTGTCGGTAATGCGATCTTTTCATATTTAGGTCGTCTCACTAACTACAAGACAAAGTCTTATGGTACGACAGATATCGTGGCCTGCCCGCAAAACTACTTGTCAAAGACCAAGCCAACTTTGATGGTTTCCTTTGGCCGCAGCGGTAATTCACCAGAGAGCGTCGCAGCAGTCGAATGTGCCAATGAGGTTTGCGAAAATATCCATCACTTATTTGTGACTTGCAACCACGAAGGCGCTCTTTCAAAGTTTGCGGTCGGCAAGGATAACTGCTATGCCATCAACCTGACACCAGAGACCCACGATCAGAGCTTTGCGATGACTTCTTCGTTCTCTAACATGTATCTGGCAACTGTTTTATCATTTAACCTGGATCGTTTAGATGAAATGGAAAAGATCGTCAAAGAAATTGCCTCAAAAACTGAAAACTTCTTAAATGATCGTTATACAGAAGTTACTAAGATCGTTGATGACTTTGACTTTAAGCGCATCGTCTATCTTGGATCTAATACCAACAAGGGCGTAGCTCAAGAAAGTGGTCTAAAGCTTTGCGAGCTCACCAAGGGCATCATCGATACCAACTTCGATTCGCCAATGGGTTTCCGCCATGGACCAAAGTCGGTCATCAATCCTGAGACTTTGACGGTCGTTTACTTAAGTGATGATGAATATACCCGTCAATACGAATACGACATTATCCATGAGATGTCCTTAGAAAGAAAGGGCAACAAGATCTTGGCGGTCGGGTCTTCAAAAGACGAAAAGATCGAAAGCTTGGTTGACTACTATATCAGCTTTGACAATGCAGAGAAGTTAGACAATGTCTTCTTAGGGCTTGAATATATCACAGTCGCTCAAACCTTGGCGATCCACAAGTCTTTAAGCATGGGCATTACCCCTGATAACCCCTGCCCAAGCGGTGAAGTAAACCGCGTCGTCAAAGGCGTTATCATCTATCCATACAAGAAAAGATAAGGAGAAATTAAAAATGTTAGGAATTATTGTTACCGGACACGGACATTTCGCAACCGGGCTTACCAGCTCTTTAGACCTCATCGCCGGTCCTCAAAAAGAATATGTGGCGGTTGACTTTGAACAAAGCGACTCAACCGATGATCTTGAAAAGAAATTACGCGCCGCTTTTGAAACTTTAAAGGATTCAAACGGTATCATCGTCTTTGCCGATCTACCCGGCGGCTCACCCTTTAAAACAGCAGCCATCATCGCTCGTGAATACCAAAACGTCCATGTCTTGGGCGGCACAAACTTGCCGATGCTTTGTGAGATCTCGATGGCCAGAACGATGATCGAAGATGTCGATAGCTTAGTCGGCATGGCTTTAAACACTGGTAAAGATCAGGTCGTTGAATTCACCTTAAAGGTTGAAGCTGCTCCCGATCCCGATGCCGGCGAAGGTATCTAAATACCTGATCGCTCAAGCGTTAAAAAAGTCGTCAATCTGACGGCTTTTTTAGTTAGTAAAGGATTTGGCATAATCGGTAGGGGTGATCCCGAAGGTAGCCTTAAATTTGCGTGAGAAATAATGGATCGAACCAAAGCCGCAGATCGTTGCGATCTCCGAGATGGTGTGCGAGCTTTCTTTGATGAGCTGTTTGGCCTTGGCGAGCTTAAGGTCGCTGATGTATTGCTTAGGAGCGACTTCCAGATTGTTTTTAAAGAGGATCTGTAAAGTAGAGCGCGAGAGCGAGAACTTTTCACAAAGCTCTTCAATCGTGATGGGATTGTAGATGTTTTCATTGACGTAGTTGATGATACCGTCCAAAAGCTCACTGTCGTATTTTTGCTGCATCGGGGTCGATGATAAAGGCAGTTCTTTAACATAATCGGAACGAAGCAGATAGATGATGATCTTTTCAAGATCAGCGATGAGCAGATCGTCATTATATGGAATGTCACGCGAAGAAGAATACTTGACGAAGTCTTCGACGTAGTTTCGGATCTCGCGTCCGCATTTAAAGATGCGGTTTTTAAGCTGTTTGGAGTTTTTAAGGTCCATGGCAAAGATGATCGTGATATAAGAACAGGTATGATCTTCATCGGTATACTGGTTGTGGAATTGGCCTGGGGCATAGAGCAGGATGTCGTTTTCATTTAGCACGAAGACCTCATTATCGACCTTTGTCCTCAATTGTCCATAGGAAACGATCGTAAGTTCCCAAAAGTTATGCGTCTCGCCATAAAAATGATAGTTGGTCGAGCGCACGACATAGTAATAGCTATAGATCTCCTCGATCTTTAAAGAAGGTCTAAGTCTTTTATAGCGGTAGGGCTTTAAAAGCTTATAACTTTTATCATTATATGCGGTGGGGCTGGCCATTTCCAGGCGCGAATAATCGGATATCGAGATAAAGGCATAATATACCCCTTTTTTTAGATTTACGATCTGATGGATAACAAAACGTTCGGGCTCACTGTTTAGGTCCTTGCTGACAAGAAGCAAGACGATGCCTTCTAAGACCTTGATGTAGAGATCACTCTTGGTCAAAAAGAGGTAATCGGCTTCTTTATCGGTGAGATCTTTGATGATCGTATTTTCACGATGCAGATATTTTGAGCCGATGTCGCTGAAGGTCAAACCGTATTCTTTAAAATCAATGCTGGTAGTCTTTTGGTACATATTTAAAATTCCTTACTTACTATATAGTACAACAAAATAACTAAAAAGTGCAAATAAAAAGCTATTATGTGAAAACGCTTATAATTATGTGATAAAACTGTGATAAAGAATTAAAAAATGGCTCAAATAAAGGGTTTTTTGGAAATGTGCTTTCACATAATTATTAATTAGTACAAATCTAATCATAAAAAGTGTAAAGATATTTAGATTCTTTTAGGGTAGTATATATTCAGAAGCAAGCCCGACTTGTTTCAAGAAAAGAAGGGAGAGAGAATAATGCCTGATATTGTTCTTACCAGGATCGATAATCGTTTGATCCATGGTCAGGTCGCTACTCAGTGGTGTGGTGTTGTTGGTGCTAATTTGTTATTAGTCGCAAATGATGCTGTAGCTAAGGACGAATTCCGCCAAGGCTTGATGAACATGGCCGCACCTGCTTATGCGCAAACTCGTTACTTCACAATTGCAAAGACTTGTGAAATTATCGGGAAGGCGTCTCCGGCACAGCACATCGCTATCATTTGTGAGAATCCTCAAGATGTCTTACGTTTGGTAGAAGGTGGAGTTCCAATTAAATCTGTCAATATTGGAAACATGCATATGGCGGAAGGCAAACGTCAAGTTGCAACGACAGTAGCAGTTGACGACGCTGATGTAGCAGCATTTAAACGCTTGCAGGAATTAGGTGTTGAACTTTATATTCAACGTGTACCTGATATTGCAAGAGAAGATGTTTCTAAACTCTTTGCATAGGAACACTTCAAATCTCATTATTATTTTAGAAGGGAAATTTAAACACAATGCAAATTCTTCAAGTAGTGTTATTAGCAATTGTAACCTTCGTGTTTGCAATTGACCAATTCTCACTAACCGAAGTTTTATACCGTCCAATCATTGCTTGTACAATTATCGGCGCTATCTTAGGCGACCTTAAGACAGGCTTAATGATCGGTGGTGAAGTTGAAATCATCGCCATTGGCCAAATGCCAGTCGGTGGTGCTCAGCCTCCAAACTTCGTTATGTTCTCAGTTGTAGCTTGCGTATTAGTCATTAACTCTGGCTTAACAATCGAAACTGCAGTTGCTCCATCATTAGTATTCGCTTTATTCGGTCAATACGTTGTAACATTAGTCTTCACAATCGCTTCTGGTCTTATGGACAGAGCTGATGAAGCTGCTCACAACGCTAATCCAAAAGGCATTACTACTGTCTTAAATATCCACATGGGTATCTTAGGTGCTTTATTCGCAGTTATCGCTGTTGTCTGCTACTTCGGTGGTCAAGCTCTTGCTGAACCAATGCAGAACTTATCAACTCAATTCTCTTGGTTAACAGCTGGCTTAAGCGCTGCTGGTACTATGTTACGTTTCGTCGGTTTCGGTATCTTAATGAAGATCATGATGGCTGGCGATCTATGGGGTATCTTATTAGCAGGTTTCGCTGCTGCTGCAATTTTCGGTGCTTCAAGTATTGCTAGCGCTACCTTAATTTACATTGCCTTCATCGGCGTTGCTATCGCTGTTTATGATTACACAAGCAATGTTAAAGTTAAGAACTCAGCAGGATCAAATGTAGGAGGAATGAGTGATGGCATCTAATTACGTATTACCTGAAAATTATAAGGACATGACTCCAGCCGCTCCACTTGATAAGAAAACTCTTAACAAGATGGTATGGCGTTCACTCCAATTACAAGCTTGCTTCAACTATGAAAGAATGCAATCTGCTGGTTGGTTATGGGGTATTTTACCAGGACTTGAGAAGATCCATACAAACAAAGATGACTTAGCTGCATCTATGACTCACAATATGGACTTCTTAAATACTCACCCTTACTTAGTAACATTCGTTATGGGTGTTGTCCTTTCAATGGAACAAAGCAAAGCTCCAATTCAAACAATTCGTTCAGTAAGAATTTCAATCGCTGCACCTTTAGGCGGTATCGGTGATGCCTTATTCTGGTACACCTTCATGCCTATCGTAGCTGGTGTTACAGCTGGTTTAGCTCAAAATGGAAACATCTTAGGACCAATCCTTTACTTCGTATTAGCATTTGGTGTTCAAATGGCTTTACGTTTCTGGTTAATGTACTGGTCTTATGGCATGGGTACAGCTGCTATCACTTCTCTAACCAAGAATGCTAAGGAATTCACTCATGCTGCTAGCATGATGGGTATCTTCGTTGTCGGTGCTCTTATCTACAACATGGGTAGCGGTGTTAAATTTGACATGGTATTCGCATCTGATGCAACTACCAGCTTAGGTCAAGAAGAAGCTATTGGTCTTTCTACCAATGTTCAAGCTCAATTAGACGCTATCCTACCTGGTATCGTTCCATTAGCAATGACCTTAATGTGCTACTACTTATTAGCTAAGAAAGGTTGGACTCCAATCAAGACGATTTGCTTATTATTAGTAATCGGTATTGTTGGTTGTATCTTCGGTATCTGGGCAAGCGGATCTTACACTGCTTTAGTACCAGTACCATGGCACGCTTAATCTAATAAATCATATTAAGGATTTCTCTTGAACTTCATAAACGTCCTCTTTAAATGGAGGGCGTTTTTTAGTATAATAGCTAAAGTAAGGGAGAAAGAAAAATGAATCAAAATTCATACATTTTAATAGCTATCTGTATCGTTATTGCGATCGGCTCATCGGCCGTCATCAATTT
>CALUVF010000024.1 GCA_944324155.1 uncultured Erysipelotrichaceae bacterium | reverse complement strand
GTCAACATATATATTTGGTTTAAAGGATTAACTTATCTACATATCAATAATAACACAAAAAGATAATAAAAAGACTGTCAACAAACAAGTATGTCTTTAGTTTGTCAACAGTCTGAAGAGCGGATTTTTCCGCTCTTTTATATATCAGGCTTGTTTTGTTTTGATCTTGGCCATGGCATTTAACTTTTCACCGATCGTGCTAAGACAGATAAAGTCATATTTTTTAGATAAGAGATCAAGGAAATATTGTGTGAGACTGCCGGTGAAAAAAGCCATAAAGATCGTGCCGATGCCAACACCCACTAAAGCCCCTAAAAAGGTAAGTGACAAGATGACGGCGCTAGAAACAAAGACGAGATCGCTGATCGTCTTAACGAGTTTCACCTTGACTCTAAAGTATAATGCCATATCTTTGACAAAGGCATCAAAGGGCATTAAGGGCATCATCGACTTTATGAATAGGGCTGCCCCAAAGCTTATGAGCACCCAGCCTGTAAAGAAATAGATGATCTTTAAAAGGAAGAGATCGGGCAAATAGACCATCAAAAGATCGTAGCCGTCGACCATAAGGCCAAAGATAAAGCCGATGACAAAACTGAAGATGTAGGCCGCCTTGATTTGCCTTTTGATCGCCATAAGGATCATAAGCAAGACTGTCTGGACCATGAAGTTCATCATGCCAAAACTGATACTGTCAAAAATGTCACTCAAAACAAGGGGTAAGCTACTTAAAGTAGATACCCCAAAAACAGATTTAACTAATAAAGAGATGGCCAAAGAATTGGTAAACATGGCAATGATGAAGGCCAACTCCTTAGAAAAGCGCTTCATATTTTAAAAGATCATGGCGGCGATCGGATAACCCACGAAGGTCGCTAATAAGACCGAGATAAACATGGCGATGAAACCATATTTCATCATCTGCATGGTATTGGTCCAACCGCTTGAGCCCGCTACTGCAACACAGGGCATAGCAGGTGGCGTGGCAAAGGCATACGACGCCAGCATACCGATCGCGATGACGACACCGGGAATTGAGATATCCGACATGCCGCTGGTGATCGATAAGGCCGCCGTTGTGACCAAAGTTGCCGTTACCATATTGGAAGAGAGATTGGTTTGAATGGCAGCCCACAAAGAGAAGATGAGGACCATGATGATCGGCGATAGGCCAGCGATCATTGGTGATAGGGTTCCTGAAAGCCAAGAAGTAAAGCCAATATCGCCATTAGTCAGGGCACTGCCGATCGCTAGAGTTCCGGCACACATGACAAGGCTTGGCCAAGAGACACCTTTTGACATAGCCTCTCCAACTGTCAATAAAGGTTTATGATCGATGCGGATAATGCACAATAAGACAAGGCCGATAAGGGGTGGCATCGCCGTTCCAAGACCATCAAACCAGTCTAAGAACTCATAGATTGGACCGCTTGTAATAAATAACATAACTAAGCCCGGTACGACCCAAAGGATAATGACCAGGATAAAATCCCAAAGGATCAGTTTTTCTGACAACGTCGTTTCACCTTCGACCCCCTTGATGCGCGAGATGTCAAAATTCTTTAAGGCTGACATATCTGGACGCAAGATGAGCTTAAAGACGATCATTACAAGGACAAAGGTCAAAAGTCCGACTGGTATAGCCGTGATCATATAGCGGGCATAGTCGATCGCTACCCCATACATATCGGCATATAAACCCATGGAGATAAGCGGGAAGACGTGAGCGATCGGGGTCATACCGCTTGATACCCCACACATGATGACAGTCGACATCATCAGCATAGCTGCTAATTTATCACCTTTTTTAAGACCCAATAAATTATAGATCTCTTCTAAGATCGGGAGATAGACGAAGAATAGGACGGTTGGCGAGATAAACATGCCCAAGAAAATGATCGAGGCACTGTATAAGGTCGCAAACCACCAGGGACCTTTTTTCGCAAAGCTTGAAGTGATAAAAGCCAAAGCGATCCTTTTGATGTAGCTCGTCTTGCCCAAAGCATAGGTGACGATAAAGGTAAACATCAAAAAGACGAAGGTCGAATTGCCATAAGAGCCTGAAAGGATCGAGTTAAAGCTAAGCTCTGGCACTAAGGCCAAGGCCCCTAAAAGTAAGATCGAAGGCCAATCGATTGAAACTGTCAGCCATAAGATGAGTACACCGATAAAAATACCGATGACTTGCATGCCCGAGGCACTTAGCCCGCTTGGTGCTGAGATATATCTGAATCCAAAGATAAACAGTAAACTAATGATAAGCGTTATATAAAATTTAGTATCTTTACTTTTTTCCATATTCTTTTCCTCTATAATAATGCATTTTGAGATCTTAAGATCGTTTGGACCTTCTTTGTGTCAACGTCTTTGTCAAAGGCATAGACTGAAGCGATGACGCCAGCTGCCTGCCCCGAGGCAAAACCGGTACCCATGACCCTTAAGGAAGCTAAGGCCACACTTTCACAAGATATGCTGCGCCCAGCCGTAAAGAGATTTTCGATGTCTTTAGAAAGCAGAGCTCCGATCGGGATATCGAAATAGTCATTCTCTTTCATGGCGACAAACTGAAGACCGCTGGCTTTATGCATCTCGGCCGGCCAACCTCCTCTTCCGATTGTATCATCACACTTCTTAGAATTTAAGACATCTTCGCCCGTTATGACGACCTTACCCATCATACGGCGCGATTCTCTGATCCCAATATAGGGGGCGCTAGCTAAAAAGCGCATCTTTTCAAAGCCCGGCGCATGATCTTTGATGGTCTTTACATAATCTTTGGCCTGTTTTCTAAGATCCATCAATTTTTTAGTGAGCTCTTCACCGCTTAAATTATCTAAGATAACGCTGGGTATGGTGAGATAGCCATAGTCATCACCTTCGACCTTGACGATCATGCCTCTTTCTTTATGAAGGTTCTCAAGGCCCTCTTCCTTACCTTTTTTAATGGCACTCTCTAGTGTCTCGATCTTCACTTCGCCGCTTGGTATCCCCTCGACAAGACATGAGAGCGATGATTGCTGGATACCGAATTCTTCATTGCCCCACATCGTCTTTAGACCTGCCATGTGGATCATATTGGCATCGCCAGTCGTATCAACAAAGCTTTGGGCATAGACTTCACACTTGTCTTCATCGTCCATGATGATTACACTTTGGATCTTGTTTCCCTCGACCTTTACATCGATCAAGCTCGTGCAAAGGCGATAGTCGACATTGGAACTTTCCAAAAGCTCATCTAAGACGATCTTGATGGTCTCCGGGTGAAAACGGACCGAAGCATTTTTGGTGCTGGGATTAATGACATAATTCGTGTCTTCCCCATGTTTTTTCATGAGCTTTAAGACTTCATCACCGATTCCATAGACACATTGGGTAGGCTTTTCACCCTTGGTATAAAAGCCACAATAGGCACTGACCCAAGAGTTAGTGGCTTCCCCGCCAAAGTAGGCCGCCCTTTCGATCAAAAGGGTCTTAGAGCCATGGCGGCTAGCGGCTAGGGCTGCTGCTACACCGGCGCTCCCACCGCCCACAACGACAACATCGTAGTTTAAGGTACGCATATTCTTCACTCCTTTTTTCTATACCTATACTATAAAGTAAGGGCTTTCATAATGGAAATTAATTATTTTGATAATAATGATAGATATATTCTATAATAGAGTTATGAACTTCACTCAACTAGAATATTTCTTAGCGATCGCCAAAGAGCGCAATTTCACAAGGGCCTCTGAAACGCTCTACATCAGCCAGCCCACCCTTTCGATCCAGATCAAAGAACTCGAGAAAGAAGTCGGGGCCAAACTTTTTGTGCGCAATAAGCGCGGAGCGGAGCTTACAAGATCTGGCTATATCTTCTATGATTTTGCCCTAAAAACCACTTCCCTTTATAAAGATACGCTCTTAAAGATCAAGGAAGAAGATCCTCAAAACAGCGGCCATATCAATATCGGTGCCTATTGGATGTTTGGCTATAATGGCATAAACAAGATCATTCATGACTTCAAGGACCTCTATTCAAACATCGATTACACCATCATGGTCAATGGTGCCGTCACCCTTATGGAGCGCGTCGTTGAAGGCAAGCTCGATGGGGCCTTTATCACCTGGTCCCACTATGAAAACGATGAAGAATTTGAGCGTCTGAACAAGACCTTAGACTTTTACTTTATCGCCTCTTCGCCCCTTGTCTTATTGGCACATCGCGACAGCGACCTGGCTAAAAAGAAGAGCGTTTCCCTAAATGATCTAAACGATCAAAAGCTCATGCAGATATCAAAACTTTCTAATCTCTATCACCCC
>CALUVF010000023.1 GCA_944324155.1 uncultured Erysipelotrichaceae bacterium | reverse complement strand
TTTTTAAGAATCAAAAGCTCTATCCTTTGACCTTTGATCATACCTATGTCAATGAGCTTGTGCAAAGGCATATGATCACGCCCTATGAAGCCAAGATTCACCCCAAGAAACACTATCTGACCCGTTTTTTAGGGGTCTATGATGACGGCTATGCTGATATCAAAGAAATCGATGACGATTATGAGAGCTACTTACTTTCATCAGATGGCCTTCATGGCTATGTCAGACAAGCTGACATCGAAGCGGTCTTGAATCAAGATGCAAGCTTATCCTTAAAGTGTAAACAACTAATCGATCTAGCCTTAAAAGAAGGCGGTTATGATAATATCACGGTCGTGTTGCTTAAAGGAGAAGATCATGGAAAATAATCTCATCGCGAATCGCTATATGATCTTAAAACACATCGGCAAAGGTGGCATGGCCGATGTCTATTGTGCCTACGATACGATCTTGAAAAGAGAAGTGGCCATTAAAGTCTTAAAAGAAGAGCTTTCTAATGATCCGGTTTCTTTAGAACGCTTTAGAAGAGAAGCCAATGCCTCAACTTGTCTTTCGCATTCCAATATCGTCGATATCTATGATGTCGGTGATGATGGTGATAAACACTTTATCGTCATGGAATATATCAAAGGCCAGACCCTAAAGGATCTCATCAAGAAAAGAGGGGCCCTTTATTATCCCGAAGCCGTCTTTATCATGAAGCAATTGTGCGCTGCGATCATGGAGGCCCATCGTAACGGCATCATTCATCGCGACATCAAATCGCAGAATATCTTAATCAAAGATGATGGCACGGCCAAGGTCGTGGATTTTGGCATTGCCTTAGCGCATAATGCTCAAGATATCACCTCAGAAGATGCAGTTGTGGGTTCGGTGCACTACATGGCCCCTGAGCATGCCAAGGGCGAAGTAGCCAATATGCAAAGCGATATCTATTCTTTAGGCATCGTCTTTTATGAGCTTTTGGTAGGTGATGTGCCTTTTAAGGGCGATTCAGCAGTAAACGTCGTGTTAAAGGCCTGCCGCTCAGCTTTGCCAGATGTGCGCCTTTTTGATAAACGAATCCCCCAATCGATCGTCAATATCCTTCTAAAGGCAACGGCCAAAAACCGTTTCAACCGCTATTCCAATGTCGCCGAGATGCTTAAGGATCTCAATGTCTGTTTAAATGACGAGCATGCCCATGATGAGCCGATCGTCTTTAGCTATAGCGAAGATGTCTATCGCAAAAAAGACCCTAAGGTAGATAAGAAAAAAGAGTCCAAGAAACCTTTGCTGATCGGATCTTTTATCGTCGTGGGGATCGTCTTAGTCGCAAGTCTCGTCGTCCTTTTGACGCTGAGTGGGGTTTTTTCCGGTCCGACCTATGTCGTTATTCCCGATGTCAAAAATAAAAGTATTCTTGAGGCGTCTGATATTTTAAGTGAAAGTGATCTCATACTTGATCGCGCCTCGATCAAAAGAGAGATGACCGATGATATTGAGGCTGGTTTAATCATTCGCCTAGATCCTGAGATCGGCACTTCGGTTGAAAAGGGTACTCGTGTCACGGCTATCGTCTCATCGGGCATCTATGCCACAATGGAAGATGTTACAGGACAAAACGTCGAGGAAGCTAAAGCCGCCCTTGAAAGCAAATATCCCAATTTAACCATCCTTTTAGAGGCTACTTCCTCATCTTCTAAAGCTGGCACGATCCTTGAACAAAAGGGCTTAACAGCCGGCGAGAAGTTTAACCCTAACTCTAATATCACGATGACCCTTGTATATAGTGAATATGTATCGATCATTTTGCCGACTTCGCTTCTAGATGCGAGTTTAGAAGATGCCAAAAAGACCTTGGACGATTTAGGGATCGCCTATGAATGTCTCGAGATCGATCTAAGTTCTTATAATATAAGTGAGTCCTATATCGCCTCTTTAAGTAGGGAGATCGTTTATGATACTAATCCGAAGACCGGTACTTCAATCGAAAAAAACAGTGGTACAAAAGTGACTCTTTACTATATTTCTCAAGCCCAGATCGAGGCGGCCAAAAGTTCTTTTGAAACGCCACTTAGCGACCTAGAAATTGAAGATCAAGACAATGAAGTGTTTAATCATTAGTATCATAACAGACCGCTTTTTGTTGGAAGATGAAAAGGGGCAAGAGATCATCGCCCAGGTTTCTTCGAAACTTCGTTTAAAAGAGAACCTTTTGGTCGGAGACTTTGTGGAATGTGAAAAGTTTTTAGAGCATTATCAGATCACGAAACTCTACGAGCGCAAAAACAGCCTGATCCGTCCGAAAGTAGCCAATGTCGACCTGGCTTTGATCGTCATGTCTTTAAAAGAACCGGAATTCTCCTATGAGTTAGTCAATCGCCTTTTGATGCAGGTCGATTATTTTAAGGTCGAACCCTTGATTTTGGTCAGTAAGTGCGATCTTGGCGATGAAAAAGAATTTTTAAAGATCAAGAACTATTATGAACCTTTAGGTTATCGCGTATTTGGCTCTTCCTTAAATAATGAGTTAAACGAAACTCTTTTAAATTATCTCAAAGACAAGATCGTCGTCTTGTGCGGACAAAGTGGGGTAGGTAAGTCTTCCTTTATCAATCGCTTATGCCCAGATTTAAATCTTAAGACCCAAGGCATCTCTTATGCCTTAAATCGTGGCAAGCATACGACGCGCTTTAATCGCCTTTATCACTATCATGATACCTATATTGATGATAGTCCGGGCTTTTCAAGTTTAGATCTAAACGGGATCGATGAGACACTTTTGGCCGATAGGATCAAGGCCTTTGCGCCCTATCTTAATAAATGCCGCTTTATCGATTGTCGTCACCTAAAAGAACCGTATTGCGCCATCAAAGAGGCGGTCCAAAATAACCTGATCCCTTCATCTTTCTATGAGACCTATACTCACTTGATGGATTTTTTAAAAAACGAGAATTACTATGGCAATCGCCATCGAACTTTAAAGTAGGAGGTTCAATATGAAAGTAGCTGTATCGCTTTTGGCATTTGATTTTACCGATCTTAAAAACCAGCTTATGGAAGTTGAAAAGAGGGTCGACTGGCTGCACTTTGATGTGATGGATGGAAACTTTGTCCCTAACATCAGTTTTGGACCGCAAGTCTTAAAAGATGTCTCGAAGGTCTCAGGCCTTTATAAAGATGTCCACTTAATGATCGAAAGACCGCATCGCTATATCGAAGACTTTAAAAAGGCCGGGGCTGATCTGATAACTTTCCACTTGGAAGCTTATGATCAAAGCGCCGAGGTCTTAGATTGTCTCAAGCTTATCAAAAGTTTCGGACTAAAAGCCGGCCTAAGCATCAAGCCGGCAACCGATCCCAGCACCTTAAGGACCTATCTAGCGCTTCTTGATCTTGTGCTTGTCATGAGTGTCGAGCCAGGCTTTGGCGGGCAGAGCTTTATGCCTTCAAGTTTAGATAAGGTTGCTTATCTAAAAAGTGCAAAGGTTAAAGAAAATTATAATTATTTGATCGAGGTCGATGGCGGGGTTAATGATCAAAACGCTCCCTTATTAAAAGCGAAGGGCGCTGAGGTCTTGGTCTCAGGGTCATATATCATGCGCGGCGACATCGCCTCAAACATTGAAAAGTTAAAATAAAAGACGCTTTCTAGAAGCGTCGTTTTATTAGGCCTTGTTGGCTTGAGCTTTTAAAGTCTTAAGAGCACGAGCTGAGACGCGCATCTTAACTGGTTTTCCATCAACCATTACCGTTACTTTTTGGAGGTTGACATTCCACTTACGGCGGGTTGCACGTAAGGAGTGGGAGCGTCGATTACCCGATAAAGCTTTCTTACCAGTAATTTCACAAACTCTAGACATCTTTTACGAAACCTCCTTTCTTTGCGTTTATGTGCTTATATAATGTACCATAAAAAAAATATCGGTGCAAGCGCGAAATTATCTTAAATATATCAAACTTTGTGGTATCATTAAGAAGTATGAAAGAGAATTCTAAAAAGGAGATATACGCAGCCTTAGAAATTGGTGATCGATTTGTCAGGCTGATCGTCGGAGAATATTTTAACACACGTTTCAATATTATTCGCACCGAAAACAAAGAAGTCGAGGTCTTAGATGACTTTAATGTCGTCGATGAAGATGCTTTGGTAAGTGCGATCAAAGAAATGGTCGCTTCTTGTGATGAAAAGATCGGAGCCAAACTTCAAAAGGTCTTACTTTTGATACCAAGCGTCAGTTTTAAGCGCTATCCTTTAAAGGTCAGCGTTCATACTCAAGATGGTCAGGTCAGAAAAAGCGACATCGATCGCTCCCTTCAAAGTGCCTTGCACACTCAGGTTGACCACAATCTTTTGATCATCAATGCCGTATGTATCAAATATACCTGCAATGGCATCTCTTATCGTCGCTTGCCAGAAAATGAGCGAGCCGATCACTTGGTAGTCGATATCGATCTTTTGTGCGCAGATAAAAATCTGGCCTACGAATATGTTTCGATCGTGGAAAAAAGCGGGGTCGCAGTTATGGACATTATGTTAGACATGTATGCGATCTGTAAGGAAGCGGCGCTTTTTGAGCAGACCGTCAATCAAAACATCGTCCTTTTAAAGATCGATTATCAAACGACTTCCCTAGCCTTAGTTTCAAAGGGCAAGCTATTGACCTGTGATATTTTATATGAAGGCTTAAATTCGATCATTAAAGTCGTCGAAGATAAGTACCATTTACCATTTAATGTCAATGATCGTTTAATCAAATATAACACTAATTTTTCACAAAACGACAATTCCCATTCCGCCATCTTTGCCTGGCGCACCCCATCGGGTGAATCAAAATATATTACGCAAGCTGACCTTAGCTTGCTCGTTAAAGAGCCGATCGAGGAATTATCATCAAAGATCAATGAAGCTTGTGAAGAGATCTTTAAAAGTGGGCAGACTGATCTTGTCATAACAGGTGAGGGTGCCAAGGTCGAATCTTTAGTCAAGATGATCAAAGATGTAACTAAGGTTGAGACCAAGACCTATTTCCCTGAGACGATCGGGGTCCGTAACAGTTCCTATACGGCTTTATTAGGAGCGATCTATGGCTATCGCGATCTGCTTAAGATCAAAGGTGACTATGATTCAAGCGTCAATCTTTTAGAGCTAAGCCAGATCGTGGAACTAAAGACACACGACAGTGAAGGGGAGACCCTTACGACAAGAATAAGAAATTTATTTGATCCAAAAAAGGGAGGAATAAAACATGAGTGAACTTAAGTACGATCAAATCGCTAAGATAAAAGTTTTTGGGATCGGCGGGGCTGGCTGTAATGCCGTCAATCGCATGGTCGATGAAAACGTCAGAGGGGTCGAATTTTATGTCTGTAATACCGATGTCCAAAGTTTAAACCTCTCAGGTTGCAAGAATAAGATCATCTTGGGCAAGGAGACGACTAAGGGCCTAGGGGCTGGTTCTAACCCTGAGGTTGGTCGCAAGGCTGCTGAAGAATCGCAAGATGAGATTAAAAAAGCTATTGCTGGGGCTGATATGGTCTTTATCGCTGCTGGTATGGGCGGTGGCACGGGTACCGGAGCTGCTCCGATCTTTGCCAAGATCGCTAAAGAAGCCGGTGCTTTGACTGTCGGTATCGTCACAAAACCCTTTGATTTTGAAGGACGCAAGCGTACTGATCAAGCTAATATCGGCTTAGAACAACTCAAGGAATACATCGATTCTTTGATTATCGTCTCTAACAATCAACTCTTACAAGTCACTGGCAAGATCTCTTTCCAAGACTCCTTTAGAGAAGCTGACAATATCTTAAGACAAGGTGTACAAACCATTACCGACCTAATTGCCGTTCCAGCTTTCATCAACCTAGACTTTGCCGATATCCGCACCGTTATGGAAGGACAGGGCAGTGCTTTAATCGGTATCGGTATGGCTCAGGGTGAAAACAAGGCTAAGGAAGCAGCTCAAAAGGCTATCCACTCGCCACTTCTTGAAGCGCAGATCTCTGGTGCTAAAAACGCGATCGTCAATATCACTGGCGGTCCAGCCATCACGATTGCCGATTCCGCTATTGCGGTCGACTATATCCGTGAAGCAGCCGGTTCAGATTTAAACATCATTTATGGTGTGGCAATCAATGAGGCCATCGGCGAAAACATCATCGTTACCGTTATTGCGACTGGCTTTGATCTTCCTAAGACCAGACGGGTACAACCAGTCTTGTCACAAGTCAATGATACTTTCGCCAATAAGACGACGGATTCATATGAAGATGAGGTCATCATCAATGAAGTTGATGACAACAACGAGATCCCATCGTTCTTTAAATCCCGCTAAACACGAGGCTATAAGCCTCTTTTTTAATGCCTAATATATCAGTTATCTTATTTGAGAAATGAGCGACAAATAAGTTATATGGCGCATTATTGATCGACTTTGCAATGTAATATGGCTTGTAAAAATATGATGAAAGTTTACTGCTTTTAATATTCTTTTATTGGTGCTATAATTTTTGACGTATTTATTTGGAGGAAACTTTTTATGGAGGATAACCCTTACTCGTGTAACTTTTCTTTAGTTATAAAGGAGAGAGCTAGCCATGAATAATAATGTGATTATCATCGTTTTGGTCGTCCTTGTGAGCTTGTCGGCTTTTTTTAGTGCGACTG
Source organism: uncultured Erysipelotrichaceae bacterium (assembly GCA_944324155.1). Taxonomy (GTDB): domain Bacteria; phylum Bacillota_I; class Bacilli_A; order Erysipelotrichales; family Erysipelotrichaceae; genus JAHHTG01. Next base: position 16,676 of record CALUVF010000023.1, on the reverse strand, counting down.
AAACAGCTTTTTCATCTTTAAATAAGATCAAACTTAAAAATATGGCTAATGACGGAAACAAGCGGGCTCAAAAAACCTTAAAACTCGGCGATAACTATTCCGTCTTGATCTCGACGATCCTCATTGGCAACAATATCGTCAATATCTGCGCCTCATCTTTAGCGACCGTTTTATTTGTCAATTTTTGGGGCGAGGAATTAGGGGTAACTTACTCCACGGTCGTTATGACGGTCTTGATCTTAATCTTCGGGGAGATCTCACCAAAATCTCTGGCCAAGTATTTCCCTGAACGCTATGCCTTAGCAGTAACGCCGATCATTTCGGCCTTGGTCGTTGTTTTAAGGCCATTAAACTGGTTTTTCAATAATATCACCAAACTATTCACAAGCTTTTTTAAAGTCGAAGACAACGATACCTATTCAAGCGATGAATTTATCACGATCGTTGAAGAAGCTCATAATGATGGCGGTATGGACGAACATGAGGCCTCGCTTTTAACTAATGCCATTGAATTTAATGACCTTGAAGTGAAAGAGATCCTGACACCGCGTGTCGATGTCGTGGCTGCCGAGATTAATATGCCATATAAAGATATCGAAAAGCTCTTTCGGGAGAACGGTTATTCTCGCCTACCGATCTATGAAGGCAATATCGACAACATCATCGGTGTCTTACATGAAAAAGATTTTTACTACATTTACTATAACGAGACCAAGACCTCTTTGCGTCAGGTTTTAGGCAATCTAGTCTATACTTCGCCACAGGTTAAGGTTTCTTTACTTTTAAGGCAGCTTCAGACGAATAAATCACATATGGCAATCGTCATTGATGAATATGGCGGTACGGCCGGGATCATCACGATGGAGGATATTTTAGAAGAACTCGTCGGTGAGATCTATGATGAACATGATGTCATTGAGGAATACTATAAAAAGATTGACGATAAGACCTATTTAGTCAAAGGCGATTGTGATATTGATGATATGTTTGAATACTTTAACTTGAATGTTAAAGAAGAATATGACTTTGTGACCACCTCAGGCTGGGTCATCCACAACTTAGACTGTATCCCTAAAGTCGGCATGACCTTTGATTTTGAAAATCTGCACGTCACGGTTACCGATGCAGATGCCAAAAAAGTCAATGTGATCAAAGTAGAGATCAAAGACGAAGACCCTAAAAGTGGGGAGAAATCCTGATCTAAAAGATGTAATGATCTATAGCGATCAATTCTTGATCAAAAGATATTTTTAGCAAAAAAAAGGCTTTAATATAAGGCCTTTTATTTAAACCAACTTGGAATTTATGAAGTTCAAAGATTTCATCATTGACCATTACATAACTTTTTTTGTGGCAAGTCCTCCATGCAAAACCTTATCTTGGCAAGATGATTAGACAACAAGAAGAATCATAAAAGTAGCTATCGGTTTTCTTAAAAAAGCTAGAAATTAATCGATAAATCTAAAAGAGGTTTGCCAAAGCTTTAATAATCTGCTATTATCTTGGCAGTGAGGTCCTTTAAATCGATCCCGTGAGATCGATAAGGTGATACGAAAATATCATTAAAGGAATCACTTAGAAATGAGGAAATTTCATGAGTGAAAAAGTCAAGCTTTTGTTGGACGTCAATCAAAAGCCTAAGTTAGGCATGGGCGTCTTGTTGTCTTTCCAACATGTTTTTGCCATGTTTGGGGCAACGATCTTAGTTCCGATCATGACCGGCTATCCGGTTTCGGTCGCACTTTTTGCATCGGGAGTTGGAACGATCATCTATTGTATCTGCACGGGCTTTAAGGTTCCGGTCTATTTAGGTTCTTCCTTTGCTTATATCACAGCTACGACCACGGCGGTCACGGCAATGAATGGTGATGTTTCCGGCGCTCAAAGCGGCCTTATCATGATCGGTGTCATCTATGTCATCGTTGCGATCATCATTAAATTCATCGGCAAGGATTGGGTCGATAAATTATTGCCACCAGTCGTCATCGGACCTATGATCATCGTTATTGGTCTGGGCTTGGCATCAAGTGCTGTCAATAATGCCGGCTTAATTGCGGGCGGTGATATCAAACATATCATCGTTGCCTTATTGACCTTCTTATTTACGGCTTTTATCGCAACTAAAGCGAAAGGTTTCTTTAAGATAATTCCTTTCCTTTGCGGTATCATCTTTGGCTATATCTTGTCTTGCTTCTTCGGCCTTGTAGATTTTGCGCCTTTGATGGAGACTATTAAAAGCGGACAGATCATCGGTTTACCAGAATTTATCTTACCGTTTTCAACTGGTGGTATGTTTGAAGAGTATACCTTTAATCCCACGCTTCCGGCTGCTTTAGCGATCCTTCCCATTGCCTTTGTCACGATCTCGGAACATATCGGTGACCACAGCGTTCTATCAAGGATCTGCGGACGCAATTTCTTAAAAGAACCCGGTCTTGACAAGACCCTCATGGGCGATGGAATTGCCACGAGTGTCAGTGCCCTTATTGGTGGTCCGGCCAATACGACTTATGGCGAAAATACCGGCGTTATCGGTATGACCAAGGTCGCGTCGGTCTATGTGACCTTTGGAGCAGCCTGTATCGCAATCATTATCTCGTTATTCCCGATAGTATCAGCCCTCATTGAAACGATCCCAAGCTGTGTCTTAGGCGGTATGTCGATCATGCTTTATGGGGTCATCGCCTCTAATGGTCTTAAGGTCCTCATTGATAATCAAGTTGACTTTAACTACCAAAGAAACTTGATCATCGCTTCAGCAATGCTCGTTATCGGTCTTGGTGGGGCGATCCTTCCGATTGGTAATGTCATCTCATTATCTGGTACGGCCCTAAGTGCTTTAGTCGGAGTTATCTTAAATTTGATCTTGCCACGCAAGTCTAATTAAAAACTTACGGTCTATGATATAATTAGACCGTGCAACAGTATTTTTTAAATCAAAAACTTCATTTAAATCTAGAAGTAGAGCTGACAAATGAGATCTTACATCATTTAAAAACAGTTTTGCGTTCTAATGACGGTTATGAATTCTGTCTGGTTGATGTATCGCATCAAGCTTTCTTGGCTGAGCTTTTTAATGGTCATGCCAAGATCATCAAAAAGCTTGCTGTTGATTGCGAATTAGACATTGATGTGACCGTCATTTTAAGTTTGATCAAAAATGAACGCTTTGACTTTTGTCTTCAGAAACTTACGGAGCTCGGCGTTAAAAGGATCGTGCCTCTTATGGCCCATCGTTCCATCATTAAAGTCAAAGATGAAGAAAAAAAGCTCTCACGTTATCAAAAGATCGTAACAGAGGCTGCTGAACAGTCCAGGCGTTTGTATGTCCCAAAGATTGAAGCTTTTGCTAAGATTGACGATCTTGAAAAATATAAGAGCGACTATAATTATGTCGCTTATGAAAAAAACTTCGATAAACAGATCGATTATCGCCTTATTGATCGTGCCTTTACTTATGTCATTGGACCAGAGGGCGGTTTTGAAGAATATGAGATCGCTAAACTTTTAGCGATGGGCTTTAAGACGATGAGCCTTGGCAAAAGGATTCTAAGGGCGGAAACCGCCGCGATCTATGTCATGGCTAATCTTGGAGGTAATCAAAGATGAAAAAGACCTACGCAACAATGATCTTAGGCTGCAAGGTCAATAATTTTGAGGCTCATGCCGTTAAAGAGATGATGGATAAGGACTATATCGAAGTGCCTTTTAAAGAAAAGGCTGATATATATCTGATTTTTACCTGTTGTGTTACTAATACGGCTGAAAGCAAGTCCCGCAAATATCTTCATGAGGCTAGGCGCCAAAATCCTGATGCCTATATTGTTTTAGTGGGCTGTTATGTTCAAACCCAAAAGGATAATTCCGTCTTTAAAGATGCCGATCTTTTGATCGGTTCTAAAGATAAGGACAAGATCAAGTCTTATATCGATGCCCATCTAAAAAAATCGATGGTCTCATCTTTAGACGATGCGCGCTTTGAAAATCTGGCCCTTCATCGCTACAAAGGTCAGACCCGGGCTTTTTTGAAGGTGGAAGATGGCTGCAACCAATATTGCAGCTATTGCATCATTCCCTTTGCCCGTGGAAGGGAACGCAGCGCAAAAATGAGCGAAGTCTTAGCTTTGGCTGATGATCTTTTAAAAGAATCTAAAGAGATCGTTTTGACTGGTATTCACACCGGGCGCTACTTTGACGGTGAACATCATCTCATCGATCTTTTAAAAGAGCTTTTAAAAAAAGAGGACCTTGTCAATCTTCGTCTTTCTTCGATCGAGATCAATGAAATAAGTGATGAAATGATCGATCTTTTATCTTCTAAAAGCGTTTTAGCGCCTCATCTTCACATACCAGTCCAAGCTCTCGTCGACAAGACCTTAAAGGCGATGAACCGGCCCTATACAATCCATGAATATATGGACCGCATCGCTTATATCCGTAACAAGGTCGAAGATATTTCGATCTCGACAGATCTGATCGTCGGCTTCCCAAATGAGACAAAAGAAGATTTTGAAATGACTCTAAAGAGACTAAAAGAGATTAATTTCTCCTTTGTGCATGTTTTCCCCTATGCCAGAAAAAGTATGACCAAAGCCGAAAAAATGCCTAATCAGGTCCCAAATGAAGAAAAGAAAAGACGGGTTAAAGAAGTTATCGCTTTACAAAAAAGCTTGAGCCAAAACTACCTTGAAAGTCTTATCGATAAAAAAAGCCATGTCATCATCGAAAGAGTTAAAGATGGCTTTTCACTAGGACACAGCTTTGAGTATGTGAATGTCTATATCAAAGGGGAATTAAAGACGAATGAAGTGTATGACATTAAATTTACCGGTTTATATCAAGATGGCTTAAGGGGAGAAGTGTTATGAAATTAAATGAACTTTTCTCAAAAGCCCCGGGTATTGAAATCAAATCTTTGTCTAATGACTCCCGTCTTGAAAATGAAGATGGTATTTTCTTTTGTTTAGAGGGCAGAAGGCACGATGGGCACAATCATATCGATGAAGCCCTTAAAAACGGAGCCAAGGTGGTGGTGTATTCAAGAGATATCGAATTAAAAAGCGACGCCATATATATTAAGGTCGACGATGTAGTCAAGGTGATGAACAAAGTGGCCTTAAAGTTTTATGGGGATCCCGCTTTTGATATGAATACCATCGTCGCGATCGGTGATTATGGAAAGACCAGCATTACATCATTACTGAGGCAAATATTTTCTAACTTCAAAAAAAGCGGGGCACTAGGCTCTTATGGTGTTATCTACAGCGACAAGCATTATCAGATGCGCATAAACACCAATCCCTTAGAGTATTTAGAAGCTTTAAAAAAGATGAAAGAAGAAGGGGTCTTAGAAGCACTTGTCGAGCTTGACGGCTATTTTTTAAAGGAAGCACCTTTTGATATTTTTAATACCCGCGTTCTCATTTATACCGGTCATGATGAAAGTGGTAATGATGACCTTGAATCCTATAAAAAGATGATTGATTTTTTAGGTTTTGACAGCTATGTGATCGCTAATGGCGATGATCCCAATCTCTCGTATTTATTAAGCGACACCAAGGCCAAGGTTCTCACTTATGGCTTTAGTACGGGTTGTGATTTTGAGATCAAAGATCTGCATTTCGAAAGGAAAAACTCTCAGTTTATCTTAAAACACACCAACAAGAACTACCAGATCAACACTAACCTTTTCCCACATTTTAATATCGCTAATCTGGTTGCCGCGCTTGGCGCATTAGTGCTTTTTGGTTATGAGATCGATAAGCTTATCCCATTTTTAAAAAATCTCTGGCCCTTAAATGGTCGCTGTTATAAGCTTGATCTGGGACAAGAGTATGAAGTTATCGTCGATTTTGCAAGAAATGAGAAAGCCCTTAAAGATCTCTATCGCTATGCCAGTGCCATCACTTCAAGCCATGATTCGATCATAACACTATTCGGCATTGCCGGAGGTAAGGGGGAAAGGAAGATGGCAGCACTTGCTAAGCTGGCCTTAGATTATTGTGATAAAATTATCTTGACCGAAGAAGATCCCCGTCAGGAAGACCCCCAAGAGCTATGCGAGATGATCGCCAAACATATTAGCGGCAAGGAATATATCATCGTGAGTGCCCGGCTCAATGCGATCGAAGAGGGGATCGCACTCTTAAATTCCAAAGACACTCTTTTAATCTTAGGAAAGGGTGATGAAAATTTTATGTATCGCACTTTTGGCAAAGAAAACTATCAGGGCGATGCCAATATTGCCCGCAATTTCATTAAAAAACGATTGGAGGAAGAAAAAAGTGAAATTATCTAAGTACATCGATCACACTTTGCTTAAGGCGGATGCCTTAGAAAAAGACATCATCAAGTTATGTGAAGAAGCCAAGGAATATGATTTTAAATCGGTCTGTATCAATCCTTCTTATATCCCTTTGGCTAAAAAAGAATTGGCTGATTCCGATGTTTTGGTGTGCACGGTCGTCGGTTTCCCGCTTGGTCAAATGAGCACTCAAGCCAAGGTCTTTGAAACCAAAGATGCCCTAGAAAAAGGCGCTGATGAGATCGATATGGTCTTAAATATCGCCAAGCTTAAAGATGGCGATCTAAACTATGTCACAAAAGAGATCAAAGCCCTCAAAGATGTCTTGAAAGATCATGTTTTAAAGGTCATTATCGAAGCTTGCCTTTTAAGCGATGATGAAAAAAAGGCAGCATGCGAGTGTATCCTTAAGGCCGGGGCTGATTTTGTCAAAACCTCAACGGGATTTAGCACGGGCGGTGCTACTTTTGAAGATGTCGCCTTATTAAAGAGTTGTGTTGGCGATAAATGCCAAGTTAAGGCAGCGGGCGGTGTTAGAAGCCACGAAGATTTCCTCAAGATGATTGAACTGGGGGCTGATCGGATCGGTACATCTTCTGGGGTAAAACTGCTTAAGGAGTAAAGCTACTTTACATTCAAAGGTGAAAACACTATAATATAAAAGACGTCAATTAGAAGGGGGTGTAGTCATGGCCAAAGTCGTAGTTAAAGAAAATGAAGCTTTAGATGATGCTTTACGTCGTTTTAAAAGACAAGTATCGCGTAATGGTACCCTCCTTGAAGCTCGTAAACGCGAGTATTATGTTAAGCCAGGAGTAAAGCGCAAGCTCAAGTCCGAAGCAGCACGTAAAGTAAGAAGAGGTAAATAGTAAAGCTAAGGCTTTACTATTTTTAATTAGAGGTATTATGGAAATTATTAGATTAGACGACCTTTCTTTAGAACAAAGACAAGAATTATGCGGGGTCAAAGAAGAAAATCTACGCGTTTTAGAAAAACTCTATGCTTGTGAGATGGTATGCCGCGATAACCTTGAGATCAAAGATATTGCCGCATCTAAGCTTATCAAGCTTAAGGAGCATATTAAGCTTTTGATCGAGCTATTAAAAAACGAGCATCTCGATGCCAAAAGAATTATCATGACCTATAATTCTTTAAATGAAGCGAGTTTAGAAGAGAATCTTTCCTCATTGAAAGAGGTTATTTTCTATAATGCCCAAAATAAGGCGATCCGCCCCAAGACCTTTAATCAGCTAAGGCTTGTCAATACCATCAAGAAAAACGATGTCTCTTTGATCTTGGGTCCGGCTGGTACGGGCAAGACTTATCTTGCAATCGTCTTAGCCGTCAGCATGCTTAAGAATAATCTTGTCAAAAGGATCGTCTTAACAAGACCAGCCGTTGAGGCCGGAGAGTCGTTAGGGTTTTTGCCAGGTGATCTTAAAGAAAAGGTCGATCCCTATTTAATGCCCTTATACGATGCCTTATATGAAATGTTGGGGATCGAAAAGACCGACAGTCTCATTGAAAAGGGAATCATCGAGATCATTCCCTTGGCCTATATGCGCGGGCGGACTTTACATGATGCGTTTATCGTTTTAGATGAAGCACAAAATACCACGACGACCCAAATGCGCATGTTTCTTACGCGTCTTGGTTCGGGTGCCAAAATGGTCATTACCGGTGATCCGGATCAGATCGACTTACCACTTAAAAATGCACAAAGCGGCCTTGTACATGCCGCTAAAATCTTAGAAGGGATCGAAGGTATCGGGATCGTCTTTATGCAAAATGAAGATATCGTTCGCCATCATTTGGTCAATATTATCACTAAGCGCTACGAAGATGATCTAAGGAAATAGGCATCTTTGGGTACTAACAGCTTTAGAGCCCTTTCCCTTATCATAAGCTCTCTTTTGATCGCAAATTCACTTTCACCATCAGATTGTCCCAAAACATCGCTCGGGGCAATGATGGTGATTTTTTTAGCCTTATAAAAATGGAAACGCGGATCATCTAGGTGTTTACCTTTGAGGTATTTTAAAAGACACGAATAGATCTCATGCCTTCTCACATCATAAGCCAAAATGACATTAAAATAGCCATCGTCAAGCTTTGAAAGCGGAGAGGGCTTTGCCCCGTTTCCATAATATGAGCCGTTCATGATGCATGCAATATAAAATTCTTTATCGAGCACGATATCATCATCGATCTTGATCCTTAAACTAAAGGGCTTTGGAGCGATCATGTTTTTGATGATGGAAAGGCTATAGGCCGGTCCTTTATGTAGACCCTTGGAGTGGATTAATTTTGATGCCTCGAAGTTGATCTTAGAATCGATGCCGATCGATGAGCAGTTTAAAAAGCGCTTTTCATTGATCTTCCCAAAATCGATCTTCTTAACGATCCCGTTAATGGTCTTTTCGATCAAAAGCTTAAGATTGTCCTTAGGTCCAATCATGCGATAAAAGTCATTGCCGCTCCCTAAAGGGATAATGGCCATGGTACTTTGAAGGTCTAAACCGTTTAAGACCTCAAAGATCGTCCCATCGCCCCCCACGGCATAGACGATGGTCTCAGAATTAGATAATTCCTTGGCGAGATCTTTGGCATGATGAGCGTATTTGGTGAGATAGATCTCATAGTCCAAATGATATTTTGTTCCCAGTTCTTTGATGTATTTTTGAACTTTGGCGATCTCTTTTTCTTTAGCTAGAGTGTTAATAATAAATATATGCTTCATTTTTTCTTTTTAGATGTTCGATCTTAGATCTAAAGATCTTAAGATAGATATCTTCCCCCCTAGAATCATACAACATATTGGCCCAGCATGCCTATAAAAGATTTTGGCAATTTTCGATGATCTCTAGTTTTTCTAAAAGATCTTTAGAGATCTGGCCATCAAAATAGTCTTTAAAGATCGAAGTCCTTAAAGCGGGATCATCGATCTCATTTTCGCTGATGAAGCTTAAAAGATCAAAGTAGGGATGATTATTAGCGGCGTATTCATAATCGATGAGATAAGAACGCTCTTTGGAAAATAAGATGTTGCCCGAAACTAAGTCGTTGTGACATAGGCGGTAGCTTTCTTCTAAATTTAAAAAAGCTTGTATGATCCCAATATGATCTTCAAAGTTAAAAAGTGGATTTTTAACCTTTTTTAAATAGGCTTTAAAAATTTTTAAGACGTCGAAGTTTTCACTTACACTTTGATTTAGGCTATGGAATTTTTTGATCATTGAAACAGTCTTATGATAGCGCAAAGGATCTTTAGAATCCTTAAACTCTACAAGATCATCGACCCATTTAGTTATCCTGATGCGAGACTTTTCATCATAATAGACTTCTTCAAAATCTAAGTCGAGCCCTCTTGTAAGCCCTAGTACCTCTTTTTCGCAACGAGGCATGAGGTCCATGATGTCATGATTAGGAATTCTCAAGGCGTATTTTTGATCATCTAAAATGACGATATAGATATCGTTGGTAAGACCTAAGCTCGTCTTATAATAGTCAGGTACTTTGTGGTATAATCTTTTAAGCAATGAATCGATATTCATAGCCTTATTATACACTTATGAAAGAAATATTATTAGCTTCCTCAAATGCCCATAAGAAAGAAGAGATAAGTGCGATCTTATCTCCTTTTGGCATCAAGGTCTTAAGTTTAAAAGATGTCGGCGAAAAGGGCGAAGTCCGTGAAAACGGCCATTCTTTTAAAGAAAATGCCGATATCAAGGCTTTACATTATTATAAGCGCCACAAACTTCCCATAATCGCCGATGATTCGGGAATCGAGATCTCTTATTTTGGGGGCTATCCAGGTGTTTTAAGTGCGCGTTTTATGAGCCATTTGTCGTATCGTGAAAAGATGGAATTGATCCTAGATATCATGAAAGATGTCAAAGATCGTAAGGCCTATTTCGTCGCTCATATCAGCTTTATTAATGATGGCAAGCTTTATGGGTATGAGGGCCGCCTAGAGGGTGAGATCGCAAAAAAGATCAAGGGTGAGAATGGCTTTGGCTATGATCCGATCTTTTACTTGATAGAATATCAAAAGACGATTGCCGAGCTAAGCGATGAAGATAAGAACCATGTTTCACATCGCTACTTGGCCTTAAAGGAGTTTTGTGATGATATTAAAAAGAATCATATCATATAGTTTTAATCTAGGTCTTATAATCTTACTCTTTGGCCTTGTATTAAATTTTATGTGCTTTAATAAAAGTTTTTATCGCTATGAATATAGTAGGCTCGATACAGCCGCTTCGATCGGCATGTCTTCGAAAGATCTTGAAAAGACCACGGATGTCCTCTTGGGTTATTTAAAAGGAGATTATGAAGATCTTACGATCAGTGTCAAGGTCAATGGCGAATCTCGCGAAGTTTTTAATGAGCGCGAGAAAGCCCATATGGTCGATGTCTTGGCACTTTATAATGGCTTTCAAACTATCGTTAGGAGCTGTGCTATTATAGTGGGGCTTTCTTTGATCGCGATATTTGTTTTAAAGATCAGAGTCTTCGACATCAAAAGATCGTATACCCATTGTCTTATGATCTTTGGGGGCTTCCTTTTGGCGATTATCATCTTTTGTCTTGTGGATTTTAACGCCTTTTGGACACAGTTTCACCACATCTTTTTTACCAATGACCTTTGGCTTTTGGATCCTAATAAAGATATTTTGATCCAAATGGTTCCAGGACCCTTCTTTAATGACCTGGTCTTGGGGATCATCATACTATTTGGGTTGAGTTTAGCTCTTTACTATATTTTATTGCGCATCTTAAAGAGGAGGGACATCAATGTTTAACGTCGTCTTATATGAGCCAGAGATCCCGCAAAATACCGGGAATATTATGCGGACCTGTGCTGCCTTTGATATAAAGTTGCATCTGATCGAGCCGCTAGGCTTTGAACTTGATGAAAAACACTTAAAAAGAGCCGGTATGGATTATCGCGACTTTTTAGACCTTGCCATCTATCAAAACTTTGAAACATTTAAAGAAAAGAATAAAGGGCGCTATGTCTGTTTTTCACGCTATGGCCTTAAAAATTTCGGGGAATGCGATCTAAAAGAAAAAAACGATGAAGATATCTACCTCTTATTCGGCAAAGAATCAACCGGCATACCGCGCGACATATTGCGCGACTATCTTGATGATACTTACCGCTTTCCAATGATCAAAGAGGCTAGGAGTCTTAATCTTTCTAATTGTGTGGCGATCGCTGCCTTTGAGCTTGTCAAACAAAATGGGTTTCCTCATCTTTCTTTTAATGAAGTGATCAAAGGAAAGGACTGGATCTTAAAATGATCGGGGTCTATGATTCGGGCTTAGGCGGTATCTTGGAACTTGATAAGATCCATCGTGATAACCCTAAAAGCGACATTGTTTATTTGGGTGATCAAAAAAACGCTCCCTATGGTTTAAAAAGCGATGCCGAGCTAGTTAAGATCTATGATCACAATTTAGCCATGTTTAAAACACTCGGCATCAAACATCTGATTTTAGCCTGCAATACCTTATGTTCGACGATCGATCTTAAAAAAGAAGAGACGATCCAAACTTATGACCTCATAAGCCATACAGTTGAAAACATCAACTTTCAAAATATCAAAAAGGTCGCGGTCTTCGCTACAAGACAAACGATTTTAAAGAAGCGTTATCAAAGACTTTTAAAGGAAAAAGGTCTCAAGGTCAGGGGGGTCGCTTTAGATGATCTGGCTAAGATGTTAGAGGATTTTGAGGATCCAAAGAAAATAGAAACATATCTTATTAGGATCTTTGATAGTCTTGAAGATGACTTTGATGCCATTATTTTAGGTTGTACTCACTATCCGATCGTTAAAGGTATCTTTAAGGAATATTATCAATGCCCGATCTTTGATTCACGCAATTTAGACTTTAATTTAAAGCTAAATGAAAGAGAATGTGGTAATATATATGTAATGATGAGAGAAGATGAAAAGAATAGGCAATTCGTTTCAAAATATGTCTCATATCCCATTATTTTTGTAACTTATGAAGAACTTGTTGATCGTTTCGGACTCACATCACAACCACCGCATACTCGCTGATCTTGTTAGGAAATATCCCGATATGGATTATTATTTGCATTTGGGTGATTCAGAACTCTACCAAGATGAGATCATGCCTTTTATTGCGGTCAAAGGAAATAATGACTTTGATTTCAGCCTTCCCAGCTTAAAAGTTCTGACGATCGAATCTTTGCGTCTTTTGATGGTCCATGGCCACTATTATTGCTTATTTGGCAATAAAGACGCCCTGATCGCCAAAGCCAAAGAAAAAAATTGCGGCGTGGTCTTATATGGTCATACCCATGTGCCCAGTGATGAGACGACAAGAGGGGTGAGAATGATCAACCCCGGATCGCTTTCCTATAACCGCGATGGATCTTCTCCGAGCTATGTTATCGCTAGGATCGAAGGTGAGAAGATCGAAGTCGATTTTTATCATATAAAATTTCCCTTTAACCCCTTGAAATAGCTAAAGGGGCTATGTTATTATATGTGAGCAATAAAAAGTTTGTAGAAAGAAGAAGACCACTTCTCACCTGATATCCAAAGGATATGGGTTAAAAGAAATAGTTGCTGCAAAATAGTGATTATTAAGGTGGGCTTTGACTCGCTTTTTATTTTAATGGAGGTAAACTACTATCGCAAGAAAACAAGACGACCTGGTCAATGAGAATATTCGATTCAGGGAAGTGCTGGTCATTGGACCAAGCGGCGAACAATTAGGAGTCATGTCGCGAAACGAGGCTTTAGATAAGGCATCGGAATATGATCTTGATTTACTTTGTGTCGCCCCAAGCGCTAAAACACCAGTCTGCAAGATCCTCGATTACGGAAAATACCGTTTTGAGGCGCAAAAGAAAGCTAAAGAAGCTAAACGCAATCAACACGTTACCGAGGTCAAGCCCTTGCGTCTTTCTCCGGTAATCGATGTCCATGATTTCAATACCAAGCTTAAGCAAGCCACCAAGTGGATCGAAAGCGGTATGAAGGTCAAGATCGACATGCGTTTCAGAGGTCGTTTTATCACACGTCAAGAAGTTGGCATGAAGATCATGAACGATTTTACAAACGAACTTGCCGAAATTGCCAATGTCGAGAAAAAACCGAAGCTCGAAGGCAATGTTATGTCTTGCATATTAGCACCTAAAAAGAAATAGGAGGAAATTCAAATGCCAAAAATGAAAACGAAACGCACTTTTGCAAAGCGCGTTAAAGTTACCGGCAGTGGTAAGATCAAGCGTCATCACGCTTATACTTCACACTTTGCTGCTAACAAAACTCACAAACAAAAAGTTCAACTTCGCAAGTCCGGTCTTTTAGATGCGACTGATGTAAGCCGTACAAAGGGCTTGCTTCAAGGTTAGGAGGTAAGTAGAAATGCGTGTTAAAGGTTCAACTCCAACAAGAAATCGCCGTAAGAGAGTATTAAAATTAGCCAAGGGTTATTTTGGTTCTAAACACTTATTATACCGTACAGCTCATGAACAGGTCATGCGTTCATTACGCTATTCATACATTGGCCGCAAGCAAACCAAGCGTGAGATGCGTAAGCTTTGGATCGCTCGTATCAATGCTGCTGCTCGTATGAACGGCATGAGCTATTCAAAATTAATGCACGGTCTAAAATTAGCTAATGTCAATGTCAACCGCAAGATGCTTTCTGAAATTGCCATTCATGATGCTAACGGTTTCAAGAATATCTGCGAAACTGCCAGCAAAGCACTAAGCAAATAAGGAGCCACGCTCCTTTAATGGCTCGTTGGTGAAATGGTTAACACATCGCCCTCTCAAGGCGACATTCACGGGTTCAAATCCCGTACGAGTCACCATATTAAAAATAAGCTAGGATCATTTAGTCCTAGTTTTTTGTTTGTAAGCTATATTTTTAAGGTGACTTTATAAACGTCTAAAATAAAAAAGAGAAGCGGGCCGGAACCAGGTTTTTAGGCCTCTCAACGGCGCTTCTCTTTCATCATTGTAATATCAGCAAGGCTTCTAAGCAAGCCTATAATCATTTAATAAATTAAGCATATAAAAACCTTCCAATCAGGAAGGGAATTGCTTAGATGGTGATCCCCTAGGGATTCGAACCCTAGACCCACTGATTAAGAGTCAGTTGCTCTGCCAGCTGAGCTAGGGGATCAACGCTTGAATATTATAACAAGCCCCACGTTTTATTGCAATAGTATTTGCGAAAAAAATATTCTTGTGGTAGTATCAGAGTGTTTGATGCGTCCGTGACGAAATTGGTAAACGTAACGGTCTCAGAAGCCGTGGCAGCAATGCTTGGGAGTTCGAGTCTCCTCGGGCGCACCAGTTTTAAAAAATTCGAGAGTGATCTCGTTTTTTATTTGTGCTTTATGAGTCTTATTTAAGATTTTTGTGGTAAAATGATGGCGTTTGAAAAGAGGTGAAACTTATGTCTTCGGACCCTTTAGGTATATGTAGCTTAAATATGATTTATCGCGAAGACATAAGATTAGTCTTCGCTATTTAAAGGAGGACTAACATGCTGGAATTTTTTAAGACCTTAGATAATGGCACGACACATCATGTCGATAAAGTCGAGAAGGGATGCTGGATCAATTGTGTTGCACCCGATGATGGCGAGAAAGATTTTTTAATTAAAGAGATCGGTGTTTTGCCTGAATTTTTAAGAGCTTCCTTAGATGATGAAGAGAGCTCGCACATCGATTATGACGATGATTATAATCAAACTCTTGTGATCGTGGACTACCCGGATTGTGACGATTCTAAAAGTAATAAGAATGACGAATTTATTACCCTACAATATAAGACCAATCCTATGGGCATCGTGATCCTTGATGGCTATATCGTCACGATCTCTTTGTACGATAACTGGTCGATCCGCGATATGGCCTTAGGAAGAATCAAGGCCATGGATACGCGCCTAAAAACGCGATTTTTACTATTATTGCTTTTGAGGATCTCTCAGCAATATTTGATCTATCTAAGGCAGATTGATCGCTTATCGACCAAGACTGAGACGCGCTTGTATCAATCGATGCAAAACAAAGAGCTCATTCAGATGCTGGGCTTAGAAAAATCGCTCGTCTTTTTCTCGACTTCCTTAAAAGCTGATGAGATCACTTTAAATAAGATCATGAGAGGGAAATTCATCAAGTTATATGAAGATGATGAAGATCTATTGGAAGATGTCATCATCGAGGTCAAGCAGGCCATTGAGATGTGTAATATTTATTCCAACATCTTAAGCGGTACGATGGACGCTTTTGCCTCGGTCATTTCCAATAACTTAAATATCGTTATGAAAGTCTTGACGGTCATTACGATCGTTATGGCGATCCCGAATATCATCTTCTCTTTCTATGGCATGAACGTCGATGGACTTCCGATCACTCAGGTCTGGTTTCCAACTTTTATTGCGCTGTTGGCTTGTTTGATCGCAATCTTTATTTTCAAAAAGAAAGATATGTTCCATTAGACAACTATCAAGTTTTCGAATAGAATAAAAGATGGTGAAATAAATGGAAAAAGTTAGTATAGAAAAAGTTAATTCAAAAAAGATCGTCAAGGAAGTTTACTTTCGGCCAAAGACCGAGATAATTGTCGTCATGATCATCGGTATCGCGCTTTTGATCTTCAACAACCTCTGGTCAAGGATCTTTGGTGTTGTGCTCATTGGGATCGCTTCTGCTGTTATATATCTTGTCAAAGATCGCAAGGTCTTAACGATCGCCGATGATGCTTTGTATGTTTATTTGGAAGATGGCAGCATCAACGAGATCAAATTTGATGAGATCGACGAATGGGGTTGCAATGCCAACAACAACGGTCCTGGGTCACTACTTGTATCGCTTAACAATCAACAAATGATCAAAGTCACTACCTATCAGGTAGAGAAGATCCGAACGACTTTGACAAGATTGCTACTAAGCAAAGAGACTTATGAGAAGGCCAAACAAGCCCGTATCAATCCTAATGGTTGGTATATGCGTTTAAAGAGGAAGTTTTCTAAAAAGAAATAGATAAGAGACAAATTTGCTTTAGTTTTTCATTTTTTTGAAAAGTTTATCTTGATTTTTGAATGTAAGCGTTTTAAGATTTAGACATACAAATAAAAATACAGCGATACGAACTAGTACATTTCCGGATTTGAGCTTAAGAGAAGCCGTGGTTGGTGCAAACGGTCAGCTTGATGGTAATGGAATTCCTCGTGGAGTAGGGTACTGAAGAAAGTAGGATACCACGTTTGATCAACGTTAGATGATCTTGCCTATGTTAGTAGGCAATTGAGGCCTTTTGGGTAATCAGGAGGCGAATAAAGGTGGTAACGCGAAACAGTCGTCCTTTA
>CALUVF010000022.1 GCA_944324155.1 uncultured Erysipelotrichaceae bacterium | reverse complement strand
ACAAGAGAATATGCCTTAAATAAATTCCGCAAGTTCTGCGAGGAAAGAGATGATGTCGATGTCGTGCGCTTCACAACTTTCTTCCATCAGTTTACTTTGGAGTTTGACGAGAAGGCCCGCGAAAAATTTGTGGACTGGTTTGGCTATAGCGCCAGCGTATCGCCATATATCTTAAAACAGTTTGAAGAAGAGGTCGGCTATCCCTTTAGACCGGAATACATCATCAACAAGGGCTACAACAACTCGACCTTCTGTGTCCCAAGCAAGGAATACCGCGACTTCATGGAATTCCAGATGCGCGAAGTAGCTAAGCTCGCCAAAGAATTTGTCGATATTTGCCATGAATATGGCAAAGAGGCAATGATGTTTTTGGGCGATCACTTCATCGGTACGGAACCCTATGGCAAGTATTTCGCTTCAATCGGTCTTGATGCCGTAGTCGGAAGTGTTGGGTCGGGCACTACTTTAAGACTCATCTCTGATATCAAAGGTGTTAAATATACCGAAGGACGTTTCTTACCGTATTTCTTCCCTGATGTCTTTTGTGAGGGTGGTGACCCTTTAAAAGAGGCTAAGGTCAATTGGGTAACGGCCAGAAGAGCGATCTTGCGCTCACCGGTTGATCGCATCGGTTATGGCGGTTATTTGAAATTAGCGCTGCAATTCCCGGATTTTATCGATTATGTCGAAAAAGTCTGTGATGAATTCAGAGAACTCTATGCCCATGTCAATCGTCAAGAGCCACTTAACTTACTAAAAGTCGGAGTGATCAATTCTTGGGGCGAATTAAGGCGTTGGGGCACTCACCTTGTCCACCACGCCATCTGGTATAAGCAGATCTATTCTTATACCGGTGTCATGGAAGCTTTGAGCGGGTTCCCCTTTGATGTCCATTTCATCAGCTTTGACGAAATACGCAAAGATCCCAGTGTCTTAAAAGATATGGACGTCCTATTGAATATGGGTGATGCCTTGACTTCCTTTAGCGGTGGTGAAGAATGGGATGAGAAAGTTATTTCGGCCGTGCGCCAATATGTTGATGAGGGCGGGGGCTTTATCGGTATCGGCGAGCCCAGCGCGATCCTTTCAAACGGTCGTTTCTTCCAACTATATGATGTCTTAGGTGTCGATAAAGAAGTCGGATTTACGATGCATTATGACAAGTATAACTGGGAAGCCCATCATGATCATTTCATTACCGAAGATCTAAAAGATGAAAACTGGGGTGAGAATGTCAATGATGTCTACGCCTTTGAAGGCACCAACATCTTGCGTGAAAAAGACCTTCACGTCAATTTAGCGACCAACGATTATGGTTCAGGACGTGGCGTATACATCAATGGTCTGCCCTTCAGTTTTGAAAACACGCGGCTTTTATATCGGGCGATCTACTATGCTGCCCACAAAGAAAAAGACATGTATAGATGGTATAGCACCAACTATAATGTCGATGTCAATGTCTACCCCTCCACTAGGAGCTTCTGTGTCGTAAATAACACTTACGAAGCCCAAAAGACGACTGTGTATAAGGGTGATGGCGAAAAAATGGAAGTTGAGTTAAACGAATCAGAGATCAAATGGTTTGATTATTAAAAATGGCCCGCTATGAAATGTAGCGGGTCTTGTTTATTCGCTAAGGATCGGATCGATCGTCTCTTTGATGATCTTTAGAAGATTTTCGCAAGATGTATCGAATTTATTCTGATCGACATCATTTAAGCCTAATTTGACGACCTTGCGTACACCTTCGCGGTTAACGATCGCTGGGGTACCGATATAAAGTCCTTCTTTGCCGTATTCACCATGTTGAGCACAGGAAACGGTCATGATCGCATTTTCATTAGATAAGACCGCATGAACCAAGCGGTTTAAAGCCAAGCCAATACCATAATAGGTGGCTTTTTTCTTTTCGATGATCTCATAAGCGGCAATACGGACTCCTTCATAGATACCCAAGAGGTCTTCTAAGCTCTTGCCTTCTTCATCTAAGACCTCTAATAGGCTCTTACAGCCGATATAGGCATGGATCCATGGCACAAAGCTCGAGTCACCGTGTTCGCCCATGATGTAGGCGTGGATATTGGTGGCATTGACGCCAAAGTAATTTGATAATAGATAGCGTAATCTAGCTGTATCTAACAAAGTACCCGAGCCGATGACCTGGCTTTCCTTTAAGCCGGTCGCTTTTTGTGCGACATAGGTCATAAGATCAACGGGGTTAGAGGCGACGATAATGATGCCATCAAAGCCACTGGCCTTGATCTTTTGACAAATATCTTTCATGATCCTTGTGTTGATGGCCGTCAGTTCCAATCGGCTTTGGCCAGGCTTTTGGGCTGCACCGGCTGTGATCACAACGATAGCGGCATCTTTGCATTCCTCGTAATTACCTGCTTTGATGACCATTTTAGAGCGCGCATAGGGCAAACCATGAGACAAGTCCATCGCTTCACCCTGAGCTTTGTCATTATTCACATCGATGAGTACCAGTTCATCGATCCCTGGCTCAGATAAAAGGGTATAGGCAAAGCTCATACCGACAAATCCGCAGCCGACCAGTACGATTTTTCTAGAATTAGCTGTTTTCATAAGTATTCCTCCACCCTTATTATATGCCAAAAGTAAAAAAGGGCTTAAATTACTATCTCAAAAGCTTGAGGATCTCTAAGGAGGCCTCTTTGGACATGATGGGGCTTTGTCTTAGACTCTGATCAAGACAATCGATAAAGTGGTCGATCTCACCGCTGAAATCGGAAGCCATCGACACTTCAATCGTTTCTTCGCATCCGTCTTTTAAAAGCTTGGCCTTCGTGTTTTTCCAAAAATTATGGATATGGATACTGCCCTTTGTGCCATAGATATGAGCGCAGTTTTCACCATCGCTTTCCCAACTTGTCAAAAAATGGGCCCGGATCCCGTTTTCGTATATGATCTGACCCTGTGCAAAGGTCACAAAACTCTGCTCATTTTTAAGATCAAGCTGATAGTCTTTTATTTTTGATGAAGATAAAAAATTTTCTAGGGCAATGGGATAAACGCCGATATCAAAAAGGCAACCTGCGCCGGCTTTATCTTTGGACCAGGCAGACAACAAGTCATAACGTCCCTTAAGATTTGAGGCATCTTGGGCTTCGATCATCTTGATATCACCGATCACTCCTTCATCGATCAGTCCTTTGATCTTTTTGATAAGTGGTGTAAACAATCCTTTATGTGCTTCCATCAACAATAAGTTATTATCATTCGCCAGTTTAAAACACAACTCTAACTCTTTTTCGTTTGTAAAGATCGGTTTTTCAACGATCACGTTCTTATGAGCATTTAAACATTTAAGGGCATGTTCATAGTGGAGATAATTGGGGGTTGCAATATATACGATGTCGATATTTTGATCTTCTAACATCATTTCATAGGTCAAAGCGTTTTCTACGCCATATTCTTGGCATAAGCGCCTGCTTTTATTTATGTCGCGCGAAGCCAGGGCGTATAGATGGCCTTTTGAATGCCGTATGCCGTTAATGATGCGCGGGGCGATCTTTCCAAGCCCCATTAGACAAATGTTGTACATAGTTTCATTTTGGCATAAGAAAAACCCTTTTGCAAGGGTCATTAACTAATTGGTGCACCAGACAAGATTTGAACTTGCACGGTTGCCCACACGCCCCTCAAGCGTGCGCGTCTACCTGTTCCGCCACTGGTGCGTACTAATTAATTATAAATCCTTGAATGATTTTGTCAATGTGATTATAATAGCTTGGTATGGAATTTCGAAAGATTATTAACGTTGCGGTCATCGCTCACGTCGATGCCGGAAAATCTACATTAGTTGATGCCTTTTTAAATCAGTCGCATGTCTTTGGCGAACACGAAGAGGTCGTTGAATGTGTTATGGATTCAAATGACCTTGAAAGAGAAAGAGGCATTACGATCTATTCTAAAAACTGCAGTGTCAATTATAAGGACTACAAGATCAATATCGTCGATACCCCTGGACACGCCGATTTTTCTTCAGAAGTTGAACGTATCATCAAAACGGTCGATACGGTTATCCTATTAGTGGACTCAAGTGAGGGGCCAATGCCGCAAACGCGCTTTGTCCTTCAAAAGTCACTTGAACAGAACTTAAAACCGATCCTTCTTATCAATAAGGTCGATAAGAAAGATGCCCGGGTCAATGAAGTTATCGATGAGGTATACGAATTATTCCTAGACCTCGGAGCCAGCGATGAACAATTGGACTTCCCGATCCTTTATGGCATCGCAAGAGAAGGAATCGTGCGCTATGAATTAGATGACACCAATAAAGATATCACGCCATTATTTGAAACATTGGTGAAACATACTCCTTACTATGAGGATCTTAGCCACGAAAGCTTAAAGATGCAGGTCAGTGCCCTGGCCTATGATGATTATATCGGGCGCATTGGTATCGGACGCGTGTATTCCGGTACCTTAAAAGCCAATGAGATGATCACGATCGCCAATGAAAATGGCAAGGTCGCCAGCGCTAAGATCGCCAATCTTTTTAGTTACCAAGGACTTAAGCGCACCCCGATCAGCGAGGCACAGTGCGGGGATATCGTTTTGATCTCAGGGATCAGCGATATCGAGATCGGCGATACGATCTGCGAGCTTAATAAGCCTGAACCCATGAGTGCCATCGCCATTGAAGAGCCT
>CALUVF010000021.1 GCA_944324155.1 uncultured Erysipelotrichaceae bacterium | reverse complement strand
AAACGCATGCCTCTTTTTTTAAGATTAAAACTGATCTTATTGGAGAGCGCATTTTGCACTAGGCCTGTTTCATGTAAGGGATATTCTTTAAAATAAGATAAAAGATAATCCTTAAAAGAGCCATATTCCCTTTGGATATCCTTAAAGATCTGGGCATTTTTAATGGCCGATCGGATCTTTAAACGATTGCGTATAATGCCTTTGTCACTTACTAAAAGCGCGATCTTTTCTTCATCATATAAAACGATCTTTTCGAGCTCAAAATTATCAAAAGCTTTTCTAAAATTGGCGCGTTTATTTAAGATGCACTCCCACGACAATCCGCACACAAAGCTCTCTAAAATAAGCATCTCCAAAAGATAGGGCTCATCAAGTCTTAAGACGCCCCACTCTTCATCGTGATACTTTACGTATAAGGGATTTTTCTCATTACACCACTTGCAGCGCATAGCAATTTAATTTTGAGCCAGTTTTAAATAGTCTTCATAGACCTGATTCTTATTGATCTTAGTGTCCTCAGCCACCTTCTTGATGGCGTCTTTAGAACTTAAGCCCTCTTCAATATAGGTTGAGACCATCTGAAAGATCATATATTCATCAAAGGCTCTTGCTTTTTCTTTTTTGCCTTCGATAAGAAGAACGATCTCGCCCTTTAGATCATCAAGCGCCATCAGCTCTTCTAGGTCGCCTCTTATATACTCTTCATGTTTCTTAGTGAGCTCTCTTGCGATGCAGGCCCTTCTTTTGCCCAAGATTTCAAAAGCCAAAGCCAGGGTCTTTTTAATGCGGTGAGGGGCTTCATAAAAAATCAGAGTATAGGGAAGATCAGAAAGATCTGATAATTCTTTTTGGGCCTTAGATCTCTTATCACTTAAAAAGCCATAGTAAAGATAGTGCATGGTGTCAAGACCTGACGCGACTAAGGCGTTTAAATGCGCACTGGGCCCTGAGATCGTGACGACATTAAAGTCATGAGCGATCACTTCATTCACAAGGTGATAGCCCGGATCTGAGATCAGGGGATAGCCGGCATCGGAGACAAGGGCGACGTCATCGCCGTTTTCTAAAAGTGCCAAAAGACCTTTGGCACTGTCTACTTCATTAAAGTTGTGGTAGGCGACAAGCTTCTTCTTAATGCCATACTTCTCTAACAAGATCCGCGATGTCCTAGTGTCTTCGCAAGCGATCACATCGACGAGTTTTAAGATCTCGATGGCCCGTGAGCTAAACTCGCTTAAATTGCCGATCGGGGTAGCGACAAGATAGAGGGTCGCCTTATTATTTTCAAAGCTCTTCTGACGTTTCATCGCTGGTCTCTTTTTTGATCTTATTGACGTTTGCGCGATACTTACCCTTTTCTTCAAGCTCATCGAGCGTGATAAACAAGGAATTGGTCTTATTTTCAAGCTTGCAGGTCTTTTGAATGACATTCATTGAAGTGACGCGGTATACCTCGCCCTCATATTCAACCTGAGCGTTGAGTTTGGGAAGCCCGCGGCGCAGATCCTTATAGGCTTCATTTTCGTATTTAAGGCAGCACATCAGCTTGCCGCAATGTCCGGACAACTTATTGATATTCAAAGCTAAAAGCTGGTTTTTGGCCATATTGATGGAGATCATATCAAAGTCATTGCCGAATTTCTTACAACAGAGCTCTCTTCCACACGTTCCGACCCCGCCCACCAGACGAGCCTTATCGCGGGCCCCGATCTGTCTTAATTCGATGCGGCAATGGAAAATGGCTGCTAAGTGTTTTAAGAGCTCTCTAAAATCCACGCGGCCGTCAGCTACATAGATAAAGGTGATCTTTTGACGATCCAAGGTGTATTCCGCCTTGATCACCCGCATCTTTAAGTCGAGCGCATCAGCCTCATCTTGACAGACATACAAAGCCTTTTGGGCATCTTTTTCATTCTCTTTCTGTTTCCTTAGGTCATCATCGCTCGCCAAACGCTCGATCATCTTGACTTCTTCTTCATCGAGGTTTTCATCACACTTCATATCTAAGCCTACGACTTCGCCAATTTCAAGACCGTATTGCGTATTAGTCACGACACGATCTTTGATTTCTAGATCAATATCACTTTTAAAGGTATAGGCCTTGGCGTTACCTTTAAAGCGCACCTTTACATAACGTATATCTTCCATTAATATTCTCCTATCTTGCCTAATTTATAGCACAAGCCCTCGATCAAAAGCTTGCGGTCAAAGTTTTTTCCAAGATCGTCCTTAAATTCTAAAAAGATCTTTAAGGCCGCACTGTTTCTTTCTTCTAAGAGATAATCGATCATCTTCCTTAGGTAGATCTTTAAAAAGCGGTCAAAGCTTTGATTATCCTTGTATCTATTATATACTTTTTCATAAAATTCTTTCGCTAAATATGGACCGCCCAAATGATCATAGCTATAGTCGCACATATCATTAGCTAAAAGCAGATCTTCATCGTTTAGCTCATTTATCTCAAAGTCAAGCTTGGCCAAACTTTGAGCCTCCTTTTCATCAAAGCCCAAAGCTAGATAATGATCGAGTTTCAAGGCATTAGAAGGTGCATGAAAGCGCAGCATTTGGCAGCGCGAAACGATCGTATCGGGCAAAGCGGCTGAATTGTCGCTGATTAAAATGCCATAGATATTATCGCTAGGCGGTTCTTCCATGAATTTTAAAAGGACCATGATATTTTCACTTTTGGCAAGGTTGTTGACATTATTGATGATGTAGACCTTCTTGTTTTCTTTCTCGATCGAAGAAAGCGAAAAGCGTGCAATGAGCTCTTCGATATCATCTTTTTTGATCTTGCCTAAATTTCCATCGATCAAAAAAAGATCGGCATAATTCATATTTTTGATGCGCCCACAAGTCGTGCATTCCTCACACGCCAAGCCCCCTTTATCTTCAATGATGCTTTGGGCGATCAAGAAAGCGGTCTTGAGCTTTTGGGGATTGCTTGGCCCGTCTAAAAGATAGGATTGGGCGATCTTATGGCTTTCAAAGGCATTTGAAAGGCTTTGATAGATGACCCTTTCATCTTTTAAAAGCTCTTTTTTAAACATCAAGGCGCTCCCTTAAGGCTTCCAGGCACGATTCGACCACCGCATCGATGTCTTTGGCGGCATCAATGATCTTAAAGCGCTTTTCATCTTCTTGGATCAACTTTTCATAGCCCTTAAAAACAGCATAGTGAAAAGCGATGGATTCTTGGTCTAAACGATCTTTGCCGCTTCTTGACTTTAAGCGCGAAAGACCGATCTCAGGGTCGATCTTTAAATAGAGTGTAAGATCGGGATAATAGCCATCGATCGCCATCTCGTTGATCTTTTTGACATAATCGATACCTAAACCTCTGGCATAGCCCTGATAGGCCAAAGAAGAATCGACATAGCGCTCGCACAAAACGATCTTTCCATCATTTAGGGCAGGTATGACCTTTTCAGTGAGGTGCTGGCGTCTAGAAGCCGCATATAAAAGGGCCTCGGTCTTGGGGTCCATCAAAGTGTTTTCGGGGTCTAAGATGACCGCGCGGATCTCTTCGGCGATCTTTGACCCTCCGGGTTCTCTGGTGTGTAAGATATCATATTTTAAAGACAAGATCTCTTTTAATCTTAGGGCAATGGTGCTCTTGCCCGAACCATCGCCACCTTCGAGCGTAATAAATAAACCTTTATATCTTTCCATAAAAACTCCTAATGAAACACTTCTTCTTTTGCTTTCGTTTTTAAAGGATCGCCATTTAATAGCTCTTCGCACGTTTCGACCCTTTGGCCATGCCTTTTGATATAAGCTTCATAAAATTCTTTGGCCCTAGGCTTTTCATGCATCTTTAAAAGTACATCGACGATCACGCTGATCCCTAATTCATTATCAAGATACTCAAAGTAATCTTCTAATACTTCAAAGGTCTCTTCCTTGCGATTTAATAATCCATAGGTCACAAGAAGCTGCGACAAGGTCACGGTATTGATTGCACCTAACTTGATCAGGGTTTTTTGGACCTCTAGAGATCCTTCCATATCAAAAGTAAAAAGCAAGTAGGCCGAATAGACGGCTAAGATGATCTTGGCACTATAGCTGGCCCTAACAGAAAGCTTTAAGGAGTTTGAGACCTTTTGAAAGTAGCTATAGTAGTAATCGTCGCGATTTGTGTTCTTATCAAGGTAATGGGAATTGATAAGGATCGCCTCGAGGCACCACTCGTCGTATTTAAGAGCTTCATAAGCCCTTTGGTCTAAACTTTTTTCACGATCGAAAAGACAAGCGATTGCCTTTATCTCATCGCCGTTTAATTCGTCTTCATATTCTTTAAGATGCAAGTCCAGCTTTTGGTCTTCGTCAAAGTAGCCTTTTAAAAGATCAAGCGCCACCTCATCATCGCTTATTAAAGCATAGTCTAAAAAAGTCATCAGTCTATCTTGCATCTAAAAGCCCCTCTAGTTTTAAACGATAAAAGATACAGATCGTCTTGGCATCAGTTATTTCACCGCTTTTGATCATCGCTTCGATCTCGCTTAAGCTGAATGTATAACTTTCGATCCTTTCGTCCTTGTCGAAATGCGTGCCGACATAGTCCTTGGCCTCGCCATAATAAAGATAGATCTTTTCGCTGGAATAGCCACAGGTCGGTATGATGTAACCCAAGCTCTTTAAATTAGTCAGGGTGTATCCCAATTCTTCTTCGACCTCTCTTTTGAT
Organism: uncultured Erysipelotrichaceae bacterium; assembly: GCA_944324155.1. Lineage (GTDB taxonomy): Bacteria > Bacillota_I > Bacilli_A > Erysipelotrichales > Erysipelotrichaceae > JAHHTG01. The sequence goes on along the minus strand of CALUVF010000021.1, from coordinate 9,668 downwards.
CGCATCATCGGGATCTTCTAAGTAATTGAGTTTTCCGGCACAGACCTCAAAAAGATCACTCTTTTGGGCATAACGGTACTGTTTGACCATCATGTAGTGGCCCTCTTTAGTCTTTAAGGCGATCGCCGCCCCGCCATTATGCTTAATGACCTCGCGGATACTACGCGTCCCATCATCAAGTTCTACTTCATCATAATCGAGTTTGACGACTCTTCCTTTATAAATTTCTTTTGATGTGATTGTCTTTTCCATTGCTACCTCTTTTACTCGCAACTATTCTAACATATTAGTTGGAAACTAGCTTCAAAATCATTATAATTGAGTCATGGACGCAAAAGTAAAAACACATGTAACTCTTGATTTCAAGCTCATCTTAAGGGCCCAATTTCTTAAAAATCGCTTTATCACGATCTTCTACACGATCTTATTTGTCTTATTCGCCTTTATCAGCTTAGGTGTGATAAGGGCTGGCGATCGTGACCTTTACAATATCGTCTTAGATATCATGCTGACGATCTTGTGTGCCATAGTCGGTTTTGGCTATCCCGTTTTTTCTGCCTTTCTTTGGAAAATTAGGACAAAGAAAAAATACGGCACAGATAAGTTGGAACTTGAGTATCATTTCTATGACCTCAGCCTCAAAGTCGAAAACAAGACTGCTAAGATCGCAACCAAGCTTGATTATCGCGCCATCTCGCGCTTAAATCAAAGCAAGCATCTACTTATCTTAAACTATAGTCCCAAGGTCTATGTCGTCATCGATAAAGACCAGATGAATGCTAAAGACATCGAAAAGGTCCTCGATTATTTTAAGCGTCTAAAGCTTGTCTAGTTTCTGATAGAATCTTAGATCTTTGACGATCCCGTTACCCTCTAGATAAGAGTTATACAAAAAGTTGAGGTAATCGCCTGGTGTGATGATGCCCCTAAGCCCAATGAGGTTTAGATCTTCATTGCGAATGAGATAGTCAGCGATCTTGACACAGTTAGTGGTAAATACAAAGTAGGTCTTAAAAGGACCTCTTTTAAATTTCAAAAGTTCACAGCCCGTATCGCGATAGACATCACTGACATAATCTAGTTCCTTGATGGAGGGATCAAGTTTATAGGCACAATCAAAGGGTATGGCATCTTTTAAAAGATCGTCTAGGCGTTTCTTGATCTTAAGCATCTCATCTTCACTTGGATAAAGGCCAAAGCTGACGATCAGGGTCTTATGGGTCTTTAAGGAATTCTTGATAAATAGATCGCGCTTAACTTTAATGAGCACCCCCTCACCGGCACTGCCGAATATATGGCGGGCCTTAGGGTCATGAAGCCCATAGGAATAGGTGATGTTGTCGATACTGACATCGACATGGCCAAAGGACTCAAAGCCTCTTCTTTGTAAGTAAATATTGACATCAAGCGGGGCTTTAGAATTATATTCGTCACTGCTATATTTCGCTAATAGCTCTTTTTCTTCATCGATCCGCATAAAGGTCCTGACTGGTAAAAGGGCACTAAACACGACCGGCAAAGACAAATAAAAATGATGTTTTGAAAAGATCTTCAAAAGATCGACCACCCCAAGCATCATCAAATAGATGCCAGCCAGAATAAAGATGATCGAACTTGAAAGCAACGGGAACAGCAATAAAAACAAAGCTATAAAGCTTGTGAAGACAGCCTTTAACAAGATCGAAAACAAGGATCCCTTTTTCTCTTTGCGCTTTAAGTAGTAATCGACAAAAAAGATCACGGCCTCAAGTAATGCGACCATTCCTCCAAAATATGTGATAATCAATGTATAGAGGTTTTTAAAAGTCAAAAGGATCAAAAGGACACCTAAGACAAAGATTGAGCGAATCAAACTATCGCGCTCTTTTTTTAAGACCGCTGTCAAGAGATTAAAGACGCCATCACCGAAAAGTAAGACGAGTAAAATGATCCTTGAAAACGGCAAGATCAAAGCGGCCTCAAAAAAGACGACGAAGCCGATGAGTATCACAAATAAAGCCCTCAAAACCGCCAATAACTTCTGCATGTCTTTAACTATAGCACAAATCTTTTTTAAAAAGTCTTGTGATACACTTAACGACATCATGCTTCTTACTTTCTAATCAAGTCCTGGGTAGAATTGAGTAGAATATAGTAATAAACCCTAATTCTCTCATCACTAAGATATTAGTTTAAAATACCCGATCTTCCTAAAATTTTTAAAAAACACCAGGCCTATATGCACCCTGGTGTTATTTCTTAGATATTTAAGATCGTTAATTACTTCTCTAACATTGACTCATTCCAGACTGCTGGAGCCTTTAAGTCTAATAGTTCAAAGACCGTAGCGGCGATGTTGCTTAAGCCAAAGTCGCCGTCTTTTAGCTTATAGTCACTGCCATAGAGAATAAACGGCACTTTGTTTAAGGTGTGAGAAGTCTTGGGTTTTAAAGGATCGGTGTCCTTTTTGCGCTTTTCATACATCTCATCGGCATTGCCATGATCAGCCGTCACAATGAGCGTAGCACCTGCCTTGTCACAGGCTTCGATGATGCGCTTAAGGCAAAGGTCGACTGCTTCCACACCGATCACCGTGGCTTCATAATCGCCTGTATGGCCGACCATATCGCCATTGGGGAAGTTGACGCGATAGAAGAGGTTTTCACCCTTTTCGATCGCTTCGATCAAAAGGTCAGTAACTTCGGCCGCCTTCATCCATGGTCTTTGATCAAAGGGGACCGTATCCGATTTGACCTCGACCCAGGTTTCAAGCTCTTCGGAGAACTTTTCCGAGCGGTTGCCATTCCAGAAGTAGGTCACATGACCAAACTTTTGGGTCTCAGAGATCGCATAGGTCTTGATTCCTTCTTTGACGAAATATTCTGACATCGTATCTTTGATTGATGGAGGATTGACTAGATAATTGGTCGGTATGTGAAGATCGCCGTCATATTCAAGCATGCCGGCATACATGACATCAGGCCTGTTGCCGCGATCAAAATGCGTAAAGTTTTCTTCATCAAAGGCCTTAGAGATCTCGATCGCTCGATCGCCTCTAAAGTTAAAGAGGATCAAAGAGTCATGATCCATGATCTTGCCAACTGGTTCATCATTATCATCGACGATGACAAATTCGTGCAGGTCCTGGTCGTTGCAGCCTAATTCCTTACGATAGGTTTCAATAGCTTCTGTAGCGCTTTTGAAATGACGCCCTATGCCATAGACATGACAATCATATCCTCTTTTGACCATATCCCAGTTAGCTTCATAGCGGTCCATGGTGATATACATCCTACCACCCCCCGAAGCGATGCGACCATCAAAACTGTCATCATTCAATTCCTTAAATAAATTTTCAAGATCATCGATATAGGTTAGTCCGGAAGTCTCTGGCACATCTCTTCCGTCCATTAAAGCGTGGACCCGGACTTTTTTGATACCTTCGTTTTTGGCCTCTTTGATCATGGCCTTTAAGTGTGCGATGTTGGAGTGGACATTGCCATCACTAAGCAAGCCCATAAAATGCAAGGTATGATCCTTAGCGTTGGCGATGAGCTTTTGCCAAGTCGCACTTTTATAGATCTCACCGGAAGCGATCGACTCATTGACGAGCTTGGCACCTTGGGCATAGATCTGACCGCAACCGATTGCATTGTGTCCGACTTCCGAGTTTCCCATATCGCTATCGCTGGGAAGACCGACGGCCGTGCCATGAGCCTTGATCGCAATATTGGGGCATTCTTTAAATAACTTGTCAAGAGTTGGGGTATAGGCATTTTTTACCGCGTTGCCTTCGACCTTGTCGCTAAGACCAACTCCGTCCATTACTACTAGTACAAGTGGTTTCGTACTCATAATTTTCCTCCTTATGTACGTGTTAATTTTATCACATTTTAATTTTTTTGGGGCTTTCGAAACTTAATTAAAGCTCATAGTGTATAATTTAAGTATGTATTATCTTGTCGATCACACTCTAAAAGATGATGTCTTAAATGACCTTTTAAAGGAAAAAGGAGCGCTTTTTGACACCCATATCATGACTTTTGGAGCCTATCTTAGAAGCTTCTTTCATGAAGAGGTCGATCTTTTTGAACTTTATAAAAAACTTACAAAGCTTGATCTAAAAGAATTCAAGTATCTATTAAATGATAGCGACTTTTTAAATGAACTTCTTAAAAACCGACAGGATCTTTCTAACTATGAAGTCGATCTTTTGAGTTTAGAGGTCACAGATGAATATCGTCACCTTTTAGAAAACACACCCTATATCCCCTACTTTAAGCTCAAAGAAATCTTTAGACAAAAGAATTTTAAAGATTTTGTCATCTATGATGGAAATTATGAAATATATGAACGCGAGTTAATTGCCATCATGGTGAAAAAAGGTGCAGAATTTAGGGAACTATCTTTTAAAAATAAAGCCCGCTACTATCAAAACGTCGCAAACTTGACAGAGGCTTTTAAAGAAATGATCACACTCTTCAAGGAAAAAGAGCTCGATTTAAATGATATAGGCATTATCGCCTCTTCAGAAGATCTCGACTATGTAAAGATCCATCTTAAACGCCTAGGCCTGCCCTATAAGAGTAAGGACGAAAGCACCCCTATTTTTAAGAGCTTTTTAGCTTATCTTGACTATTATTTTGATCCCACTAAAGCGAATTTCATGAGGATCATTGACGAAAACGGCGACTTAGATCTAAATGTTTTCACCTATCTAAATGAACACTGCTTAGATTATTTAGACAATACCCCCCATCTAAATGACTTTAACAGCTTCTATCAAAAACTTGAAGAAAAAGCTTTAGAGGTCCTTTCGATATACCAAAAAAGGGCCCGTGAGCTTTTAGATATCTTAGACTACCAAAAGGTTATTGAATATGTCTTTAACTTATTTTTAGATGATGAAGATGTCTATCTTTTAAAAAATGCGATTGAAGAATTCGAGAATTATGAAAAGGAATCTTACCCATATTTCTCTAGATTTATCAAAGAACGCTTGAAAAGCGTCAAGAAAAACGGCATTACCCTGGCAAATTATCAAGAAGGGATCTACTATAAGAAATACCTCTTTATCCTAAATCCCCATTTAAACAACTATCCTGGAACTGTCGGCTATCATGGGCTTTTGTCGGAAAGAAGCCTTATAAATACGAGCTTCCCCAGCCTTTTAAAGCGCTATGAAAACAACCTTGAACACTTTAACTATATAATGACAAACGAATACGTCTTGGCATATTTGGGAAGCGCTGATTTTGAAGGCAAGGCTTTTGAATATGACGCTTACTTTAAAAGCTTTGAAAAAATCGACAATAATCGCCTTAAAAAAGATCGCAAGGACCCTTATAACTATTACCCCAAGCTCGATAAAAGCCTGGCCTATAAGGCCTTTATCAAAGATGATGTCTTAAGGGCTTCGGTCTCTTCTTTAGAAAAGTATAGTGCCTGTCCCTATGAATATTTTTTAAACCGCGGACTAGACTTATACACTGCCCCAAAGATCGAGATGGATACGATCTTAGTAGGTAATGTGATTCATAAGGCCATAGAAGAAGCGATCCAAACCAGCAACTATCAAAAAGACTATCCGGATCATCTTTTAAACAGCACACTCTTTAAAGAATTAGAAAACACGCTAAAAAAACTTTATCCCACCAAACACAAGATGATCGAATCCTTTATCTTCCGCATCAAAACAAGTCTGAGACGGGAGCTCCCCTTCCTTATTGATTTTGAAAAACACACGCTTTTTAAGCCCGAGAAAGTCGAATATCATTTTGATGATGTCTTTTTTGAAAGCAACAAGATCAAATTGCGCCTAAAAGGGTCGATCGACCGCATCGATCACTATTTGAATGACTTTCGTATCTTAGACTACAAGACCTCTAAACACACCCTTAAGATCGATGACTTCTTAAAGGGTGAAAACCTGCAGCTTATCACTTACGCCTACATCTATCAAAAGCTCACTTCTATATCACCAGCCCTAGTACTTTATCTCAATATCCACCACCAAAGTCAGAGTGAAGATGAGTATAAGTTCAGCCTGCGCGAGGGCTTGAGTTCAGCTTTAAATGACGATGAAGAAGCCGACTATATCAAAAACCATCGCTTAGAAGGCCTGAATTTTAAATGGGACGATGACTATGACGATGATCAAAGACACATCAATATCGCTAAAGCCAAAAAAGTAAGACCCCTCAATTTTGATGATGTCGCAAAATCCTTAGAAGTGATCTTGGAAGCACTCATCAAAAAGATCTTAGACGGCGATATCCGCATTGCGCCAAATGAAAAGGAATGCGATTATTGCCCCTATCACACCATATGCCATTTCAGAGGTTTAAAAGGGACAAAAAGAGAAAAACTGGCCTCTTTAGAAAGTAGCGAAAATGAAACTGAATCCTAATCAAAAGCTCGCTATTAATAGCGAAGGAACAAATATCTTGGTCTTTGCCTCAGCTGGGGCAGGTAAGACGACGATCATGGTCCAAAGGCTCCTCAAGCGCATCATAAGCGATGGCCTTTCACTTGATGAGATGGTGGCCATGACTTTTACCAACGCCGCTAGCGCTAACCTTAAAAATAGACTAAGCGCCGCCATCGATAAAGAACTTAAAAAAGATCCTTCAAATCTTCACTTACAAAGAGAAAGGGCCAAGGTTTTCGACGCCCACATTTCAACCATCCACAGCTTTTGTCTGAGCCTTTTAAAAGAATATTACTATGTCCTAGGCTTAAGTTTTAAAAGCGTCAATAATCTTATCGATGACACCCATGCCCAAATTGCGATCGATGAGCTTTTAGATGACATTATCACACGAAAACTCACGCAAGACGCCGCTTCTTTTAATGCGACCTACGATGCCCTTTCAAGCACTGTCGCCGATCTAAAAATGTTTAAAGATGAGATCAAAAGGTTATTCGCGAAACTGCAGAATGAGATCGACCCCCTTTCGTTTTTGGATCGTGAAAAAGACAAAAAAGAACTCTTTGATCTAAAGGATCTTGATCCCAAAGAGAGCTCCTATTACCTGAAAGTATTAAAGATGAAACTAGGGCTTGTGATCAAAGATCTTGAAATGATGAATGGGTGTGAAATAGAAAAAGAAGCCTTGACGCCCAAGATCAAGGAACTTGAAAAGATCCTAGAAATCGATGACTACGCTATGTTTTTGAACGAATTAAGGATTAGTCTAAAGGCTCCTAAAAGTCACTCTAAAGATGAGCTATACACCAAATACCGCAAATCCTTTGAGGAACATGCCAAATCCTTAGCTAAAGATCTCTTTGAAGTTAGATCGATCATCAATGATCAAAACGAAGCATTAGTTCATACAAACTATCTTGCCGCGATCTTAAAAGAGCTCTATATCTCTTATAATGAATACAAAAGAAGTCATGACTATTTAGATTTCAGCGATATTGAACACTTGACCTATGAGCTTTTAAATAAGAATGATCAAAAGATCGCCAAAGAACTTAAAGGGCGCTTTAAAGAGATCATGATCGATGAATTTCAAGACACTTCGCCCTTACAATACGCCATTGCCGAAATGATCGCCAATGACAATCTCTTTTTGGTCGGCGATGTCAAGCAATCGATCTATCGCTTCCGGGGGGCCTCGCCAAAGATCATGGAAGGTCTAAAAAGCGATCCGAGTTTTAAAAAGATCCACTTACAAAACAACTACCGCTCCAAGGAAAATGTCGTCACCTTCAACAACCAGCTGTTTGATACCGTCATGAATTTAGGCTATAAAGCCTTTGATGAAAATGATAAGCAGATCATTGGGCTTGATAAACAAAAGTGCGATCTTAAAGATGTGACTTTCGCCTATTATGAGATCCAAGACGACGATGAACTATCAGCCAATGAGATCAAAGCCCGCCTTTTGGCCGATGAGATCATAAGGCGCTATCAAAACGGCACGAGTTTTAAAGACATGGCTGTCTTGGTGCGCTCGCATAACGACAAAAAACCGATCAAGCGGGTCTTTGAAGAATTAAATATCCCTTATTTCATCAATGACAATGAGGGCTACTTTAAATCTTTTGCGATCGAAACACTTTTAGCCTATCTCAACTACTTGTTAGATGAAGATGATCTCATATCGCTCGTAGCGATCTTGCGCTCGCTCTATCATCTAAGCGAAAACGATCTCGTCTTAAAAAAGGGTCAGCTTAAAAGCTTTGCGCAAGAAAGCTTCTTTAAAAAAGACTATGATATCTTAAAGACCCATTTTAAAAAGAATAACTTCGAAGACTTCTTTGCCTATTTTTTAGGTGTCGATAACTTCTATGAGCGCTTAAATATCGCCGAAAAGACCAATCTCGATCTTTTGATCAACAAGCTTAAGAGCTATCATCTCAATACTTTCAGCGAACTTCGGAATTTTATCATTGAAGCCATGGAATCTCAAAAAGAGACAGCCCTAAGTATCTCTGAAGATGCAAATGTCGTTAGGGTCATGACGATCCACAATTCCAAGGGTCTCGAATTTGATACGGTCTTCTTATTTTCAAACGTCAAGACCAAGCCCCAAAGCCCTTCGCGCTTAGTCTATGACCATGATTTTGGCTTAGGGGTCAGATTTATAAGCGGTGATAAAAGAAGAGTCAAGACGACCTTAAAATATAAGCTCATCACCCTAAAGGATAAATATGAAGATGCTTTAGAATATCAAAGGCTCTTTTATGTCGCTCTGACGCGTGCGATCAAAGACTTAGTGATCATCGATGCCTTTAAAGGTACGACAAAGCCCTTAAATAGTGGCATATTATATGAAAATGCCGGTTTTACGACCTATCTTTTAGGCACCAAGGATTTAGATCTAACAACCAAGCTTTATGAAAAGATCCCCGCCATCAAGCCCCTAAGCGATCGCATTTTTGATGAAGACCAAAACTTCTTTAGCTTTAACTATGAAGTTAATGATGCCCCCGTGATTTCACCTTCAAGTCAAAAGAAGCACGAACTTAAATTAAATTTCAATTTTAAAAAAGCTACCCAATATGGTACTAAACTTCATGAAGTGATGGAAAAGGTCGACCTAAACACAAAGGACCTAAGCTCTTTTGTGTTAAATGAGAGTGAATCAGAAGCGCTTAAGGCGATCTTTGATGATGAGATCTTTAAAAGAGCCCTTAAGGGCGAAGTCAAAAGAGAATATTCTTTCTATATCAAAAATGATGACGGGATTATTCATGGCTATATCGACTTTATCTCCTTTTTAGAAAATGAGGTGATCATCATCGACTATAAGAGCGATCACTTAGAAAGGGAAGAGGACTTCGTCACAAGCTACGAGGGCCAACTTAAAATGTATGCAGACATCATCAGACAAAGCGGCTATTCAAGCATTCACACATACATCTATTCCTTCTATCTTAAAAAAATGATCGCCATTGCCGTTTGATTTTAAATCCTCATTCTAAAAACGTAGCATACTTATAGTCCTTTCATGTAACCAATAATATGTATTATTAGTTACATAACGACAATAGCGAACTTTTTATTCAAATAATACCAACTATGCGATTTTAAAAACAGCGCCACCTTAGTGTACGCTGTTATATTTCATACTCAATTTAATAGTTTATCTTTTAAAGAGCGTGCCGAAGAGATTGCGAGCCAAGCTGGCACCGACATTGCCGCCAAGTTTCTTGCCAAACTTGCCGAAGTTAGC
>CALUVF010000020.1 GCA_944324155.1 uncultured Erysipelotrichaceae bacterium | reverse complement strand
GAAGAGATGCTCATAACTGCCGTGGATGGAAAAAGGCTAAGCGCCAACTGGTACTCATATCTCTATACCAGTGCTAAGACCTTCAATAAATCAATCGAAGGCTTACACTTTTCTGGCGATGAACAATTTGAGCTTTGGAAACTTTTAAGTTCGACAATGGATCAAAAAGATTTTAGCGCCTTAATAGGATAGTGGAGAGTTTTAATGTTAAGAAGGTGCAAAGAAGAAGAGTTCTCACAATTTGGCGATTTAGCCTATGGGCTTGCAATAGATAAGGAAAGATCGGGATATCCATGTTATAGCGATGGGATCAAGACAAAGGAAATGTTTTTAAAGCGCACCAAAATGGCATTTTCTAAGGATAATGAAGAGATCTTGCTTTTTGAATATGACGGGATAATAGAAGGAATGATCCATTATTACTGGCTGGCTGATGATAAATATCTATCGACAATCAGTTTTAATATCGCGGAACATTTTTATGAAGCTCTAAGGGAATTTTGCGATCTGATGAAAAGAAAGTTCTTAGCATTTGAACTCTATCTGGGCTTTTGTGAGCTACCCAAGTCTAAAGATCTTGGGCTTCTTGCTTCATAGACTAGGCTTGCTTATAAGACAAATCTTATAAACAGAGGTCTTCATCTCCACAAGACCATAATTTCTACGCTCCATAGAAATTTTAGATGTTGGGATCAAGACATCATTAGTACATAGTCCAAAATAGACTGTGCGCTTTTTATATCCCTTGAATCATGATGATAACCACAAGCTTTACAATCATAATCCCTTTTATTTAAAGGATGTTTTGTAAGTGATCCGCATATCGGACATATTTGGGTAGACGGAAAACTCGTTTCTACTACATGGACTTTTGAACTATTTTTAAGTTTCGCTTTAATAAAACCCATAGAGCTATGTTGAACTTGTTTTCCGAAAAGACCCGAATGCCAATTTGCGATCATTTCATCTTGCATGGCAATAAAGTCATAATTGTTTAAAAGGAAGTGTACGACCTTGTTGGTTTGATCTTTCTTCTGATTAGTGAGCTTTTCGTAGGCAACTTTTAATTTTCCTTTGAGTTTCCTATGATTACGACTATATTTTTTGCCATATTTAATAAAAGTGCGATTTAATTTTTTAGACAGCCTTTTGATAGTTTCGTTTTCTTTGACTTTTATATTGAAAGTTAAGCCATCTGATAAGGTAAGGTTATCTTTAATGCCAAAATCTATCCCAATCTGCCTGTTAGTTATGACTTTAATTTTTGGTTTCTCATAGCATGTAATGTAAAAATAAAGACCAGAAGCTTTTCTTACTAGTTTGGCATTTGTTATGTCAGCTTCTTCTGGTATTTGTTTAAGGCCTTTCACGTAAAAGGGCTTCTTGATATTTTGGACTTTTATTCTATTATGATAGAAGTCGATCTTATAAGTAGTTCCATATTGTCTTAATGGCAACATGTTGCAAACTGACTTATATTTCAGTTTACCCACTTTGTTACCTTGTTTTTTATTGGAAGAAAGTGATCTTAATTCAGATATTAGATTATCAAAGATGTCTTGTTTGACTTGGCTTCCTAATATTGATAAGCTGCGATTTTCAAGTGTTTTGCCAACTTTGACCTCTATTTCTTTGATATCACGAAGATTACGATCAAAACCATGAGCAATATGAAAATTACGAAGCCATTTAGCTTCTTTGAAGTATTGATTAAGACTTTGCTTTTGTTCGCTATTAAGTTTAGAAGAGACTGCTTTTATTTCGTAAGTTTTGCAGATCATTGAACTGTGTCTTTTATAAGTAGCCTGTCTTCTTTGAGCGATCTTCTTATTTTTTTCTTCTTTGTTCATTACTTTTTTGACCCTTAATATATTCCTTAACTGTTTCTAGTGACACTGATCCGACAGTAGCGATGAATTTACTTCTTGTCCAAAGAGTAGGAACTCTTCTTCTTATCTCGGGAAATTCCCTTGTTAAGATATGAGCGGTTTTTCCTTTTATCCTAGAGACAATGATATTAATACCGACGGTAGGATCAACATCCAAAAGAAGATGAACATGATCTTCCATGACCTCCATTTCAAGAACGATGAAATTTTGTTCTTGTTGCATTGAAATGACAATTTCTTTAAATCTTTCTGCTATTTCTGGTCTTAATATTTTTCTTCGATATTTGGGACAGAAGATAATATGATATCGACAACAATACACAGTAGTTTCGGTAGAACGATATTTGCTTTCCATACATATATATTATACATTAAATATATGTATTTATCAACGATTCATCCCAAAGCTGAAGCATTTGGGGTTTCTTGTTTAAATTCTCTAAAACTAATACTAAAGCAATCGCTTACTTAAAGGATCACAATTTTAGGCTTATCGATGATTCTTGCCATAACATTGCTTTTTTAAATGAGTTTAAAGACCAAAGATCTAAAAGTGATATCATAAGGATCAATAAAGGCAACTACGATCTTTTTAGAAAGCTCCATCGTGAAAAAGAAAGCGATATGTACTATAACTCTGATCGCATCTATGACGATCTGGATCATTGGGTTATATTGGCCAAATTAAAAGATGATCAAGCTATCGCCAGCCTCTACTATATCCTTGACGATGAGGGCTATGATGAGATTTTCGGCTTTGATTTCAAAGATGGAAGCTATGATCCTGATGTCCATTTGGAATTACTTTTAAAAGCCTTAAAGACCGCAAAAGAAAGTGGTGCCAAATACATGATCTATTTTTGCGAAGAAAAAGAGCAAGCAAGCGTCACAAAATGCGGATTTAAGTTCATCGATCGATACGTCTGTTATAAAAGAGAGCTTAACTAAACAAAAAAACCAAGATCATGAGTCTTGGCCTCTTTTTTTATGGCGCGCTCAACAGGACTCGAACCTGCAACCTTCAGAATCGGAATCTGATGCTCTATCCAATTGCGCTATGAGCGCACAAATTCTTAAATAGTATAGCATATATAGATTGATTTTTTACAATCAGCTCACTATAATTGTTTAAGTTTAAGGAGGAAATAGCGGCATGGAAAAGGGACTTATGACTAGTGGTAATATCACTAAACAACTGATTTATTTCGTCATACCCCTGGTCCTTGGCAATATCCTTCAACAGTTATATAATGCCGCCGACTCTGCCATTGTCGGCCAGTTTGTTTCTGGTGAGGCCCTGGCAGCTGTATCATCGAGCGGACCACTCATCAACCTTTTGATCAGCTTCTTCATGGGGGTCTCGGTCGGGGCTGGGGTCGTGGTTGCCAGACACTATGGCGCCAAGCGTTTTGAAGAAATGCATCAGGCGATCTATTCTTCCTATGTCTTTACGCTAATCGGCGGCGTGATAATGACGATCATCGGTGTCCTTCTTTCACCTTTGCTTTTAAAGCTGATGGGTGTGCCAGAAGAAGTCATGGGCGAGTCGATCACTTATTTACAGATTTATTTCTATGGCGTTATCGGCGTTATGATCTACAACATGGGCTCGGGTATCTTAAGAGCTTTAGGAGACTCCAAAACCCCTCTTTACTTTTTGATGATCGCCGCCTTTACCAATGTCGTTTTGGATCTCGTCTTTGTCATCGTCTTTCACATGGGGATCGCTGGAGCGGCTTGGGCCACTTTGATCTCACAGTGTCTAAGTGCCCTGCTTGTCCTTATCTTGATGATAAGGGGCAATGACATCTATCACTTAAGGCTAAAAGACTTTAAACTGTACCCTAATACCTTTAAAGAGATCATTCGCTTCGGTCTTCCAAGCGGTATCCAAAATGCCTTTGTCTCTTTTTCAAACCTCGTCGTCCAAAGCAATATCAATGCCTTTGGATCGATCGCCATGGCTGGGGCTGGAGCATATACCAAGATCGATGGTTTTGCGATCTTGCCGGTCCAATCATTCTCTTTGGCGATCACGACCTTTGTCGGGCAAAATATCGGTGCCGAGAAATACAGCCGGATCCGCGAAGGATTTAAGAAAGCACTCATCATGGGAATTGGCGTATCTTTGATCATTTCGATCATTCTGGTCTTTGGATCGCCCATCATCTTACGTATCTTCTCAAACGATCCAGAAGTCATATCGTATGGTGTTTTGATGTCACATATGGTGGCACCGGCCTATTCTATCCTGGCCATATCACATGTGGCGATCGGCTATTTAAGAGCCATGAACCAATCGACCTTGGCGATGGTTGTCACATTTGCCTGCTGGTGCGGTCTTAGAATGGTCTGGATCTTGACTTTAACTCCTATTTTTGAAAGGATCGAGGTCGTCTTCTTAGGCTGGCCAATCTCTTGGGTCGTGTCTTCGATCATCTTTGCGATCCTTGTATATCACGATTTTAAGAGGATTCCTGCCGTCGATCTCAATTAGTACGGTATCTCAATTAGTACTATTTACATCGGTTTTCTTAACCTGTATAATAAGTGGGCGTTATGCCCTCTTAGTTAAATGGATATAACGAGCCCCTCCTAAGAGTTTGTAATAACAACCGCTTTTCGGGCTAAAGTGATTGTTAAGTTGTAAACGTAAGCCCAATATTTCTAAATGTCCATATAGCTCAGCTGGATAGAGCACACGCCTCCTAAGTGTTAGTCA
>CALUVF010000019.1 GCA_944324155.1 uncultured Erysipelotrichaceae bacterium | reverse complement strand
CTGGTCTTATCATATAGCAGCAATTGGGAGTCCTCCCATAAAATTAACACAAATGTATGATATAATTTACTGGTTTGAAAAAAGGAGATTTAAGATGGGCTTTATATCAAAGTTATTTAATACCGATAAAAGAATCTTAGATGAAGTAGAAAAAGCAGTCTTGCCGGTCGACACTTACTCAAAACAGATGGAGACCTTAAGTGATGAGGAATTAAAGGCGAAAACCGCCGAGTTCAAAGAACGCTTAAAAAACGGTGAGACTTTAGATGATATTATGTGTGAAGCTTTCGCGGTCGCAAGGGAAGCGGCTCGCCGGGTCATTGGCGAATACCCCTACTTTTGCCAATTAGAAGGTGCCTATGTCTTGCATAAAGGCGATATCGCCGAAATGAAGACAGGTGAAGGTAAGACCCTTACTTCTGTTATGGCGGTCTACCTCAATGCCTTAACAGGAAAAGGCGTTCATGTCATTACGGTCAATGAATACTTGGCGCAAAGAGACTGTGAGTGGATGGGCGAGATCCACCGCTTCTTAGGTCTGACAGTCGGTCTTAATTTAAGACAGCTCACCCCTGCTCAAAAGCGCCAGGCTTATAATTGTGATATTACATACACCACCAACAGTGAAGTTGGTTTTGACTATCTGCGCGATAATATGGTTACGCGCATTGAAGATCGCGTACTTCGTGAATTAAACGTCGCTTTTGTCGATGAGGTGGACTCGATTTTGATCGATGAATCAAGGACTCCGCTTATTATTTCCGGCGGCATGAAGCAGACGGCTAATCTCTATATCAAGGCCGATCGTTTTGTCAAAGGTCTTAAAAAAGATGAGGACTTCGAGTTTGATATCAAGGCCCGCAATGCCTATATCACCGAAGAAGGCGTGCGCAAGGCTGAAAAGGCCTTCGGCGTCGAAAACCTCTACGCCATTGAAAACACCAACCTCGTCCACCACATCAATCAGGCCTTAAAAGCCAACTATGTCATGCGGCGCGATGTCGAATATGTAGTTGAAGAAGACGAGATCGTCCTCGTTGACCAAAACACCGGCCGTAAGATGCCAGGACGCGAATATAACGATGGCCTCCATCAAGCAATACAGGCTAAAGAAGGTATCAAGATCTTAGATGAGACCGTTACCCTAGCAACGATCACCTATCAAAACTTCTTCCGTCTTTATAACAAATTGGCTGGTATGACTGGTACAGCCAAGACCGAAGAAGAAGAATTCTTAGCCATTTATAACATGCGGGTCGTTGAGATACCAACCAACCGCCCCATAGCCCGTATCGATTACCCTGATCTTATCTTCAGTACTAAAAAAGCTAAGTATAACGCAATTGTGGAAGAGGTCGCTGAATTACACCGCAAGGGACAGCCGGTCCTTTTGGGTACGATCAGTGTCGAGACTTCAGAACTCTTGTCAAAGATGCTCAAGGCCAAAAGGATCCGCCATGAGGTCTTGAATGCCAAAAACCACGCCCGCGAAGCTGATATTATCGCCAAAGCCGGTAAGGAAGGCAGTGTCACGATCGCCACCAACATGGCTGGCCGTGGTACCGATATTAAACTGACGGACGTCTCAAGAGAATTAGGAGGCCTAGCGGTCATTGGTTCGGAAAGACACGAATCACGCCGTATCGACAATCAGTTAAGAGGTCGAAGCGGAAGACAGGGCGATCCTGGTTTTTCAAGATTCTATGTATCTTTAGAAGATGAATTAATGGTGCGTTTTGGTAGCGAAAAGTTACAAGGCATGTTTTCAATGTTGGGGGATGCGGCCATCGAAAATAAGATGGTCTCTAAATCGATCACTACTGCTCAAAAGCGCGTGGAAGGACTTAACTTTGATACTCGTAAGACCCTTTTAGACTACGACGATGTCTTAAGGCAACAAAGGGAGACGATGTATGCTCAAAGAAATTACATCTTAGAAAACGAAGATGTCCACTCGGTTGTGGAGACCATGTTTAAAAGAGTGGCCAAGTCGGTGGCTGACAACTATACGATTCAAGACGGCAAAAAGACCAGTATTGATGATGAGGGGATCATGAAAGAGCTCCACAATATGGGTATCACCTCTTTCATCGACAACAACGATTTCAAAAACAAGGATAACCTCGAAGTTCAAGACGCGATCTTTGATGATATGTGGAATTTCTACAACCACAAGATCGAACCTGTTAAGGAGCAATTCTTACCGATTGAAAAGACCATGGTCTTAAGGACGATCGACCGGGCTTGGGTCGGTCATATCGATACGATGGATAAGTTAAGAAATGGTATCGGTTTACGTTCTTATGCTCAAAACAATCCTTTACAAGCTTATGTTGAAGAGGGCTTTGGCTTGTTTGAAGAGATGATGAACAATATCTCGCGCGATGTCGTCAATTTCTGTTTAAGGATAAAGATCATAATCAAGGAGCGTCAAAAATAAGTGGAACTCTACGAGATCAAACAAAACCTCTTAAATGCCCAAAAAAAGCTTCTGTCTTTAGAAGAGTCTTTAAACTTGCCCAAGCTTAAAAAAGAACTGGAAGAGATGGATCAAAAACAGACCGACGAACATTTTTGGGACGATCCCAAAAGCGCCCAACACCTGATCAAAGAGTACAATACCAAAAAAGAGCTCTACGAGACCTGTCTCAACAACAAGAAAAGCTTAGAAGATCTTTTAGTGACGGTTGATGACCTCAACAAGAACTTTGATGAAGAGTTAGCCGCGCTTCTAGAAGAAGAATATAAAGAGGCGATCAAGCGCTTTGACGATTTTGAGATCAAGGTCTTACTGTCAAACGACTATGACCATTCCAATGCCATCTTAGAGATCCACCCGGGAGCTGGCGGGACGGAGTCACAGGATTGGGCAATGATGCTTTATCGCATGTATCAAAGATATGCCCAAAAGAACAATTATGGTTTTGAAGTTTTGGATTATCAAGACGGCGATGAGGCTGGGATCAAATCCTGCAGCGTGCTCATTAAAGGCGACCTAGCCTATGGTTATTTAAAAGGTGAAACGGGAGTTCATCGATTAGTTAGGATCTCACCCTTTGATGCCTCAGGAAGAAGACACACCTCTTTTGCCAGTGTGGAGGTCATACCGCAATACAACGACGAGATCAAGATTGAGATCGAAGACAAAGATCTCGAAATCGATACGATGCGCTCATCGGGTGCTGGCGGCCAGCACATCAATAAGACCGATAGTGCTGTTAGAATGAAACACATACCAAGCGGTATCGTCGTCTTTTCGCAGACCGAACGCTCTCAGATCTTAAACCGCGAGCGCTGCTTGATGATGCTTAAAAGTAAACTCTATCAAAAACAGGTTGAAGAAAACGAAGCCAAATTAAAAGCCCTCAAAGGCGAGCAAAAAGCCATTGAATGGGGCTCACAGATCCGCTCCTATGTCTTTTGCCCTTACACCATGGTCAAGGATCACCGTACCGGCCAAGAAGAGGGCAATGTCGACAAGGTTATGGACGGCGACATTGACAAATTCTTATTCGCATATTTAAAGACGCAGATCGAAGATTAAGCGTCTTTTTTAGATGGCAAAAGAAAGTTTACACCAAGTGCTACAGCAATTCCGATCGTCGTATCGATGAGCCTTGTTAGGGCAAAGCTCAAGGGACTTTCAAAGGCATGATTGATCGTGACAGATAAAAAGACGACACAGGACAAAAAAACAGAGTTTTCTTGATGGATATTAACGGCAAACAAGATAACCGGTATAAGCAAAAGCGAGAGGATCAAATAGCGCAAGAGTTCGTGATCGACACTGACAAGGTTTTGTTCGATAAAAAGATAAAGTGATCCAGCCAGCGCGCCGATCAGGGTAGCGATCTCGCGGTTCTTAGCGACCTTAAAAGAGTGCTCCATGTCTTTTTGGATACACAAAACAGCGGCAATCGTCGAATAAAAAGGCATGCCACTGCCTCTTAAATAGTCAACCAGGAAACAAAGAAAGACCGCGATGAC
>CALUVF010000018.1 GCA_944324155.1 uncultured Erysipelotrichaceae bacterium | reverse complement strand
TGGGTCGCGACCTCATGATCATAGCCGTCGATCTTTTTAAAAGAGATCCCTTTCTCCTTTAAAAGATGATCTAAAAGCACTCTGGTCCCCGCTCCTTTTTGACGGTTGATATACCGAACCCTTTTTAAGTCTTCGATCTTTTCAAGTTTTAAAGGATTGCCTTTTGGGACGATGAACCCCTGTCTTCTTTTGACGCCTTTGATGATGACCATCTTTTCATCTTTGAACATCTTTTTGATGATCGGGATATTATACGTCCCGCTTTCTTCATCTAAGAGATGACTGGGGGCAAGATGGGTTTCTTTCTTGCTAAGGGCGATGAGGCCACTAAGCGATCCGACATGACTTGACGAGAGGTCAAAACCGCTTTTATCCTTGATCATGATATCTCTTATGACATCAAGGATCAGATCGTGGCTGCCGATAACCACCAAGGTATTCTTAATGATCTTTAGATCTTTAGAAAGTCGAATCTTTACTTCTTCCCCTTCTTTAAAACCTTCCATCTCTTTAGGGACGATACAGAAACCATCAGCCCTGACAAGTGACATCGAAGCCCCGGCCCCGCGTTTTAAGGGGGTGGCGATCATCTGGCCTTCTACTTCGCCAAGCTTTACCCTAATGTATTCCTGATATTTTAAAGAGGACATGATAGTCTTGGTGAGTCTTGCTGATACATTGGGATATTCTTCAATATCTAAGCCACTTAACTTCTTTAAAAGCGGTACGACAAATTCCATAAAGGCAATATATGAAGAGACCGGATAGCCTGGAAGGCCGATCACCGGTTTAAGATCAATGGCGCCCAAAATGACTGGTTTGCCAGGTTTGATCGCCACACCATGAGTATAGACTTCCCCTAATTCTTTGATAATCTGAGGCGTATAG
Source organism: uncultured Erysipelotrichaceae bacterium (assembly GCA_944324155.1). Classification (GTDB taxonomy): domain Bacteria; phylum Bacillota_I; class Bacilli_A; order Erysipelotrichales; family Erysipelotrichaceae; genus JAHHTG01. The sequence goes on along the minus strand of CALUVF010000018.1, from coordinate 10,167 downwards.
TCATCACGCCCGGCACTAGATCCGGCATTTATGATGACGATGTCATTTTCTTTAGTGGCCTTTTTTAAGACTTCCTTAAGTTTTAGAGGGTCATCGGGCGTGATGTCATAGACCTTGGCCACGCCGTAATGTTTTTCGGCAAGCCCCTTAAAAAGCCAGGAATTCGTCTCAATGATCTCTCCATCTTGAGGATCTTTTTCATAGCTTATCATCTCATCGCCAGTCGGTATGATGCCCACTCTTACCTTCTTTACGACCTCAACTTCTCTATTGAGCGTCGCCAACATCACCGAGATATCAATCGCTGAGATCTTGTGTCTAGAAGTTAAGATCATCTCTTTGGCAATGATATCTTCGCCGATGGGCCTGACATTTAAAAAGGGGTAGGCACTTTTGATGATCTTATAGCCTTCATTAGTACTAATGAGATCCTCGGCCATGATGACGGCATCATAGGGCTTAGGGAGCATATCACCCGTATCGACTTCTACATAGTCTTCTTTTTCTTTTAAGGTCAAGGGCTCTTTTTCGCTGGCCTTAAGGGCATGCGAACTGATGATGGCGATCCCATCCATCGCACAAGAATTATAGGAAGGGCTTGAGGCGTTGGCATATACCGCTTTAAAAGTATAGCGATCTAGGCTGTCCACCGTTTTGATCACTTCGCTTTGGGGTTTCAGTTCTTTAAAGACTTCTAAATACTCCCTTAATGCTTCATTGATATCTTTGTTGGCAAGATAAAGATTTTTTCTTTCGTTCATTTTAATACCACCTCAACGATCTCTTTTTCTTTCAGCCCCTCTTTGTTCTCAGGAATAATGACATAGCCCTTGGCCTTAGACAATATGGCTATATTGGCTGACTTAGTGTAAAGCGGAAGGGCCAAAAGATCCTCGCCCGCTTTGACAAGATCGACCAAAAGACACGTCGCACGCCCGGAATTGCTGGACACGTTTTCTTTGATCTTGGCCAAGGCGATCCTTTTTTCGGCTTGTTTAAAAAGTTTTCCAAGACCATCTTCTAAAAGCAGTTTAAACATCAAAAAGGCCGCTAACGGATTTCCTGGCAGGCCTACTAGTAAGGTCTTTGTCTCAAGATCAAAGGCTGAAAGCGTTGGCTTTCCAGGCTTGATCGCCACACCATGAAAGAGCACTTCGCTCGCTAGTTCCTTAAACACGGTGCTTGTATAATCCTTCTCACCTTTAGAGCTGCAACCGGAAAGCACGATGATGTCAGCTTCATATTTAAGTTTTTCAAGCGTTTTGATTAACTCCTTCTTATCATCTTTTTTTAAGGAGGTATAAATGACCTCTAAACCCGCTTTTTCAGCTTCTAAAGATAATGTATAGGTATTGATATCCCTAATCTTACCCTTTTTAATTTCTTTAAAGGGGGGGCTTAGCTCATCGCCACTTGAAATAACGGCGATCTTAAAAGGCTCGTATACCTCGACTTCTTTAATGCCCAAGGCTACTAGGATGCCAATGTTTTCGACATCAAGCCTTGTGCCTTTTTCTAAGATGACTTCCCCGCATTTAATGTCATCGCCTGCTTCGATCACGTTTTCTAAAGGAGCGATCGCCTTATAGATCGCGACGTCATCTAAAAAGGAGCGCGTATATTCGATCATCTCAACACTATCTGCCCCATGCGGCAAAAACGAGCCGGTCTGGACATAGATCGTCTCGCCATCTTCGATGGTCTTATCACTTACTTCATCGATCAAAAGACGGCCGACTTCTTTTAAGATGACCTCGCCATTTTGGGCAGCGAAAGTATCAGAGGCCTTTAAGGCATAGCCATCAACTGTGGAGCGTGAATAGGGTGGCACATCTTCTTGTGCTTTGACCTCTTTGGCCAAGACAAAACCCAAAGCCTTTAAACTCTCAACTTTTTTGATTCTTAAAGGCAGTTTTTCAAGAGCACTCAGGATCTTATCTTGAGCTTCATTTAATGTCGTGACTTTTAAAAGTTCCATCTTAGATCAATAACTCTCCGTTTATAAACTTTTTAACTAGGGGATCTTCATCTTTAAAGAAAGCTTCCTTACTGTTTTTAGATACGACCCTTCCTTTATTTAAAAGCACCATCTCATCAGCGATGCGTTTAGCTTCGCCCAAGTCATGCGTAATTAAGATGATCGTCGTCTTTTCTTTCTGATTTATGAACCCAAGAGTCTTTTCGATCTCACTTGTCGTAAAGGGATCAAGACTGGCGCAGGGCTCATCTAAGAGTAAGAGCTCCGGCTTAAAGATCAAAGCGCGTGCCAAGGACACCTTGGCCTTTTCGCCGATCGAAAGATCATGGGCGTTCTTTTTCAAAAGATCAGTGATATTTAGGCTCGCGGCGATCTTTTGAACTTCTTTTTCAATTGTTTCTTTGGGAATATGACGGATCTTTAAAGGATAGGACAGATTTGATCTAACCGAGGCGTCGAAGAGATAAGGTTTTTGAAAGACGATCGTCATTTGCGATAGCGGCGCCTTAGCTTTTTGATCATACAGCACTTCACCCTCATCCTTATTTAAGGTGGTGGCAATAATGTTTAAAAGGGTACTCTTGCCCGAACCGTTGGGCCCGACGATCGCTGTGATCCGACCTTCTTTAAAAGAGAGCTCTTTAATATTTAAAACTTCTTTATCATAAGACTTTCTAAGATCTCTAACTTCAACTCTCATAATGGCGCTTCCTTAGGAAATGATATAAAAGAGAATTGATCAAAAAGGAAATGACCAAAAGAATGATTCCGACCGCGATCGCCCTTTCAAACTCGCCCATGCCTTTGAGCTCTGAAATATAGGTCGTCATCGTCCGGGTTTTACCCTTGATGTTTCCACCGACGACCATTACGGCTCCGACTTCAGAGATCCCTCTGGCAAAACCGGTAATGATCGCCAAAAGGATCCCGGTCTTCATCTCAAACAACAAAAGCTTAAAGCCCTCAAGCTTACTGGCTCCTAAGGTCTTGGCTAAATTTAAAACTTCTTCTTGAAGGCGCGTTGCCTCATTAATGACTAGCCCCATCATGATCGGTGTGATCAAAAGGGTTTGGGCGATCATCATAACTTCTTTTGTATAATTGAGCTCTAAAAAGCCCAAAGGCCCACGGCGCATAAAGAAGATGTAGACCAAAAGCCCGCAAAGCACAGGGGGTAGGCCCATTAAGGTATAGACTAAGCGCATAACGATATTTTTAAAAGGGAAACGGTTTTTGGCAATGATGATCCCCAAAGGTATGGCGATCACCCCCGCCATAACTAAAGCCACCAGTGAGACCTCCAGCGATAATAAGACCACTTCAAAGACCTCACTATCCAAGCTTAAAATTAAACTACAAGCTTCTTTTATCCCTTTTAAAATGATATCCATAAGTTACTGTGCGTTTGGTGTAAACAAAGCTTTTCCGTATTCTTCGACCCCATATTGGCCGATGAGTTCTTGTGTTTCTTCACTCAAGATCCAATCGGCAAATGTAGTCGCCCCTTCATGATTGATCGCAGCATTCTTTTCAGGGTTAACACAGATAACACCATATTGATTATATAAAACACCCGACGGGTCGTTTTCTGAAACGATCATCATGTCGTCACCCAGATCATAATTTAACCAGGTCGCGCGATCACTCAAAGTGTAGGCCATCATCTCATTGGCCATCTCAAGGACCGCGCCCATGCCAGTGCCGGCTTCAATATACCAATCACCGCTTGGCTCAATATTAGCCTCAGCCCAGATCTCCAATTCCTTCTTATGGGTTCCGGAATCATCGCTGCGCGAGATAAAGGTCACTTCATCTTGGGCTAAAGTCTTAAAAGCACCTAAGGCATCATTGTAGGAGTTTTCTTTGATCTTGGCAGGATCATCATTCGGACCGACTAAGACAAAGTCGTTATACATGACATCGCGTCGTCCGTTTTCATCGGCATGACCGCCTTCTACAAATTCGACCTCGGCAGCAGGTGAATGCACCAAAAGCACATCAGCCTCGCCGTTTTCGCCCATGGCCATTGCCTCACCCGATCCAACCGAGACAACCGAGACCTTATAACCCGTCTCCTCTTCAAAGACCGGCAAGAGATAGTCGAGCAGTCCGCTGTCTTTTGTGCTGGTCGTCGTCGCTAAGATGATCTCTTCATCTTTCTGCGTCTCTTCTTTTTGGCAGGCGGCTAATACCATAAGCATAGCCACTAGCACAATTATGATTTTTTTCATATCATACCCTCCACACCTCATCAGGTGTTCATGTATATTAATTATAACATTTAGCTTGGTTTTTTAAATATCTTTATGAAAAAATTTTCCATGATCTTAAAAAAGGGGGTGTGTAAAAACCTCAGGCGAATAACCTAGGTTTTACCACCTCCTTTTTATATCCCTTAAGCCTAAAAAACAGCTCTTAGCTTATGCTTTGAGCTGTTTTTGGTAAAATATCTTTGTCCAGGAGATAATTACCATGTCATATTTTAGCACAAGAGCGCTTCATTTATTTCCTTCCTACGCTTTGAAACCAGAAAAAGAGAAGGAACTAGATATTTTTCTACAATTTTTAGATCGATCTGAAGTAGGCGACTTACTTATAAGTGATGATCTGAATTGGAATAAGTCATCGGGCGGAAGACCGAATATAAATATTTATTCTCTTTTTGCCACAATTCTATATTCTTTTACCTTTGATAAAGGGACGCTTCGAGATATATCCTCAAAATGCGAATACGATCTTCGATATATGTACTTGATGAATGGCGTGACCCCTTCATTTAAGACGATAGGCAATTTTATCAATCATTTTATTCTTCCAAATATCGATGCAATCTTTACATGTCTTACTAAAAAAATGATTGAAGAGTTAGACATAAATACTGATACGGTATATATCGATGGCACCAAAATCGAAGCAGATGCGAATAAATACAAATTTGTCTGGAAACCTACCACTTTTCACAAGAGGCTTTGTACGAAGATAAGAAACTTATTAGAGCTCATAAAACTAGCTGACGATCTCCCAGATGATGAGATATTTTCGTCAGAAATCATAGCTGATAAATTATCTGTGTTCGGGTCAATGATAGAAGATGATGATAAAGTCAAAAAGAAACAATATGATAGTCTTTTTAAATATCTTGAAAAGGCTATTGAATACGAAGAAAAAGAAGAAATCTGCGGTCCTGATAGAAATTCTTACTATAAAACAGATCACGATGCGACGGCCATGACTTTAAAAACTGATTATTATTCAGGACTTGGATCTAGTATGCACGCTGCATATAATGTTCAAATCGTTGTGGCCAACAGTCTGATAGTCGAAAGAATAGTAAGTCAAAACCGCAATGATATAAGTGATTTCATCAATGTCATCGAGACATTTTATAAATCATTCGGAAGATATCCAGAATCTGTATGTGCTGATGCCGGCTATGGATCTTTTCAAAATTATCGCTATCTGGATAAGAAACGGATAAATAGCTATGTAAAAAGTCAATCTTGGCAAGGCAATATATCAGGCAGAAATCCTGATAGTTATAGAGTGTTAGAAGACGGCTCTTTAATATGTCTAAACGGAAATTATGGATATAAGGTTGAAATAGAAAACAGACACCCTAAAAAAAGGGACAGTGTTTTTTATAGAGTTAATGGCTGCAATGATTGCCTATTTAATACCTATTGTAAGAGATGGCAAAAAATTAAAGATGAAGATTACAAGATCTTTGAAGTTGATGTCTATGGCTCTAAATTAAAAAGAAGAACAGAAGAAAATCTGTTATCAAAGGAAGGAATAATCAAACGAGTAAACCGTAGTATTCAAGTAGAAGGAGCTTTCGGATCTATAAAATATAACCTTGGATATAACCGATTCAGGAGAACAAATTTAGACAAAGTTAAATTAGAATTTACTCTTACGATCTTGGGCTATAATTTCAGAAAGTTTTTTAAATATATCAAGGGTGAAAATATTAAAACAGAGTGGAGGCCTAGTAAAGACATTAAAGAAGAAATCTTCAAAAAACCAAGCGCAAAGAGATTAAGAAATAAGATATTAAAAAGAAAGACAAAAAGTGAGAATCAAAAAGCTAAAGACAATTACAAATACAAAAGCAATAGAAAAAGAGGTGGTAAAACCTAGGTTATTCACCCGAGGTTTTTACACACCCCCTTGATTTTTTTAAGACAAACTTTTAATCCATTTTTTAGAGTTGATTCGCGCTAAGCCGATAATCAAACGAACTAACTGCTCGATCTGACTAATTAATATTACGATCACAATATTACTTACACTTAAACCATAAATTAAAAGATACGTCGTTCCAATCCCAAAAATCCAAAGTATTCCAGAGTCCAAAAACGCCAGGAATTTTGAATCTCCCCCAGATCTAAGCGCGGCAAATATAATAACGTTAAACAATCTAAATGCTACCCTAAGTGACAAAACCTGTATGATACTAACGGCTAAATTAAATGACTCTTGAGATGCGATGGCAAAAAGTGAAGCAATTCCCGGTGCAAACACTAACAAGAACACAATTGTTAAAACTGACATAAAGGCTGTAAGGCCAAAGAAATAATTAACTTCTCTTTCTACAAAATCGAAGTTCTTTCTCCCAAGCTCGTAACCAATAAGGGTAGTCGCGCCATCAGAAACACCATTTACAACAGTATAGGCTATATTAACTACTTGATTTCCAATGTAGTAACAATCCATTACGCTTTTGCCGAATCTACCATAGGCCGCAATAAACATACTATTGCCGAAGCCAAATAAAGTTTCGTTCATTATTAGAGGATAGATCTTTCTGATAATTTTTTTAACAAAAGAAAAATCTAGTTCTTTAAAATATTTAAAACCGCCGATAAAAGGTTGGTTAGTTTTAACGCTGTATAGAATATATAAAATCAAGCTAAACATTTGTGTAATAATCATGCAAAGCCCCGCTCCTTCAATTCCCATGCCAAGAATAAACATCAAGAAATAATTTAGAATTACATGAAATACAAGTGTGATTGCACCAATGATAAATGGAACTACTGTTTTTTGGACACTGTGATAAGCAAAAGAAAAAGACATTATTGTAGATGTAAAGATAAATGAGAAACAAGAATATTTTAGATAAGTAAAGGATTGCGCCGCTACATCTGCATCAGAAATAAATAAGCCAAGCAAATCGACATTAAAAATAATAGAAATAAGCATCCATAATAAAGCATTAGAAGAAACCAAAAGCAAACTGAGGGCAAATGAACGCTTCATATTATAAATATCTTTAGCCCCAAAATATTGGACAACAAAGATGTTTACACCGGATGCGATCCCAAAGGTAACGCTTTGCATCAAACTATCGACCTGTAAGGCAGTGCCAACCGCACTCACACCGTCAAAGTATGAAGCCATGATCGTATCGGCAAAACCGCTCAAGCTCGTCACAAAAGATTGGATTATTATTGGAATAATCTGTCTTGAAGCCCGCATATAGAATGTTTTATCTCCAATAAATCGAAGCAAAATATCTCGCACTTTTTATCCGCCCTCCATAAATATATATTTATAGATTCATATTTTAATAGAACTAACCTCCTTGTCAATCTAAATTAGTAAACAATATCGTAATATTTTCATATTTTTGCGAGACAAAAATAATTAATGTATATAAAAATTAGTATATAGTTTTATTGACATATCCATACTTTAAATATATATTTTAATTAGATAAGCGCTTATAAAGTGTTATTGGAAATTTAAAATTTCTTTGGTTTATTTTGGCTCAATCATGTTGATTTTTAGTGGAGGTAAAAAAATGATTAGAAACATCAACCGTTATATTGATTTAAGCCATCGACCGGATGGGAATGAGACTTTCGAGGAGTATCTAGAAACAGCTAAAAAATATAATTTCCGTTGTATTTTTGGAAACCGTTTCCAGTATCAACAAGCTAAAGATTATCTAGAAGGTACAGATATTATCTTGGCATGTGGCGCAGATTTTCCGCTTGGTCAGGAATCTATTGAAGCACAATTGGCGGATTTCGAAGATCTTTACAAAGTTGGATATCGTGAAATAGAAGGTATGCTGAACCAATACGCTGTCGAACATCGCCTCTATGATTATTTAGAAAGACAATTGTATGAACTATCGCTCTTTTGTAATCAAAGAGGGGTTGCGTCTAAAATAATTATTGAAACCTGCAAAATGGATTACGAATGTCTAGAAAAGATCTGCAAGATCGCCTTAAAGTGTCATCCTACTTGCTTAAAAACTTCGTCTGGACGCAGTTTCATGGGAGCAGAACTAGACAAGGTTAAATTCATGAAATCTATCCTTAAGGACGAGGTACAAATCAAAGCTTCTGGCGGCATAAACACTTATGAAAAAGCTTGTGCCTTTATTGAAGCTGGCTGTTCATGCGTTGGGTCAAGCTCAGCTGTCAAAATTGTTGAAGAGGAAAGAAAACTCTTTCCGAATGGTTGATTGATTGTATAATGTCAGAGGCTTACAAAAGCCTCTGACACTTAAATATTAGTAATATAAGGCGATAAAGACACTTTATAACGGGGAGGTACTATGAAGCAGTATATTGCACCATCGATCATATGTGGAGATCTTTTAAATTTAGAAAAAGAAATTGACAATTTAAATCGAGCTCATGTTGATCTAATCCATTTTGATATCATGGATTCTACTTTTTCGCCCATGGATCAAACGACGGCATTACAACCTGATCTAATACCACTAATCAGGCAAAAAACCAATATTCCTTTAGATATACATATTGAGATCGTGGAACCGATCTATTTACTGCAAAGTATATTGCCGTATTGTAAAGATTGCTATGTCCAGGTTCATATAGAATGCTGTTCTAAAATTAATCACTACATCAATGTAATTAAAAATGCCGGTGCTCATCCTGCCATAGCGCTTAATTCTGGAACATCACTATCTTTGATAGATGAAGTTATAGAAAATGTTGAACTAATTGATCTTTGCACCACAAACAACAGAGGAATGCCACATCTTTTTGATAAGCAGATCAGAAATAAAATTCAGAAAACTAGACTTATGGCAGATAAAACTGGAAAAGACATCATTGTTGAAGTTGATGGTGGGATTAGTTTTGAAATCGCTAAAAAATGTAAAGAACTTGGTGCAAATTGCTATGTATTAGGAACAAAAAGCATCTATAAACAAGAATACCCCGTATATGAGATGATTGATAAATTCAGAAACGAAGTTTTAGGTGAATAAATATGGAATGGTATTCAATTTTGCTAATGGCGCTTTTAGCCTTAATGCTGGCATATACTCTTTATCGAGAATTTTCTATTAGAAAGAAAAAAGATCGGGTATTAACGCAGCTATCAAAAGCTTTGTTAAGCAGAGACTTTAATTCCTATGATAAATTGCTAGAAGAAAACCAAAAATTATTCTCAATCTTTAATCGAAGTCTCATGATGCTACAAGGAAACATCACAAAGGATGATTACGCTGAGGTAAATGATAATATCAAAGCTTTTATGGAAGTAAAATTAACTGCCAAGCAAAAGCAAATTGTCTTTAATATCGCCTTCAACTACTACATGTCAAAAGAAAAATACAAAAGTGCGAAAGCATGTCTAAATAAACTTCGAGAAACAAATGATACATATTTAATTCACAACAGCGAAATTATGTATGATACCTTTGCAGAAAAAGGACATAAATATCTTGATGAACTGTTAGACATAAAAGAAGAGGATCTTGACGAAGAAACTAAGATCAGAAATGAGTATTTAATTTCAGAAATGTACAAAAATAAAGGTGATCAAAGAATGTCAGATAATTATCGTCAAAGATATGAAAATAGCCTTAATAATTTAAATAAATAAGCCTTCTCCCTTAAAACAAAACGAGCTTACAGTACGAATTACAATAAGCTCGTTTTGTTTTTTTAAATATTATCTACATGTTTCTTCCCCTTACAAGTTCAATAGCTTCCTTGCCTGTTAGGTGCTCTATACACATCTCTAACATACATAGCTGCTTAGAATCCTTTTCGATCTCCTTGTTTCGATTTATTTCGCTATCATTCGGGGCATATTTGATGGCCAGCTTTTGAATAGCTTCTCTTTTTAGATCATCGTTTTCAATGATTCTTATTTTCCCAAAGGCAATAATGCTTCGAAAGTAAGTAGTATACTCTAAT
>CALUVF010000017.1 GCA_944324155.1 uncultured Erysipelotrichaceae bacterium | reverse complement strand
AAATTTTCGTTATAAAAGAAAAAACCTTTGAATTACTTCAACGGTTTCATCATGAGACATCGGGGATTCGAACCCCGGACAACTTGATTAAAAGTCAAGTGCTCTACCAACTGAGCTAATATCCCATATGCCCAGAACCGGACTCGAACCAGTGACACGAGGATTTTCAGTCCGTTGCTCTACCTGCTGAGCTACAGAACCATTTGGTTGCGAGGGAAGGATTTGAACCAACGACCTCCGGGTTATGAGCCCGACGAGCTACCAGACTGCTCTACCTCGCGATGTTAAAGATAAATGGCGGAGGAACTGGGATTCGAACCCAGGCGCCGGTTTCCCGACCTACCGGTTTTCAAGACCGGACCCTTCAGCCACTTGGGTATTCCTCCAAAAGTATTAAGTGGTGGACCCTATAGGACTCGAACCTATGACCAACCGGTTATGAGCCGGTAGCTCTGACCAACTGAGCTAAGGGTCCAAACTGGTAGCGAGGGTGGGACTCGAACCCACGACCTCCCGGGTATGAACCGAGCGCTCTAGCCAACTAAGCTACCTCGCCATATTCGCACAGTAAATAAAATGGTCGGGATGGCAGGATTTGAACCTGTGACCTCTTGGTCCCAAACCAAGCGCTCTACCAAGCTAAGCTACATCCCGATCTTCCTATCCAAACAAATGGCGCGCCCAGTAGGACTTGAACCCGCAACCTTTTGATCCGTAGTCAAACGCTCTATCCAGTTGAGCTATGGGCGCATATATAGTGGTGGGGGCAAAGGGACTTGAACCCTTACGGTATTTCTACCGCCGGATTTTAAGTCCGACGCGTCTACCATTCCGCCATGCCCCCTTGTTTGGAGGTTCCTGCCAGATTCGAACTGGCGATCACAGAGTTGCAGTCTATTGCCTTACCACTTGGCTAAGGAACCGTGCTTTACTTCCGTGCCTATTTATGTTACCAAAACCCACTCCCAAATGCAAGAACTTTTTTAAATTACATTTAATACAACTATGTAACTAGTCGATCTTTGTCAGCAACTTTAAAAGCTCACTGGCTTTTTTAAGCTGGTTGATGGAGAGATATTCAAACTTGCCATGGAAATTAAAGCCACCGGCTCCAAGATTCGGGCAGGGCAAGCCCTTGTATGTCAGCATCGCTCCATCTGTCCCGCCACGTATCGGGCTTTCTTTTGCATCTAAACCTAAAAGTGCCATCTTTTCTTTAACTTCTTTGATCATCTCAGGGTGCCTTAAGATTAGCTCTTTCATGTTGTAGTAAGTATCACTTATTTCAAGATCGATCGTCCCCTGGCCGTATTTTTGATCGATAAACTCTTTGGCAGAGATAAATTCCTTCTTTTGTTCATTAAACTTATGAAGATCGTGGTTACGTATAATGTAGGTAAGAGAAGTTTCTTCGCAAGTACCTCTTATTTCTAACAAATGATTAAAACCCTCATAGCCTTCGGTGTATTCAGGTCGTTTTACATAAGGCAATAAGGAGTTATATTCCATAGCTACAAGCTGTGAGTTGATCATCTTGCCCTTGGCATCGCCTGGGTGGATTGAAGAGCCATGGACGACGACCTTAGCTTCAGCCGCATTAAAATTTTCATACTCAATGGTATCGACGGCCCCACCATCGACTGTGTAGGCCTTTTTGGCCTTGAATTTGTCTAGATCGAAGTGGTCGACCCCGCGTCCGATCTCTTCATCAGGAGTAAAGGCAATGGCAATCGGGCGATGCTTGATAGCGGGATTATCGTGATAATACTCTAACATATCCATAATGGCAGCGATCCCCGCCTTATCATCAGCTCCCAAAAGGGTCGTCCCATCAGTGACTAAAAGATCATCGCCTTTTACTTTTAAAAGATTAGGAAAATTTAAAGGATCTAATTTGATCTTTTCTTCCTTATCCAAAAAGATTACTTCATCCTGATAATTTTTAATCAGGCGTGCTTTGATCTTAGCACCTTTCATATCAGAAGATGTATCAAGATGCGCAATAAAGCCAAGCCCGTCTTCTTCCATCTTGCCTTCACCATCTAAATGGGCATAGACAATGCCTTTATCGTCTAATCGGGCATCGCTTAGCCCCAGACTTTTTAGTTCCTTGACGAGCATTTCACCAAGCATGAGCTCGTTTGGATTTGATGGGATACTGGTGCTTTTTTCATATGAAGTTGTATCTATTGCGATGTAATTTAAAAATCTTGCAGTAATGTCCATAATTTATACCTCTTAAAAATAATAACTCTTTTTTTGGGATTACGGGGATATTTTGGAAATAAATAAGCAAAGGAGGAAAAATATTATGCGACAAATCAGTGTAGAACCGTCACAGGTTTTAAAGGTTGCAGCCAATATCGAGGCTTGCAACGACGACTATCAGAGATTGTATCAGGAGCTCTACTCCAAGATCGACTATCTGTCAGGCATTTGGAAGGGTAAGGACAATGTAGCCTTTGTGGAAGAAATCAGGACCTATGAAAACAACTTCCAAAGGATCAGCATCGTTCTTCGCCAATACAGCGATTTTTTAAGGCGATCGATAAATGCCTATGAAGGAACGCAAAACGAGCTCTATGCTCAAGCTAAACAACTGAGGAGGTAGAAAATGGAAAAGTTGGTTATATCGTTAGATGAAGTAAAAAACATAGCCGGAGAACTTAAAAATCTCAATACGCAGATCTCAACAAAACTTGAAGATTGTAAAAAGGAGATGAACTCTTTAAACGGGGTCTGGGAATCAGAGGGCTCGCGGACGATTAAAGAACGCTTTATCTATTTCTCCAAGCGTTTTTTAAAACAGGCCGAAACGATCGATTCCTATGCTCGCTTTTTAGATTACACGGTAAATTCCTATGAATCGCTTGAAAGCACGATCACGCAAAACGCTTCTACTATCGGCTAAAAAATATGTATTAGTATTCTCTCTTATTTTTTTAGTGCTCACGATGGAAGCTTGCCAAAAGTATGATGATCACTATCTTAGAAGTGAATATATTGAAGATCTTAAAACTAAGGCCGGCTTTGAAACGCTTGATGATCTGATCGCATGGGGCGTAGTCCTTAAAAGTGAAGACCTTGACAAGATCCTTGATCGTGATTTTGTGGCCATGACGCTTACTAGGCTGATTGGTGAAAAAGATTGTGATAAGACGATCAAAGATCTAAAGGATTCCTTAGATCCTGATGCGATCAAAACGATGGCGGCTTTAGATATCTTGGAGCTTGAAAACGGCAAAAGCTATCCTAAAAAAGAAGTGACGAAAGAAGAAGGCAATGCCTATATCGACAAGGCAGTGGCTTTAATCAATGATCAAGACTTTGAAATAAAGAGTGATTATAAATTAAAGCCAGAAGTAGAAATCGTTGATGAATATCTTTTAGATGAGGGCTTTTATCAATTTGAAGAGGACTATGATATCGGTGATATTTTAATGATCGATGAAGTGCCTTATAAGGTATCTGATAAAAAGGAAGCGGGCTATAGTTTAATAAAAGCCGGCTATGAAGATGTCTTTGAAGAATTGAAGTTTTCTTATAGCGGCGCTCTTGATCTAAGCCAGGCCCAGATCATTGAAGACACGACATTTAAAGAAGTCGAATCGATCTATCAAGACGATGACCTGAAAAGAATGGCATCAACTAACAGGGTCATTGAGAAAAACGGCTACCGTATTTCTTATTCCCTATCCTTAAATAAAATCCATTTACGGGTATCTAAAAAGAACGATCAGGGCATCAATGTCTATTTTGACAGCGACATCAAAAATATCAGGCCTTCTTATAAGTGGGACTACAGCCAAGGCGTAATCAAAGATGCATATTTAAAGGTTGATTTTGAAACCTCAGAGGAGGTCGGTTTTTCCAAGGCCAATTATAAGCGTCTTTATCTAGATTTTAAGGATCTAGACTATAGCGATCTTATAAATAGTGTGCCCAAGGCCATCAAGCCCCAAAGCGCCAAGGTCGAGACTTCCTTTGAACTCTTTAAGATCAAGGTTCCCATACCCCAGATTCCTTTTGTGAACTTTGTGGCCAGCGTTAAGCTCAATATCTATGTCGGCGGCCATGTCGAGATTGCCTTTAATACCGATCACTCCTTGGGCGTAGCGATCCGAAACAACGCCCCAAGGATTATAAGTGATCACGATTTTAGCGCTGATGGCCTCGTATATGCTCTGGCCAATACTACTCTGGGCCTTGACTTTAACCTGGAAGCCTTGGGTTTTGCGCTTTTAGATGTCGACACCAAGGGTGGGATCAGTGCCAAGGCTCAAGCCACATTGCACTTATTTGATACCAAAGGGAAAATGAACACGCAAAAGCTCGATGAAGATTATGATTTTATAAACGATGTCTATGGCGATAATGAAAATGTCAAGATCTGTGGTGACCTGTCGCTGAACTGGATCTTAGACGTCACGCTCAATTCTAGCGAAACGCTCGCCCACCGCCTTGGCTTAAGCAAGACCTTCCATATCTTAGATGAGGATAATCAGATCTTTGGCAATCTCTCACACTTTGAAAACGGGCACTTTGTAGAAAAGTGCACGGCCCACGATCTTGTCAGATTAGATGATGATGAGTCCGAAAAGATCGATGTAAATGCGATTGTTTTAGAAAAGTATTCTCTGATCTTAAAAGAAAATGCCATACCCTTGCCTCTAAAGGCCTTGCCTGAAGGCTATGAAAAAGAGGATCTAAGATATAAGATCGAAGATGAGACGATCGTTTTGCTTGAAGATGGTCTATTAAAGTCCTTAAATAAGGGCGCGACCAAGATAAGGATATCTACAAGCGATGAGAAATACGAAGTATATCTGAATGTTTTAGTTTCTTATGGAAATACTGGTACTGATAAGTAAAAATGAAAGGCAATACGAGTACTATCTGAATGATCAGGCGCCCTTTGAATTTGATGAAAACATTGCGTTTTTAAAAAAGGGCGCTCTTTGGTATTTAAAGATCGAAGATAAAATGTATGATCTAAAAATCGAGAGGCAATTGTCCTTAGCACCTGAGGGCTGTTTTTATGAAATCAAGATCGAAACTTATTATCGGGATTTCAAAAAATACATCATGGGCAAGGATCAGACGATCTTGGCCTTTAATCATGAAAAAAGCACGATCATCACAAGAGGAAAAAGACTTGTCATCATCAAAGACGAGCGCGTCTTAAGCCGTCACAATGATTTGTTTATTAATGGGCAGCGCGTTAATGATGCCCTTTTAAAAGAAGGGGATCGCCTGCGTTTTAATGATACCTTGATCATTTCTTTTGATCGCTATTATCTTATCAAGACATCGCTAGATACTAATATCAAAAAAGAAGAAATAGTTACCGTTAAAAATGTTCGAAATCATTTAAAACGTTCCTTTTTTGAAGACCTCTTCTTTGAAGATGAAAGGCTCGTTTTAAAACTCGATAACTATCACGAAAGTACCAAGCCCAGCCTCTTTTTTACTTTTTTATCTTCTTTTTTAATGGCCCTTGGTATGAGTGCTGTGGCTTTTATCAATGTCTATTTGAGCTTAGAAAAAGCTTATTCACTTTTAGAAGTGCTCTCACTTATCCTCATGCCTTTGATGATGCTTGTGATGGCCTTGTTAAACCCGCTTTTCCAGTATCTGCAATATCGCCTAAAGACCAAAAAAGAGTTAAAACTATATGATGAGGCGATGATTATTAGGATACATGATCTAAAAAAGCACATGGCCCTTAAAAAAGCGCGGTATGAACAATACCTCGAGCCCTATCTTTTGACATCATACCCACATGTCAAATATCGCTTTATAAAAAGTCCTTCTTTTATGGCACTTCCACTAGCCTTTGATCTTCAAAAGAATCTTTTGACCTTTGATAGAGAATTTGAAAAGACCACTTTAAAGATGGAAAAGGAAATAGTTTCGATCCAAGATGTCCAAAACCCGCTTTTTATGTTAGATCTTAAGAAGTATCGCATGATCCGCATCTTGACAAGCGATAAAAATTCCTGGATCTTTAGGATCATTCTCTATGTCTTGCGCTTTCAAAGAAGCGATACTTTTAAAATGGTGACGGTCGCTTTTAAGGTCGAGGAACTTTTTAAGGAAGCCTCATTTTATTACGACGATCAAAAGCGCTTGTCCTTTAAGACCTCACAAGAGCTTAATAAATTAAAAGATGAGCCCTACTTTATCATTTTTTCGGATCAGGAAATTGCAGTCGATCTCCTTAAGAAAAATATGACGGCTTTTATTTTTAACAGCGGGTCCTATGAAGATCTTTTGATCGACGATCAAAAAGGACTCATAAAAAAGGGTCTGAAGGTTAGAGAAGTCGAATTCATCAAAAGTCCTGACTATAAAAAAGAAGTGGCCGCTATTATTGAAAATGAAGGTCTTTTAAAAAGGAGTGCCAATAAACTGGAGCTTTTAAACTATGAAGCTAAAGAAGAAGGCATAGTGGCGGTCTTTGGTGATGACACCAAGGGCCATATCATCAAGTATGACATCACTGAAGACGGCATCGGACCTCACGCCTTAGTGGGAGGATCGACAGGTTCGGGGAAAAGTGAATGGCTTATCTCTTTTATCCTGTCTTTGGCTCTGGGGCAAGATCCTGATACCTTGCGCTTTGTCCTTATTGATTTTAAAGGCAACAGTTTAAGTCAGGCCCTCAGCTATCAAAACAAAGAACTTCCTCACATGGAATTATGTCTTGACAATATCGATGCCAAGATCTTCAAACGTTATATGTATGTCTTAAGGCTAGAACTTATAAGACGAGAGAAGCTGTTTTCTAAAATCGGCAAGGCGATCAAAGAGAGCGTGATGGATCTAAAGTCCTATCGCCGCGCTCAAAAGTTGTGCCCGGAATTTGAAAATATCCCTTATCTCCTTTTTATAGTTGATGAATTTGCCGAGCTTAAAAAAAGTAATCCCTCCTTTATCAAAGATCTCGTATCTTTAGCACGTGTTGGACGATCGTTAGGGATCATGATGGTCTTGGCAACCCAAAATCCGCAAAGCGCCGTTGATGATGAGATCATGTCCAATGTCTCTTACAAAGTAGCCTTAAAATTTAAAAATACCTATGATTTGCGCCAATTTTTAGGAAAAAGTGAAATAAATGCTTCTTTTTCAAAAGGGGGATTTTATTTAAGCTTTGATGACGAGCTCATCAGGGGGCAAGCTTATTATAGTGGCGCTTATGTCTCGAATAAAAAAGGCGCCAAAGTCAAGCTTTTGAACGATGATCTAAAGGTACTCAAAAGCCAGAGCTTTATAGATGAAAATACTACGACAAAACGTGAGGTGCTCACTAAAAAAATAATTGATAAATATAAGGATTATTTAAAAGAAGAGCTGTTTTCTAAAAGGCCCCAGCGTGAAAATTTAAGCACTTTGTTAGAAAAATATGATGCCAAGGCCCCGCTTTTGGGAGAATACGACGCTTATCAAAAAGGCGAGGTAGGCCCAAAATATCTAAGGGCAAAGAACTATCTTGTCATCGTTTTGAAAAAAACGTGGCGCAAGGAATTAGCCGAAGTGCTTTTGATGCAGGATAAGGCTCACTACCTATATTTAGGAAGAGATTTTCATAATTTAGAGGTCGAAAAGATCGAAAAAGATGATTTGTGGCATCTGTTTTATCGAGATCCTAAAGCCTTTTTGATCATTGAAGACATCAATCATCTTCTGCAAGATGAAAAGATATACCAGCTTTTTAAAGAAAAACTGACAGGTTCTAAGATTAAACTATTGGCCTTTAATGAGACAAGAAACAGTGACAGTTACCGTTTGAACAGTTTATTTGATGAAATCATCGATCTATCATCTCCCACCAAAGAAGAGATGCTTTTACGCTTTGGGCAGTATGATGAGCTGGCAGAAGATATGTATGTTTTAAAGGGGCACTCGCTTTTGCCCTTCTATTTAGCTAAAGGCGATAAAAAGATCAAAAAAAGAGAAAAGGACCTTCTTATTCATCTGCCAGAAACATTTAGAGCTCATCTAAAGGGTGAAGAACTGTTTTTGGGCTATGAGAAAATAGGACGCGAAGCAGTATTTATCCCTTTAAAAAAGCGTGTTCAAATCTATGCAGTTAAAAGATCCGTTTTAGATGACTTTAAAGAAGTACTAGGGTTATATGAGGCGTCTTATGCGCTTTTTGAAAATGAAATAGCTAGGGATATCGACTATCTCATCTTTATCGGGGAGGGCTTTGAGAAACAGTTTGTATTTAAAGATCGTACCATGCTTAATAAAGATGAGCTATATCTTTACGATATCAGAAAGGATAGGGGAAGTTTTGTCATATGGAAAAAGGGATACATTTAATTCTTTGCGATATCGTGACCAAAAGGGTCTATGAAGTACAGTTTGATATAAACTTAAGTCTTTTAGAGAATATGGAATTGTTTTGTGAAATGGCAAATATCTCTTTGCCCTTATTCTTTTATAAGAAGAGCGGAGAATATCTTGATATGAATGTCGCTCTTAAAGACCTGGATCTTTTTGAGCATAGTTATCTATCTTTCTTTTGAGGAATGTGTTATAAATGATTTATGAGTTTTTTACCGATATCAAAAGAAGATCTGGCGCAAAGAGGTATCAGCCAGCTTGATTTTATCTATGTGACCGGTGACGCTTATGTCGATCACCCAAGCTTTGGGGCTGCGATCATTACGCGTCTTTTAGAAAGCCGAGGCTTTAAGGTAGGGGTCATCGCGCGTCCTGATTTAAAAGATGAAGCATCTTTTACGGTCTTAGGACGTCCGCGTTTAGGGTTTTTGGTGTCCTCTGGCAACATTGATTCCATGGTCAATAATTATTCGGTTGCCAAGATCCGTCGCAAATACGATGTCTATTCTCCCGATGGACTTAATTCAAGATCGGATCGGGCTTTAATCAAATATGTCAAAGCGATCAAAAAGGTCTATCCCGAGGTTGACGTTTTGATCGGTGGGATCGAGGCAAGTCTCAGGCGTTTGGCGCACTATGACTATTGGGACGACGATTTAAGACCTTCGATCCTTCTAGATTCCGGAGCTGATCTTTTGATGTATGGCATGGGCGATAATTCGATCATTGAGATCGCCGAAGCTTTAAACAGTGGCTTAAGGGCCAAAGATCTCATTTTTTTGGACGGAGTCGTCTATAAGAGTAAGGATATTTCCTATTTAAGTGACCATGTCATGCTTCCAACATATAGGGAATTAAAAAAGGACAAGCTTAATTACGCGCGCTCCTTTAAGATGCAGTATGTCAATACCGACCACTTCACAGCCAAAGTACTTGTAGAGCCTTATGATGATGTCTATATCGTTCAGAATCGTCCTAACCGCCCCTTAACGCAAATGGAATTAGACGATGTCTATGAATTGCCATATGAAAGAGATTATCACCCCATATACAAGAAAAACGGCGGCCATGTCGCGGCGATCGATGAAGTAAAGTTTTCTTTAGCTATTAATCGGGGTTGTTTTGGGGGCTGCCATTTTTGTGCTTTGACCTTTCATCAAGGACGAATCATTCAATCGCGCTCAAAAGAATCGCTTTTAAAAGAAGCAGAAATGCTCACAAAGCTAGAGGGCTTTAAAGGCTATATCCATGATGTGGGCGGTCCAACGGCCAATTTTTATGAACCGGCTTGCGATAAACAGCTTTCTAAAGGTGTCTGCCCGCTTAAGGCCTGCCTTTCGCCACGTTGTCAAAACCTTAAGGTCTCTCACGAAAAATATCTCGATATTTTAAGGGCTCTAAGAGAATTGCCGGGCATTAAAAAAGTCTTCATTCGCTCTGGCATCCGCTATGATTATCTTTTATACGATAAAGATGAAAGCTTTTTTCATGAGCTAGTCAAATATCATATCTCAGGTCAGCTCAAGGTGGCACCCGAGCACATCGCCGATGAAGTCCTAGAGATGATGGGCAAGC
>CALUVF010000016.1 GCA_944324155.1 uncultured Erysipelotrichaceae bacterium | reverse complement strand
CGCGGTTTCAGGACAAAAAGCGACGGCAAAGATTATGAACGGCGCTTCCTGCTTCAAAAAAGCCATGATCTCACGATGAACTTTGAAGACTTCTACTATCTTTACATGTCAAGTATGGAAACAAGGCTTCGGGAAAATACCATGTGCATGAAAAAAGCCGTTATCGAAACAAGGATCCTGCCTTACTTCAAAAATAAACGGATGTGCGACATCACGCCAGCCGATATCATTGAATGGCAGAATACTCTTCTTCGATCCGAAACCAAGGAACATGAAAGATATTCGCAAAACTATCTGAAGACGATTCATAATCAGCTCAGTGCCATGTTCAATTATGCTGTTCGCTTCTATGGTTTAAAATCCAATCCTGCCCGGATTGCCGGAAACATCGGTAAAGAAAAGAAGCTTGAAATGAATTTCTGGACGATGGATGAATATAAAAAATTCTCCAGAGCCGTTATGAAAAAGGATGGTGTCTATCAGGCATTTGAGATGCTTTACTGGTGCGGGCTAAGACTTGGTGAACTATTGGCCTTAACACCGGCCGACTTTGATTTTAAAAAGAAGACCGTCCGCATATCCAAGTCGTATCAAAGGATCCATTGTGAAGATGTGATTACAGATCCTAAGACCGAAAAAGGAAAGCGGACCGTTCAGATGCCGGATTTCTTATGTGAAGAGATGAAAGACTATATCTCAAGGCTATATGCTTTAAGACCAAACGATAGAATCTTTACCATCACCAAATCCGGACTGCATCATGAAATGGATCGCGGATGCAAGGAGACAGGCGTAAAAAGGATACGGATCCACGATCTTCGTCACTCCCATGTCTCAATGCTCATCGACATGGGGTTCAGCGCTGTCGATATAGCTGAACGCGTCGGGCATGAAAGCGTCAAGATCACTTACCGCTATGCCCATATGTTCCCTAATCGCGATACCGATATCGCCAATAAACTGAACTCTCTTAGAGGAGGAGCCTTCAAATGAGTGCTAAAAATTTAGATAAAAAAGGACGAATCAGAAATAAAGTAATTGCCTTTCGAATGTCGTCAGAAGAAAACGAACTATTGGACCGCAAAGTCCTCCTGTCTGGTCATACCAAACAGGATTACATAATCAGCTGCATCCTGAACAAGGAGATCGTTGTTTATGGCAACCCCTATGTCTTCAGAAGCCTGCACGATGAACTCATCAAGATTATTGAGATTCATGGTGTCAATATTGCTGATGAAGATGACGAAGACGTTATTGAATGGGCACTTAAAATGGTTTTAGCCATGCGAAAAGCTAAAAAAACCGAAATTTCTCCGTATTAAGTGGCTATCACGTGCTAGCCACGGCTTGCACGAGTGGCGACCAAAAGCTCAATTTCACTAAAATTTGACCGATTTTCCCTAAAAAAACGGCAAAAACAAGCCGAAAACGGGGACAAAAATCGACCGAAATTGAGCTAAAATCAAGATGCCTGTTTTCAAAATGTTTTCACGGGCCCAAAAGGGAACCAAAAAAGCCCTTAAATAAAGGGCTTCAAGGTGATTTTGTACTATTCGAACTCAATCGTCCCGGGAGGCTTGCTGGTGATGTCATAGACCACACGGTTGCAGCCTTTTACTTCATTGACGATACGGTTGGCGATAACCTCTAAGACATCATATGGAATCTTAGCCCAATCTGCCGTCATACCATCGATTGAAGTGACGGCGCGGATCGCTACGGTGTAATCATAGGTCCTTTGATCTCCCATGACACCTACTGATTTGTTGTTGAGACAAGCGGTAAAATATTGCCAGATCGATTTATCTAATCCTGCTTTTTGGAATTCTTCCCGCAAAATATAGTCAGACTCTCTGACAATCTTTAATCTTTCAGGGGTCACTTCGCCAATGACTCTAATACCAAGACCCGGGCCTGGAAAAGGCTGACGATGAACGATCGCTTCATCTAAGCCAAGTTCTAAACCAAGTGCTCGTACCTCATCTTTAAATAAAGTATTCAGCGGTTCGATCAATTCAAAGTCCATGTCTTCAGGAAGGCCACCGACATTATGGTGCGACTTGATCGTTTGAGCGGTCGAAGTACCGCTTTCGATGACATCGGTATAAAGTGTCCCTTGGGCCAAAAAGCGGATATTTTCTTCTTTCAGCAATTTTTTTACTTCGCGATCAAAGGTATAGACAAATTCGTTGCCGATGATCTTGCGTTTCTTTTCAGGATCTTCTACGCCTTTGAGCTTTTCTAAAAATTCCTTGGAGGCATCAATCTTAATGAGATTTATATCCATGTGTTCTTTACACATCTTAACGACATCTTCGGCCTCATTTTTGCGAAGCAGACCATGGTCTATGAACATGCAATAGAGATTCTTGCCGATCGCCTTTGATAAAAGGACGGCCGCTACCGAAGAATCCACGCCTCCTGATAATCCCAAAAGGACCTTTTCATCTTTTACTCGCTCTTTGATTTTCTCGATTTCATTTTGGGCAAAATCCTTCATCGTCCAATTGGCTTTGGCGCCACAGACATCGAAAATAAAGTTTTTGAGCATCTTTAAACCATGTTCGCTATTGCGGACCTCAGGGTGGAATTGGACCGTATAGATTTTTTTAGCGGTATTTTCGCTGGCAGCATTTACACAAGTAGAAGTTGACGCAATGCAATCAAAGCCCGGGGCTAAGACGGTAACTTGATCGCCATGCGACATCCAGACCTTTTCTTTTCTATCTAAGCCCTTAAATATAGCTGATTCTTTAGTATCAATATAGGCCAAGCCATACTCTTTCTTTTCACACGCCTCGACCTTGCCACCCAGTTCATGATGAATGAGCTGCATGCCATAACAGATCCCTAAGATCGGAAGACCCGAATCAAGGATCGCTTTATCGATCCCAAAGCGATCTTCATCGTTCACACTGTGCGGGCCACCGGATAAAACTATACCCTTCACATCACCTTTAGCTAGAATTTCATCTAGGCTGATGCTGTGATGAACGAGCTCTGAATAAACGCCAAACTCTCTAATGCGTCTTGCGATTAACTGGTTATATTGACTTCCATAGTCTAAAACGATAATCTTATCGGCCATAATATCCTCCCTTAATCTAGAGCTTATTATACAAGATTGAGCCATTATAAAAAATAGGCTAAAATGGATTTATGAATGTGAAATTAGAAATATGTGCCGGAAGTATCCATGATTTTGAAAACTTAAAGGATCTTCGCGTCGATCGCTTTGAACTAAACAGTGCCGTCGAACTCGGGGGCTTGACCCCTGATCTTAACACTCTTAAGGCGGCCCGTCTTATTACTGACAAGCCGATCATCGCTATGCTTAGATGTCGCGTAGGCAACTTTATCTACAGCCAGAAAGAGTTGTCGATAATGTACGCTATGGCTCAAAAGCTCCTTGAAAACGGAGCGGATGGTCTGGCCTTTGGCTTTTTGAATCCCGATTACAAATTAGATGTACCAGCAATCAAGAAACTCAAAGAAATCGCCAAAGATAAAGAGCTTGTCTTTCATCGTGCCATAGATTCGATTCAAGATAAGGACAGCGCGATCGATACCTTAATTTCTTTAAATATCAAACGCGTCTTATTGATGGGCTTGCCCAAAGAAGATCTCAATCTTTGTATGACGCGCATTAAAAGATTAGAGGAAAAATACGGCGAAAAGATCGAATTGATGCCTGGTGGTGGCGTCAACGAAGATAATATCTTAGATATCATCAAAGAAACAAAAGTAAAAAATATCCACGGTTCTTTTAAAAAGGTCATCAAAGACCCCAAGACTTTTGAAGGTTATAACCTCGTCGATGCACAAAGAGTCAAAAACGTCTTAAAGATCTTAGAAAAATAAAAAAGAAGATGTTACTCTTCTTCTAAGTCCCAGTTTGGCACTTCGCTCGCCCTTCGCATGAGGACAGATTTTTGGAAGGAACTGCGATTTAAAAAGCGCAAGATCGCCAGTTCTTCTTCTTGACTGCAACCTACAAGCAGGCTTACCTGAATCTTTTTTTCCAGAATATCAGCCAAGACGATGATCGCATCAGCATCTTCGCCCTGCGTTCCCTTAAAACAGTCGATCGCTACTTCATGGTCCGATGTAATATAGCCATAGTCGCAAGGACATTCTTCTTCCATGCCCTTAGGAATCTCGCCTTTTTTAGAGACCATATGAAAATCCCCGGCTAGATAGATACTGTCAATTTTTTGCCAAAAATGGGCGTTGTTTTCAAAATCTTTCATAATACTACTTCACGATTCTAGCAAATTATCAAATGCTTGTAAATTAATTTCACAAAATGAAATTATTTTCATTTATTGTGAGCCAGATATACTGCCGTCTTTTTAAGCAGCTTATCGATATCGTACTCGCCTAATACTTCCATCGCCCTTAAAACGATCATCAAACAGCCATAAGCATCGCTGCCGGCTTCGTGGTGGTTCAAAGAAACCTCTAAGGCTTGGCAGACTGTGTTAAGCTTATGATTGGGGAGATCAAAGATCTGACGAGATAGGGATACTGTATCAAAATAATAATTCTTGAAGTGCTTTAATTGATAGCGGTCGCACATGGCATTTAAAACGCCGATATCAAAACGGGCGTTGTGGGCGCAAAGATAAGCGCCCTTAAAAAGCTCATTTAAAAAATCATAGTGTTTATCAAATTCTTCCTGATCTCTGACATCTTCAAGACTTAAGTGATGGATAAAACTAAAGGTAAAATAGCGCACATCTTTTGGCGGCAGGATCAAGAAAGAACCACTTTTAGTGATGACCCCATCTTCATAGACTGCATAGCCTAAAGAACAGGCGCTATGCGCATACTTATTGGCTGTTTCAAAATCGATCGCGACGATCTTCACTTTTTGCCTCGCTTTTCTTGAGCTTTGGCGAAATGACGCATATAGCGCACTACCATATAACGTGCGAAACATTCCACATTTTCTACTTGCCCGTTTTCTAGTACAATCTCTAAACTGTCAAAGCGGCGTCCTTTGATATAGCGCCAGGCGATGATCTCGTTATAGTAGACGATCGTGCAATCGCTTTTATCGGCCCTGTTAAATAAAATGACATATTCAGGCGTGAAGTCGGTCAAGGTCTTGCCTGGTAAAAAGAAGATCCCAAAAAGACCGACCATTAAAAAAAGGCTGCCGATCTGCGGATAGAAATAAACACTGAAAACCCCAATGATCGAGATGATGACAAGGGCAATGGTGGGTTTGGCTTCCTGCCGATAGATTAGTTCATAGTCTTTGGGCAGGTTGTAGGTTTTGATGATTTTGCTGTTCATTAGCTTAAGTATAGCATAAACCTGTGCTATCATATCTAAGGTGATAAAATTGAAAAACTTTAATTACACACTATTACATCAAGATAAAAATTCTAAAGCGCGCTTAGGAAAGCTGAATGTCTTTGGAAAAGAGGTCATCACGCCGGTCTTTATGCCGGTCGGAACCAAGGCAACTGTTAAATTCTTAAGCCCGGAAGATATAAAAAAGATCGGGGCTTCGATCATCTTATCCAATACCTACCATTTATGGCTAAGGCCAGGCAATGAGATCGTCGCCAAGGCCGGAGGTTTGCATAAGTTCATGAACTATGATGGACCAATCTTGACCGACAGCGGAGGCTTCCAGGTCTTTTCTTTGGCTGACTTTAGAAAGATCTCGGAAGAAGGTGTCACTTTCAAGTCACATTTAGATGGGACGAAACTCTTTATGCGCCCAGAAGATTCAATCAAGATCCAAATGGATCTTGGCAGCGATATCGCCATGTCTTTTGATGAATGCATCCCCTACCCTGCGACCTATGACTATACCAAGAAGTCGATGGAAAGAACATTGCGTTGGGCCAAGCGTGGAAAAGATATGCATACAAGGGAAGATCAGGCGCTTTTCGGCATCGTGCAAGGCGGTGATTTTGAAAAATTGCGCAAATATTGTGCTAAAGAGCTCACCAAGATGGATTTTGACGGCTATTCGATCGGCGGTACTTCGGTTGGCGAAGATAAAGCCACCATGTATCGCATGATCGATTATTCGATCGCGGAATTACCAAGCGACAAGCCCCGCTATCTAATGGGCGTAGGAGCGATCAATGATATCCTAAACGGGATCGAAAGAGGGGTCGATATGTTCGACTGTGTCCTTCCCACACGTATTGCCCGCCATGGCACTTTGATGACAAGTGAAGGAAGGATCAACATCAAAAGGCAGATCTATAAAGATGACTTTAGACCGCTTGATAGTGAATGTGATTGCGAATGCTGCAAAAACTATACCCGCGCCTATTTGAACCACCTCTTTAGAAATAATGAGGGCTTAGGCATGCGCCTGTTATCGATTCATAATCTGCGCTTTTTAGTCAGACTGGTTGAGGGCGCCAGAGAAGCTATTAAAGAAGATCGCTTCTTAGAATATAAAGAGTATATTTTAAATAAGTACCATTTTGATGAAAGAGGCTTTTAAATGAATATCAATGATTTTGATTTTGCATTAGATGAATCCCTTATCGCTCAACACCCCCTAGATAAGCGTGAAGAATCAAGGCTCATGATCGTTCACAAAAACAGCGGACAGATTGAAGATAAACACTTTTATGACATCATCGACTATTTAAGGCCCGGCGATGTCTTGGTGCGCAACAATTCAAAAGTCATACCCGCCCGTTTAAAAGGCGTCAAAGAACCCACCGGTGCCAAGGTTGAGCTTTTGATCTTAAAGGAAGAAGGCGACGATATTATTGAGTGCCTGTGCGGGAATGCCAAAGCCATCAAGCTTCATACGATCATCAATTGTGGCGATCTTTTAAAGTGTGAGTGTATTGAGGTCAAAGATGAGGGCATCAGACGTTTTAAAGCCTACTATCAAGGGATCTTTAAGGAGGTCCTGGCTAAGATCGGTTCTGTCCCCCTGCCGCCCTATATCCATGAAAAATTAAATGATGCCTCACGCTATCAAACGGTCTATGCCAAGATTGACGGCTCCGCTGCTGCTCCTACGGCTGGACTACATTTCAGTGAGGAACTCATCTCTAAGATCAAAGCCAAAGGCGTTATATTTCTAGATGTCACTTTGCACGTTGGCCTTGGAACTTTTAAGCCAGTCAAGGAAGAAAAAGTCGAAGACCATCACATGCACTATGAATACTACAGCATGGACGAAAAGACGGCCGAGCAATTAAATAAGGCTAAAAAAGAAGGACGGCGCATCATTGCCGTTGGAACGACCTCGACCCGCACGCTTGAAACGATCGTCCAAAAGTATGGTGAATTTAGAAAATGCAGCGGCAACACCAACATCTTCATCTATCCCCCTTATGAATTTAAGGCAATCGATGCCCAGATCACCAATTTCCATTTGCCTAAATCAACTCTTATCATGATGATCGCAGCCTTTGCCGGCTATGACCTTATAATGGAGGCCTATAAGCACGCCACTTTAGAAAAATACCGCTTCTTCTCTTTTGGCGATGCCATGTTTATTGACAATGAATAACTATTATAAAAAGCACCAAAAGCAGATCGAAGACTTAAGTTATAAACCTCGCCTTTTGCTGCATGTGTGTTGCGGGCCCTGCAGTCTTTACCCCCTTTATTATTTAAAAGACCATTTTCGCATTACGGTCTATTACACTAATTCCAACATCTATCCGATCGCTGAATATGATCATCGTCTTTGGGAGCTCGAGCGGTATTTAGATGCCTTAGATGCACCTATCGAGCTTGTGATGCCAAAATATGATGTCTCTTATCAAAAAAGACTGGCTCCCTATGCCTTTGAAAGAGAAGGACTCAGGCGTTGCGCCAAATGTTATGCCTATCGTCTTAAGGATAGTTATGAGTATGCCAAAACTCACAACTTTGAATACTTTTCAACGATCATGTCGATCTCGCGCCATAAAAACAGCGACTATCTCAACTATCTTGGAAGCAAACTAGAAGAAGAAGATAAAGGCCCCAAATTCCTATTTGCAGACTTCAAAAAAGGAAACGGCGAGTCCCTAAACAAGCAGTTTAACCATGTTATGAAGCTTTATGAACAAAATTATTGTGGTTGTCTTTACTCTAAATAAATGCTAATATATTTAGGCGTTGTCCAAGTAGCTCAGCTGGATAGAGCACACGCCTTCTAAGCGTGCGGTCGCGGGTTCGAATCCCTCCTTGGACGCCATTAAGCTAACTAGCGTATATCGAAAATACCCTAATCGTGGGTATAACAACGATTTACGCTTTTTTTATTTCTCAATTTGTGCCCATTTTGTGGTCTTCATTTACCTCCCCATCAGATAGTCTTCTTTTTTTAAACTGTAATAATAAGTCTTTACCTCGGTATCTAAAAAATCGACATAGAAATTAAAAGTCGTCTCATACTTAAAATCAAATTTCTTTAATAACCTTGCGCATTCTTCGTTGTAATAAAAATAGCCGGCATAAACCTTATTGATCTTTGTCTTATGAAAGATAAAGTCAAAATAAGCTTTTAAGGCTTCTGACATCAGACCGTGATTTTGATAAGGAAGTCCTAAATAAAAGGTTAGCTCCCTGGCTTTGCGGTTATAGGGATCAAAGCGCGCTCTGGTAATCTCTAAAGTACCGACAACTTTAGAACGTTTTTTTAGCTCGATCGCATAAGTTTCAGGCGATAAAAGATAGCGACTTAGTTGTCCCATGGCCATAGCACCGTCTTCAAAATATGATTCGCCCGTTCTTTCTAATACTCCGACTTCTTTACCGATTGCATAAAGATCACCAAGATCAGATAAAATATAGTTTCTTAAAATAAGACGATCTGTTTTTAGAGTTTCCATAATTAAATTATAGACAAAACTAGAGAAAATAGGCTATTTATATTGCCAATTAAAAGCTTTTAAGCTAGAATACTTACGCACACCTTTAATATAGGTAGCCCCGGAAACTACATATAGAAAGAGGTTAAAAAAATTATGCGTCAGACAACTATGTTGAAGCCATCTGAAGTCAAGAAAGAATGGTACATCGTCGATGCGAATGGTCAAACGTTAGGTCGTTTAGCTACGAAGGTCGCTACTGTATTGCGCGGTAAGCACAAACCAAGCTTCACACCTCATGTCGACTGTGGTGATTATGTCATCGTTATCAACGCTGACAAGATCGTCTACACTGGTGACCAAGTTGAGAAGAAGTATTACTATTCACATTCTATGTATCCAGGTGGTCTAAGAAAGAGAAGCATTGGGGAAATGAAGAAGAACTACCCAGTGGAATTAGTCCAAAAAGCTATTACTGGTATGATCCCTCACAACAAGTTAGGCGATCGTATCCGCACCCACCTATTCGTTTATGCTGGCAACGAACATCCGCACACAGCACAAAAACCAGTAGAGTTAAAGGTAGACTAGGAAGGGAGAAAATAAATGGCTAAGAAAAAGACTACTATCACTTATATGGGTACTGGTCGTCGTAAATCGGCAGTTGCCCGTGTCTATATGACACCTGGAACTGGCAAGATTACCGTCGGCAAGAAAACTTTGGAAGAGTACCTACCACAAGAGATTTTACAGATGGTCGTTAAATCTCCTCTAGTAACTACAAACACTGTTGACCAATTCGATATCTATGTCAATGTCTATGGTGGTGGTTACACTGGCCAAGCTGGTGCAATGCGTCATGGTATTGCCCGTGCTTTATTACAAGCCAGC
The DNA here is from genome assembly GCA_944324155.1 of uncultured Erysipelotrichaceae bacterium. Lineage (GTDB taxonomy): Bacteria > Bacillota_I > Bacilli_A > Erysipelotrichales > Erysipelotrichaceae > JAHHTG01. The sequence continues at coordinate 3,044 of CALUVF010000016.1, read as the reverse complement.
GATGATTATCGTCCAGCATTAAAATCTGCCGGCTTCTTAACTCGTGATGCAAGAAGCAAAGAACGTAAGAAATACGGTCTTAAAGGCGCACGTCGTGCTCCACAATTCTCAAAACGTTAATCGTTATATTGGGAAGATCAAAGAAGTATTTAGACTTTGTGAGAAGTTTGGATACTTCTTTTTTTAATCTAACATTGATATACGTAAAAATACGTATTATAATGAAGCTGTGATGAGGAGGTACATTACATGCCTATGACGTCTAAGGAAATGTGTAAACTCCTCAAAAAGAACGGGTTTATTGAAATAAAGGGAGGTCCAACGGGACATCGAAAATTCTTTAACCCCGTCTCTAAGAGGACTACTGTTGTTCCTTGTCACAGTAAAGACCTGAAGAAAGGGTTAGAACAAGCCATTCTTAAACAAGCGGGGCTTAAATAAAGGACTTTTCTTCAGGTCCTACAAAAGGAGGGGTGTAAATGTCTATGACTTTTTATCCGGCTGTATTTCATAAGGCCGATCAAAGCGAAAAAGGTTATTGGGTAGAAGTCCCAGACCTCCCAGGTTGTTTTAGTCAAGGAGATAGCATGGAAGAAGCTTTTAAAGAAGTTCAAGAAGCAGTAGGTCTTTATTTAGATGAAAATAATGATTTTAATAAACCATCACCAATCGAAAAGATCCAACAGGATTTTCCTAGCGATAGTGTGATGCTTGTGCCATACGACTCTGTAGCATATGCAAAAAAGTACAAAAATAAGGCGATAAAAAAGACATTAAGCATTCCCGAATGGCTCAATGAAGAGGCTAATAAACGGGGCATCAATTTTTCTCAAGCACTACAAGAGGCGCTGATCAATAAAATTAAATGATCGGAATCAAGACCCAGTTAACCATTTTCAATCTTAAACCTGAAAAGACAAAACGAAATAACTATTTTGTTCAATTGCATTGTGCTACAATTGAGATGCTCAAATTGTTATGATCCAATCTAAAAAGATCACTATTTTGACAATTGATTCTTTGCATGAATACACTAACAGAAAAACTGATGGACATTTCTTACAAAACAGAAAATAACAAATTCAATTATCGGGTATGTGCGATTATAATTCACGACAACGAGATCTTGGCTATGCACGACGATCGATCGCCATATTATTATTTGCCAGGCGGCAGAGTCAAAATGGGCGAAACAGCTGAAGATGCGGTTAAAAGAGAATTGTTTGAAGAATTAGGTATAAGCGCAAAAATCCTTCGCCCTTTATGGTTAGACCAAGCCTTTTTTAATGAAGATGTCGATAAACTCAATTATCATGAATTATGTATCTATTTTCTGATAGATATAAAATGTACAGATCTTTTATCAAAAGGCGAAACATTCTTGAGCAAAGAAGGAAAACGTACACATAGCTTTAAATGGTTGAGTTTTGAAAGCTTAAAGGGCGAGTATTTTTATCCTGAGTTTTTGAAAACAGAAATATATAAACTTCCTAACACATTTACTATACGAACTTCAAATAATTAGATTATTTATTAAGCACGCTAGTAGCACGCAAATTTGCTTAAATGCCCTTAATTTAAAGGACTACACAGTTAACAAAACGTTAATCAATTTATCGTCAAGAGAAATGAAGATCACTCCTTATGGGTGGTCTTTTTATTTTGAAAAAAGAAAACCTAAAATTATCTGTTTTTAATTTCTATTTTTAAAATAGTAGTTTTTACCATTATTAGATAACGGGTATCTTTCCAAACTAAATTCCGGTCCTAGATCGCGAAAGTAATTTCTCTGATATAAATGCAGTTTTATCATTTTAAAATGTATTTTAGCTATTTATATTCTGAGTTATTGATGATACTATTTTCTTGTAATACAGATCTAAGGCATTATGAAAAGCAGAAGCTTAATTCCGTTTTTCAAAGTAAATTGAGTGTGTGGTCTTAGATGTGTGTTCTCTTTTAAAACAGATTCCTATGGTGCTTGTGGTATCTGTTTTTTTATTTGATCTTATTTAATAGCGATGGCTTTAAATAGACATCATTGGCTTCGATCTTTTGAATACCTAATATATCAGCTATCTTATTTGAGAAATGAGCGACAAATAAGTTATATGGCGTATTATTGATCGACTTTCGATAATAAGAGTTGATATGGCTGGCGATAAGATCGCATTTATTCTGATCGAGATCATTAAATGATGTACCTTTGGGAAGGATATACCTTAAAAGAGTATGGTTCTCTTCTAAAGCACCCTTTTGATACGAAGAGTAAGAGTCACAAAAGAATAAGTGCCCTAATCTTTTATGATCATCAATTACCCCTTCAATGGCATCGATACAAAAGAATTCACTCCCGCGATCGGTCAATCCTAAGCCAAACATTCTGGCATATAGGTCATCACTCAATCGTCTTCTAAGATATACAAATTGCTTGGCTATTTCGCTAGCTTCTTTTTTATCTAGCAGCCTGATGATCATAAAATGAAGACTTACAAAATGAATGGTAAGCAAGGTCTTGTGAACTCCATTAGAATCATCGACTACCGTATCATACTCCACAAGATAAAAAGGCGAGTATTTTGAAATATAAACCAAGAAGTCGCCATAGGTCCTGTTATTAAAGAGCCCAAGATCTCTTTTATTCTTATCTTTTCTTTTGCATCTCTGGGCTTTAGCTTTACTTGTCTTCTGGTATCGATCCTTTGGGCGATCGTATTACCGTTATTAATAAGCCTATAAAGTGTTGATTCACTACAAGGTATGAGGTCTTTATTGGAATGGTAGATATGGGCGATCGATTGCCCCTTATCAAGTCCTTCCTTCAATATGACATCAACACGGCATTTATCGCTTAAGGTCATATCAATTCCTTCTCTTGTCTTTTTTAAGATCGTCTCATAATTGATTTGGGCTTCTTTGGCTTTATATTCAAAGAAGTATCCCTCATTACATTTTTTACGGTTCTTACATGCATTACATACATAAGGGAAGCGCAAGATCTTCTTACAGTTATTATCGCGTTTATTAGAAGACAAAGAAAAGAA
>CALUVF010000015.1 GCA_944324155.1 uncultured Erysipelotrichaceae bacterium | reverse complement strand
ATGGCTTTATGTGTTAAGATCGGCGGTCTAAATATCAACGAATTTACCAAGATGCCGATCGAAAAAGCTTACGCCTGGTTAGAAGATCTAAAACTTGACAAAATGAAGGCCGAGATCGGACGCTTGCTTCTAGAGGACATCAAAAAGCGGCTGAAATTCTTGATCGATGTGGGGCTTGGCTATTTGAGTCTTGACCGCAAGGCCATGACCCTGTCAGGCGGCGAGGCCCAAAGGATTCGCTTAGCCACCCAGATCGGTTCGGGCCTGACTGGTGTCTTATATGTCTTAGATGAGCCTTCGATCGGTCTTCATCAAAAGGACAATGCCAAACTGATCAACTCTTTAAAAAACATGCGTGATCTTGGCAATACCCTCATCATCGTTGAACACGACGAAGAGACGATGATAGAAAGCGATTATCTCGTCGATATCGGACCGGGGGCTGGGAAAGATGGTGGCGAAGTCGTCGCTTTTGGCACGCCGCAAGAAGTCATGCGAAACCCCAAATCCATTACCGGGCAATATCTAAGCCATGAAAAATATATCCCTGTGCCTAAAAAAAGGCGTAAAGGGAATGGCAAGACCTTAAAGGTCATTGGAGCGAAAGAACACAATCTCAAAAACATCGATGTCACCTTACCGCTTGGTACCTTTATCTGTGTCAGCGGAGTCTCGGGGAGCGGGAAATCGACCCTGGTCAACGATATTATTACCAAGGCAATAATGAAATCCCTCAATCGCGTCCGTATCACACCCGGCGCTCATGAAAGAATCGAAGGTCTTAAGAATATCGATAAGATCGTCAACATCTCACAAGACCCGATCGGCCGCACCCCGCGCTCTAACCCAGCGACTTATACCGGGGTCTTTGATGACATAAGAGAACTCTTCGCCATGACGCCCGCTGCCAAGGAGCGGGGCTTTGATAAATCACGTTTCTCCTTTAATGTGAAGGGTGGAAGATGTGAGGCTTGCCAGGGCGATGGGGTCAAAAAGATCTCGATGCTGTTTGTGCCAGACGTCTATGTGGAATGTGAGGAATGTCATGGCCGTCGCTATAACGAAGAGACCCTCGCCGTTACCTATAAGGGCAAAAACATCTACGATGTCTTAAAGATGAGCGTTAAAGAGGCCTTAGAATTCTTTGATGCCATTCCCAAGATCAAGCGCACGCTCTCAGTGCTTTATGAAGTGGGCTTAGGCTATATCGAACTAGGACAAAGCGCCACGACCCTATCAGGCGGCGAGGCCCAAAGGGTCAAATTAGCCAGCGAGCTACAAAAAAAGGCGACCGGCAAGACCCTCTTTGTCTTAGATGAACCCACGACCGGGCTTCATAGCGACGATGTCAAAAAACTCATCAAGATCTTTGAAAGGATCGTCGATAATGGCGATACGGTCTTAGTGATCGAACATAATCTTGACGTACTCAAGTGTGCTGATTATATAATTGATTTAGGAAAAGACGGGGGAGAAAGAGGTGGCGAAGTTATCGCTTCTGGTACCCCGGAAGAAGTAGCTGACAACAAAGAAAGCTATACGGGAATGTATCTAAAGAAAATACTAGGAGAAAAATATGGCAAATGAAGAATTGACCAAACGCGTCTATGTCAGAGAAATCAAAGAAAAGTTTAATCTGCGCCAATTAAGCGGCAATGACGAAAGTCTCAATCGCTGGGTCATCGTCCCTGATGTCAACCGTCCGGGCTTAGAGCTTGCGGGCTATTCACAGGAAAATGACCTCAAGCGTGTGACCGTTTTTGGAAACAAGGAGATCAAATATCTTAGCCGCATTACAGATATAAATTATCTAAGGGATCGCTATAACGTCTTAACAGACGCCTACACCCCCTGCATCATCTTGTCTTCTAATCTGGAATGTCCCAAGGAGCTTTTAGAGATCGCCCAAATCAAGAACTTCCCGATCTTTGTCAGCGACTTCAAGACCTATCGCCTAGTGGTCCAACTCATCGTCTTCCTGGATGAAAAACTGGCGCCCAGCGACACAAAACACGGGGTCATGATGAATGTCTATGGCCTCGGGGTCTTGCTGACGGGCGAAAGCGGGATCGGTAAATCAGAGCTGGCGCTGGAACTCATCAGAAGAGGTCATATGTTAGTGGCTGATGATCGCGTCGATATCTATCGCATGCATAACGATCTTATTTGCGAGGCGCCTTCGCTTCTTCACAATATGCTTGAGCTTAGAGGTGTCGGTGTGATCGATGTGACCTTACTTTATGGGGCGACCTCGGTCTTAGAAAAATGTCAGCTTGATATGGTCATCAAACTTGAGCCCTACACCCCGATCAATAATCCCGATCGCTTGGGGATCAAAGGCTATGACATGATCGATATCTTAGGGCTTGAAAAGCCTTATATGAAGATCCCGGTGCGCGAAGGAAGAGCCATGGGGGTCATCGTTGAATCAGCTGTCGCCAACTTCCGTTTACAAAGTGCCGGAGTTGATGCCGCCAGGATTTTTACAGGACGCGTCTTTAACTATATCCAAGAAGAAAATGCCAACAGAAAGGATTAAGAATAAATGCAGTTTTTTCCAACCAGACAGATCTTTTTAAGCATCGGCGATA
>CALUVF010000014.1 GCA_944324155.1 uncultured Erysipelotrichaceae bacterium | reverse complement strand
GACGAGCTGATCAAATCGACCAAGGTCAAGTTCTTGTTTCCACCGTTCAATATCGACTACATTAAATTAAACCGTTATATCTTAGCTCAGGATCGCAATAATACCGACATGATGTTTGAGACGCTGATCAAGCATCGCCTTAATAAAAAGCAGAAACAAGAAGTCTATATGAAGGGTTTTAATTACTATATCTCTTTAGATATTAAACCTAAAGCCAAAGAATTCTACGATCTGGTTCAAAGCCTAGACAATGCTCAGATCAAAAGAGAGACCGAGCGCCTTTATGATACCTATGTCTTAGATGGCTATAAGTTTCTTGACGAAATGTTAGATGAGTTAGACGAAGTAGATGAAACTTATCGCGGACCAAATGAGTATCTCATTTCCCTGATGTATAAAAATAAGGGCGATGAGGCTAAATCAAAAGAATATCTGAAACTGGCGGAGAAACATATGGAGTTGCTCGATAAAGAGATCGCTGCCAGATTCTCAAAAGACGCCAAGAAAAAATAAAGTTAATATTTTAATTCCTGAAACCGCTATAATGGCGGTTTTAAAATATTTAAAGACTTTATTCAATGGTATGATTGAGATGAAGAAATAGTATTACGATAAAAATTAGGTAGAGGCTATTTAGATTGTGAAGGTGATAAATATATGAGCGAATCAAAGAAAAGATATGGCGATTATAGTGAAGACGTATTTATTAAAGATATGTACGATGTCGATCTTCCTGTTTTTTTTAAAACGCGATATCGATGCCTTACTTGAGGGCATAAAAACTAATAGCTCGCTTTTAGATTGCATACCTGTCTTGGCTATTATAACTTTAATGGTAAAAAGAAACTCTGTGTATTATGCAAGGACTTTGAGACAGATGACAAGAAATTATTTAAGTTCACTGAAATTAAAAATGGGGTGATTGATTCATCAGAAAGTGGTTATGGAGATGAGTTATCCTTGGTCTTAGATGCAATCGATCATCAGGTTCTAGTACCGTCGAATGAATTAAAAGAATTCTTTTGGGATATGTTTATAGCTGATGCGCTGCTGGGGAATTTTGAAAAGGCTGATGGCAATTGGGGCTTCCTTATCGATGAAAAAAAATAAATGTGCAGAGATAGCACCGATTTACGATTGTGGATCTTGTCTATATCCGCAATTAGAAGATAAAGACATCGATAAGATCCTTAATGATAAAAATGAAATTGAAGCACGAGTATATGTTTTCCCAAATTCTGCTTTAAAGATCGCTGATAAGAAGATAAATTATTATGATTACATCACTTCACTTGAAAATCCTGATTGTTGCAAAGCGTTAAAAAGAGTTTATTCAAAAATTCATCTTGATGAAATATTCAATATTATTGACAATATAGAAGTCATATCTTTTAAGAGAAAAGCTTTCTATAAAACGATAGTCAAAGAAAGATATGACCTGATATTAGGTAAGGCTTTTTCACTTCTTAACAGGGAACTTATTTAAAAGACACTTCAATATTATTTCAAAAAAGATGAACAAAATGAAAACGGAGCTTTTGCTCCGCTTTTGTTATGATTTGAATTAAAAGATTAGAATAATTCTTTTTGATGGGTAGCGTATAAATACTCATCGATCGTATTTATGACGCGATCAAGGATCAACTCTTCCGGCTTGTTTTCTAACAAGCCTTCGCGTACTTTGGTATATTGGATCGGCATAAACTGGCTCAAAAGGTTTAAAGGTACACCATCTTTGAAATTTTCGAGCAATACTTCGATCGCATCTTCGACGCTCTTTAAGCTCATATAGTAACGGGAACGGTCACTGAACGAATATTTGCGTTTGAGATAAAGTTCGTGCTCACTGCCATGGTAGTGTTTTTTCCAGTTCTTATCATTTTTAAGCATTTCAGCTTCTAAGACAGCGCGGAAATCAGAACGTTTGGTATCTGTTCCTTCGTAGTACTCGTCTTCGGCAAAGCTTAGGGCAAAGAGGGCTTCTCTGGCGGCGAAAGAAAGTCCAGGACCGACCTTTAAGATCGCTACGCCATCTTCGACAAGCTCTCTTAATTTGATCTTGGTCTGATAGTCGGTCGAGTGACCCTCATAAACGATGTTAGGATATTCCTTGATGGCGGCCATTAAATCTTTAGCCTTAGCACGGTCGTATTCGGTACAGCCGGCATCTTTTTCTTCTACGCCTGGCTGGACAACTAGGGCAATGACCTTTTCCCAAGCCTCATCTAAGCCGGCATCTTTGAAAGCTTTTTCGAAAGTCTTGTAGGTATTTTGGAAGTCCTTAACTTTGGTTACCTCTACCCCTTCATCTTTGGCTGATTGCGAGCCTCCGGGAATGGGAACTTCGCTGCCGACGATATAGATAGGTTCGGTCGCATCAGGATTCTTTTTGAGCAGTTCCTTAAAGGTCTCTTCAGCAACTTTTGCTAGGCGCACTCCTCTTTTGGCGATCGTCTCATCGCTTAAGCGCACGTTGGGATCATCGGAAGCGACCTTCATACTGGTGTCGATGTGGATCTTGGTAAAGCCAGCCGCAACATAGGCCCTGATAAGATCTTCGGCTTTTTTCATCGCTTTTTCTTCATCTTCATTAGCGAAGGTCAAAGGACCTAAGTGGTCACCGCCTAAGAATAGGCGATCGGTATCAAAATCATACTTTTTGGCGACCTCAAAGACATAGTTTTTGAAGTCTTCTGGTGTCATACCGGTATATCCGCCAAATTGGTCGCATTGGTTAGCAGTGCTTTCGATCAAAACGCAAGAATTATCATCTTTAGCCTTTTTGATCGCCGCTTCGATCACAAAACGGTTGGCGCTGCATGCAGAGTAGATACCTATGGCCTTGCCTTCTTTTTGGACTGTGACAAGGCGTCTTAATGGATTAGTTTTCATACGTAAAAATGTTGCCTCCCTACCTTTAATTATAGCACTTAAAAGCGATGTTTTCTGATGTGATTTTTGATCGCCTCAAAGGTCTCTTCAGATATATCGTGTTCGATCTTGCAGGAATCTTCATAGGCTATAGCTTCATCGACCCCCAAGCTCATTAAGACCTGGGCGATCACCTCATGTCTTTCATAGATCATCTCAGCTTCTTTTTTACCTTTAGGAAGGAGCTTGATGATGTTGTCTTTAATATCGATGTAGCCCTCGTTTTTGAGGTTTTTTAAAGCCACTGAGACCGTGGCGCGGGCAAAGCCTAAGTATTCTGCGATATTGATCGCTCTTACTTCCGGATTGGTTTTGGCTGTTATCAATATAGCCTCTAAATAGTTTTGTCTGGTTTCATCTTTGTTCATAACTGTATTTTATCACAAAAAGAAAAGGCGCTAGGCGCCTATTTTGAAGAACTGGTATTGGTGTTTTCTTGTAAGGTGATCGTCACTTCGACTTCCTTGTCGTTGCGGATAACTTTCATCTTTACTTCGTCACCTACTGACAATTCATTAAGGATCACACTCAGATCGGTATAGGACTCAATGGGTTCTCCATCAAATTCAACGATGCGGTCATAAGTCTGTAGGCCGGCCTTTTGGGCAGCTGAACCTTCGCTGATATCTGTTATATAAAGTCCTGGTTCAAAGCCCTGCATGCTGTTTCCAACCTGTGTGACCGTAACGCCCAGGGTCGGACGGTTTTTGACATAACCGTTTTCGATGAGCTCGTCTGCTACTCTTAAAACGGTGTTGGAAGGAATGGCATAACCCAAGCCTTCAACGGTCGTACCATTGGCGGCATTAGTCGTTTTGGCATTGACGATACCGATGAGTTGGCCTGATATATTGAATAGGCCACCGCCGGAGTTCCCGGAATTGATCTCGGCATTTGTTTGAAGCAAGACCATTACCTCGTTATCGATCGTTATTTCTTTATGGAGGGCTGAGACGATCCCAGAGGTAACTGAGATACCCGAACCTAAGGGATTACCGATCGCGATGGCATCATCGCCGATCTCAACGGAATCGGAATCGGCGAAGGTGGCATAAGGTAAGTCGCTGGCCTCGATCTTTAAAACGGCAATGTCTGATTTTTCGTCTGTGCCAATAATTTCGGCATCGTATTCGACATCATCATTGGTGCAGACCTTAACTTCACTGGCATCTTCGACCACGTGGTTATTGGTAACGATATAACCATCTTCGGAGATGATGACGCCCGAGCCTGAAGAAGTCCCGGTGCTTTGCCCAAAGAAAGTCTCTTCGACGACCCCGGCCTCGACCCTGACAACGGTGTCGTAAGCTGTCTGGATAGCAGACTTGACATCAGAAGACTCCTTATTGGTATAGACGACCTGGGAATTAGTGCCACTACTTAAAGAAGTACTCTCTTCTTTAAGTAATTCGCCAGCGCCCAGTGTGCCGCCAAAACCTCCCAATAGAGCTACTAGAAATATAATGCATAAGTTTTTAATCTTAGTTTTCATTTTATTCTCACCTCGTCTTTAATTATAGCTGTCAATGTGAAATATAGGTGAATTCAACTTGAAACCTCGATGATCTTAAGAGCTGCCCTAAGGGCATCAAGGGCGCAAGACATGATCCCTCCGCCATACCCGGCACCTTCGCCTATGGGGTAGAGCCCTTTGGTATTGACGCTTTGAAAGGAAGTGTCTCTTTTGATGCGTAATGGGGCGCTGGAGCGCGTTTCCGGACCTACCATGATCCCTTTTTCGATAAAGCCTGGCATGAGGTGATCAAAGTGTCTTAAAGCCTCGTGAAAGCCTTTGTTTAAATTGGGAGCGAAAAAGTCGTTGAAATTATATAACTTGGTCTTCATCTTATAGGTGCTTTCAAAAATCAAAGGGTTGAGCTCATCATTTAGATAGTCTTTGATATTTTGGGACAAAGCTTTATAGGTACCGTCGATTCCAAAAGCCTTTCTTTCATAGTGATCAATGAATTCAAGGCCTCCAAAAAGCTCATCGCCATAGTCTTCCTTAGAGACCTGGATCAAGATCGCGCTGTTGGCGATTTTCGAAGCGCGGTCATGATAAGACATGCCATTGGTAAAAAGATGACCCTTTTTAAAGGTTGCGTTGATCACTTCGCCCCCTGGGCACATGCAAAAGCTATAGACGCCTTTATTAAGGCTCGTTTTAGCCCTTAAAAAGTATTCACTGGGGTTGTTGGATAAGAGATCGTAATACTCTTTGTACTGGTTGTGATCGATAAATTCTTGTCTGTGTTCAACGCGAAATCCGATCGCAAAATCCTTGTTTTCAAGATAGACGCCATGTTTTTTAAGCATGTGATAGATCTCAATGCCTGAATGTCCGCTGGCTAAGATGACAAGCGGGCTATAGTAGGTATTTTTATCACTGATGACCCCTTCGATTTTGCCATCACTTATCAAAAGGTCGCTGACTTTTTCATCAAAAAGAATCGTACTGCCGTTTTTTATCATATCTTCCGTCATGTTTTGAATGATTTTACGTATGACATCCGTCCCAACATGAGGGTGGTGGTCATAACGGATATTTTCACTGGCCCCATACTTTATGAAGACCTCTGTGATGAATTTGATGAGAGGATCTTTGATCCTGGTGGTGAGCTTGGCATCAGAGAACGTCCCGGCTCCACCTTCGCCAAACTGCACGTTGGATTCTTCATTTAAAAGACCGGTCTTAAAAAAGTTTTCGACATCTTTCTCGCGCTTTTTTATGGCGCTGCCTCTTTCGATGACAATGGGCTTATAGCCGGCTTTTAAAAGTAAATAGTTGGCAAAGATGCCACTTGGCCCATAACCGATGATCACAGGCCTGAAAGGGCGCTCTTTTTTGATTATGTCAAGCTTAAAGGGCGTATATTTTTCCACATCCTTAAGCCTTAGATACTTATTTTCATTTTTGACATCAACGAGCAGGTTATAGCTGATCCTAGCTTCATCTCGAAGGTCTAAAGATTTGCGATCGATCTTAAAGGTAAGGTTTTCATCTTTTTTAAGTCCCAGTCTTTTCCTGAGTTTAGTTGCTAAAACCTTTTCATCCTCTTCCAGTTTTAATTTGACCTGTTTCACTAAAAGCATATCCAAATTATAACAAACTTTGCGCCTTTCTTGCGATTTCGTTTGCCAAGGCACTTACTTTTAGGGCATAATTTTAGCTGTGAAAAAAATAAGACATGTCAGCAAAAAAGAAGCCAAGATCGAATTCGGCTTCATGGCCAAAAGCCTTTTACTGTATTTGATACCGGTATTGTTTGGACCTTATGTGATCAGGTTCTATCTTCAATATCAAAACATTAAGATCGATGAGAAATTATTTAATTACAGTCTCATCTTGTTTAAGGCCCTCATCAGTTTTTTGGCCTTTGGGATCATGAAGCTTGGCCTCAGGGTCAAACTTAAAGATATTTTAAGGCCTAATAACTTCACTTTTAAGGATTTTTTGATCAATGCCATCTTTGTCTTATCCTTTGGGACATTTATTATCTTTATTTTAGAGATCCTTAATCCCTATTTGGATCTGGGACTTATTGCACTATATCCGATCGGCCAAATGCCTTTGACATTTGATCCCAAAGATCCGATTATCGTAATCAATTATCTTTTGATCGACCCCTTGCTTTGTGAGTTTTGTTTTAGAGGAATATGGTTAAGAGCTTTAGGGCGTTATGGCAACAGCTTTGCGGTTTTAATGATCGCTCTGGTCTTTGGCTTGGCACATGGCTCGATAAGCGATGCGATCGTTTATTTTGCCCTTTCTTATGTCCTCTCTTTGGTCGTTATCAAATATCACGATGTCAAGCCTGCAATTCTTTTGCATATCACTTTTAATGCCTGGGCCTATCTTCTTTTTGTAGTCCTTGATCCTTCACTTTGGATCTTCAGCCTTTTGATCGCGACCCTCTATACTTTAGCGATCGGTCTTTTACTTTTGCGCTTTTATCCTTTTATCCGTCTTAAATGGCGGAAAAGCTTCAATCATGCGGCAGCTTTATTTTTAAGTCGTCCAAGTGTCCTTTTGATGATTATAATATTAGTAGTATATATATTGATCATATAGGAGGTAGCGCTATGAGGTACAGTTTTGCGAATGATTATTGTCTGGGGGCCGATATCAGAATCCTAAAGGCTTTGGTCGACGAGAACTTTAATCAAAAGCCCGGTTACAGTTTTGATCAAAGCAGCGATCTTTTAAGAAAAAAAGTCCAAGACCTGGTCGGCGATGAAAACGCCCATGTCTTTTTAGTGGCAGGTGGAACTCTTTGCAATGTCGTTGCCCTGTCGCATTTTTTAAGACCTTATGAAGCTGTGATGACGCTTGATAGTGGACATATCGTCGACCATGAAGCCGGCTCGATCGAGGCCCACGGACATAAGGTCATAACGACCAAAGGGCGTGACGGCAAGGTCGATCTTGAGGCGCTAGAAGAAGAATATTCTCGCTATAAGGATTGTCACATGGTCAAGCCTCGTCTTTTGTTTGTCTCAAATGCTACGGAGCTGGGTACAACTTATACTAAAAGCGAAATGATCGCCATAAGCAAGTGGTGTCATGAAAGAGATATGCTTTTGTATGTCGATGGGGCACGGTTAGCTAATGCCTTAGCTTTAAAAGATAACGATCTAAGCTTAAAAGATCTCTATGAACTAAGCGATGCCTTTTATATCGGTGGCACAAAGAACGGACTTTTATTTGGAGAAGTATTAGTTATCAAAGGTGATATCGCCAAAGATATGTATTATCTCATGAAACAAAACGGGGCCCTTTTGGCCAAAGGTTTCGTCCTCAGTGAACAGTTTTTAGCTTATTTTAAAGATGATCTCTACTTAAAACTAGCGGACCACGCCAACAAAATGGCCGATCTTTTAAGAACGTCATTTAAAGACATGGGGATCGAGCTGGCCTCTTCTTCTAAGACCAACCAGGTCTTTGTGAAAGTCGATCCAACACTTGTGGAATATCTTCAAAAAGAGTATGAATTCAGTTTTTGGGGAAAAGAAGACGATCAAGAGATCTTACGCTTTGTCACTTCTTTCGGAACGCCTTTAAAAGAAGTAGAGGACTTTACTAAATATTTGAGGGCATACCATGGATAAGGAGCTTTTAAGCTTTGATAAACAGAGATTAGCTCTATACGAAAAAGAAAGCACAGCACCCTGTGCCAACTTTTTGGTGGTCCATGGCATGTGTGAACACAAGGAACGCTATATCGATTTTTTAACATATCTCAATCATCGCTCGATCAATACCTTTATCTATGATCTGCGCGGGCATGGCCAAAGCAGTGAGAAGGACGAATACGGTTATTTTAAAGGCGAGAAGGATACACTTGTTAAAGACCTTGATGTCGTGATCGACTATATCAGGACCAAAAACAATTTGCCGATCTATCTTTTAGGACACTCGATGGGTTCTTTGATCGTACGCGAGTATATCAAAAAACACGATCAAAAAATAGACGGTCTTATCGTCATGGGCTCGCCCAGCTATAACCCTATGGCCAAGTGGGGAATAAGGCTCACAAAGTTCTTAATGATATTTAAAGGTGAAAAGCACCGCTCTAAATTTATTCAGAATATGGCCATGGCTTATGACAAGAAATTTAATAACGAGAAATTTGCCTGGCTCAGCAGCGATGAAAATGTTGTGAAGGCCTATCTTTTTGATGAGCGCGACGGCTTTATTTTTACGCTTAATGGTTTTAAGACGCTTTTTGAACTTGTCATAAGTGTTTATGATAAAAGTTCTTATGAAGTCCATAATCCGGGTCTGCCGATCCTTTTTATGGCAGGAGAAGAAGACCCTGTCATAAGTTCCAAAGAGGATTTCTTGAAGGCCGTAAATTCCCTTTCAAGCCTGTATCATAAAACAGAATATCGCCTTTATGAAAAGATGCGTCATGAGATCTTGAATGAGATCGATCACATCAAAGTTTATGAAGATATCTTAGACTATATCTCAAGGACTATTGCACAATGATAAGACTAGCACAAAAAGAAGACTTTAAAGGCGTATTTAAGCTGATCGAAGAACTTGAAGAAGAGGACTTTGATAAGGATTCTTTAGAAAGGATCTTTGATCATCTGCTTGAAAGTCATAATCATTTTATCTATGTATTTAAAGATGGAGACGAAGTTTTGGCTTACATGGTCTTAAGGATCGAAGAAGAGCTTCACCACGCTGCTAAAGTCATGGAGATCATCGAACTTTGTGTCGATCAAAGTGTGCGCTCTAAAGGTATCGGGCATCTTTTGATCGCGAAGGCTAAAGAGTGCGCTTTTAAAAACGGGGCCGTAAGCTTAGAACTTACGACCAACCAAAAACGCAAGGCTGCCCATCGCTTTTATGAGCGGGAAGGCTTTATTAATAGCCATTATAAATATACAATGGAAATAAAAGGGGGAGATAAAAGTGGAGAATACTAAACGCGAAAGGATGATGCATGAACCTGTTTCAAAATTGATCAATTCTTTAGCTATCCCGACCATCATCTCCATGCTGATAACGTCGCTTTACAATATGGCTGATACCTATTTCGTCGCCCAGATGCACAATGACTCCGCAACGGCGGCAGTCGGCATCGTCTTTGCGATCATGGCCTTGATTCAAGCGTTGGGCTTTTTCTGCGGGCATGGCTCGGGTAATTTTATTTCACGCATGCTGGGGGCAAACCGCGTCGATGAGGCTAAGGCTATGGCAACGAGCGGTCTTTGCCTCTCTTTGATCTTAGGGGTCTTCCTGATGGTGGGAGGATTGATCTTTATCGAACCTTTGGCCAGGCTTTTAGGGTCGACTCAAACCATGATGCCTTATTCACTGGCCTATATGTCTTATATCTTGATCGGGTCACCAGCCATGATGGGGGCTCTTGTCATGAATAATCAATTGCGCTTTCAAGGCAATGCTTTTTATGCCATGATCGGTATCACTTCTGGTGGTATTTTAAATATAATTCTTGACCCCATCTTTATCTTTGGCTTTAATATGGGCATTGCCGGAGCCGCCATTGCCACGATCCTATCGCAAGCTGTCTCATTTGTTATTTTATTTATCGGCATCATGAAAAGCGATTCGCTTTCTTATTCGTTTCGTGATATCCATCTAAATGCCTATTATTTGAAAAATATCTTTAAAGGCGGTTTCCCTTCGCTTTGCCGTCAAGGCATTTCTTCGGTTTCTACTGCCACGCTTAATCTTTGCGCCGGAATGTTTGGCGATAGTGCCATTGCCGCTATCTCGGTCGTTAATCGGATCACCCAATTCTGTTTCTCAATCGTTATCGGCTTTGCCCAAGGCTTCCAGCCGGTATGCGGATATAACTATGGCGCTAAATTATACAAAAGAGTCAGGGAAGCTTTCTCTTATACGGTCAAGGTCGGAGTTTTCTTGATCGCCATCATTTCGGTTGTTGCCTTTATTTTTTCAAGAGATATCATGCGCTTATTTGAAGGCGACGCCATGGGACAGGTCTTAGAGATCGGGCAGGTGACTTTGCGTTATCAGTGTCTGACCCTATTCTTAACTGTCTTTGTAACCGTCGCCAATATGATGCTTCAAGTTGTGGGAAAGACTAAATCAGCCTCTTTATTGGCTTCGATGCGCCAAGGTATTGCCTTGATCCCGACGGTCTATATCCTTTCAAATACGATCGGTCTTTTCGGCATTGAAATTTCTCAAAGTATCGCTGATGTAATCTCGCTTATCGTAGCTATACCTTTAGTCATCGGCTTCTTTAAAGAGATGAAAACAGAAGAAGAAATACTGAAAGCTCAAGAATTGAAGGTCTAAAAAAGCTCATTATATCCTTACTCAAACCATTAAAAAAGCCCTTAAAATAGGGCACTTTTTTGTATATTGATGCGTCTTTTAAGATGCTGGTATAAATCAAATTGGTCCCCAAAGCCGGACTCGAACCGGCACGGTTTGCACCAAACGATTTTGAGTCGTTCGCGTCTACCAATTCCGCCATATGGGGATCTGCTGGCAGGGGTGACAGGGATCGAACCCGTATCAGTGGTTTTGGAGACCATCGTACTACCATTGTACTACACCCCTAACTGCCAATCGATTATAGCATAGCTTTTTCCTTAAATGCAAACCCAATCTTTACAAAGACATATATTTTTTAAGTTCTGGCAGCATTCCGCCGCTTTGATCCGCTTTATAAAACTCCGGCATACCGCAAAGATCATGGCCAGGATAGTCATTGCCTTCAATAAGGCAGGGACCTTTGTTGCTTATGGCGACGTCCCAAGCGATAAATTGAACCTCTGGAATGACACGGGCCGCTTTTTTGACTAGTTTTAGCGCTTCATCAAAATCGGGGATCTTAAACCCTAAGATGCGCTTGTTGGTAAGAGGGTGATATTCATAAGTGATATAATTGCGATCGACTGCCTTAAAGGCACATATCCCTTTTTCTAGATCGATCTTAGTGGCCATGCCTCCGCCATTGAAATTGTCGACGATCGCTCCGTTACCGATCCTTAAAAAAGCAGCTGGAACGAAGACCTCGTCTTTTTCAAGATCAAAAAAAGTCATGATCCTTAAGGTATTGACACTGCTGGGATTTAAAGCGTCCATGCGCTTATCTTGAATGACGACTTCTTCTAGAAGGATCCTTCCCTTTTCACACAGTGTTTGATAGTCGAGATCTTTGGTTTTTAGCTTTGATACACCATCGCCATGGGTACCGTCGATCGGTTTTGCGATAATTTCTTCTTTATCTTTGATGAACTCTTTAAAAGCTTCTAAATTGTTTCCATCAATGACTAAAAAATCTCTTTTGATAAAGTCTTTGAATTTTTCGTTAAACTCATCTTTATTAGAGAAGAAATGGCGGAATTCGCGCTTGTTGTATTTTCCTACGAGCTGATCATCTTTTCCTCTGGTCCAGACATTTAAGCGCTGAGCACGATTTAGATCATACATTTGAAACAACTCATAATCGACATATCCCGCCTGGTAGCGGAATCCGCAATAGATCATGTCAAGAAAGATCAAGATGCGGTTTTTGCCGCTTTTTTCATGTATCCTTCCTACCGTTTTAAACATTCGCTCATAGTCCATATCAAAAAGGCGAGCTAAGACAAATTTAAATTTTTTCATAGCCTTATTATAATAGATAATTTGGTTTGTCGCGCGTTTTTTTAGAAACATGATAAAATAAAGATAAGTTAATGGAGGAGAAACCATGATCGATTATACAGAAGGTTCAAATAAGGAATATCATATTGGCGTTGGCAAAGGTGACGTCGGCCGTTATGTGATCTTGCCAGGTGATCCCAAGCGCTCAGAAAAGATCGCTAAGTATTTTGATGATGCGAAATTAGTTGGCGATTCACGGGAGTTTGTAACCTATAGCGGCTATTTAAACGGCGAGAAAGTATCGGTCACATCGACTGGGATCGGCGGCCCGAGTGCTTCGATCGCCATGGAAGAACTGGTTAAATGTGGGGCTGATACCTTTATCCGTGTGGGGACATGTGGAGGAATGGATCTTGATGTCTTAGGCGGGGATCTAGTCATCGCTACCGGTGCGATCCGTTTTGAAGGTACATCGAAAGAATATGCCCCGATCGAATTTCCAGCCGTCGCTAACCTTGATGTCATCAATGCCTTAGTCAAGGCCTGCAAAGATGAGGGTAAGCGATATCACACCGGTGTCGTTCAATGCAAGGACTCCTTTTATGGCCAGCATCGTCCGGAAACCCTGCCGAATTCTAAGGAATTGCTGGCGAAATGGGACGCTTGGTGCGCTTTGGGTACAAAGGCCAGTGAAATGGAATCAGCAGCTCTGTTTGTAGTAGCTTCTTATCTTCATGTGCGCTGTGGCAGTATCTTTTTGACAGTCGCTAATCAGGAAAGAGCTAAAAGAGGTCTTGAGAATAAACAGGTCCACGATACTGATGGCGCTATCAGGGCAGCAATCAGAGCTTTGAAGATCTTGATCGATGAAGATCGCGCTTAAGATTTCTTTAGTAATTGCGAATCTTTTATTAATTGTCATGGGTTTGTCATTTGATTTATTCCATGACAATTTTTCTGGTGTCATGAGAGGATACTTCTTGGGGCTTTTGCCTTGCGCTTTAATTTTGGCTCTGGCGTTCTTTCATGCCTTTAATGGCGAAGGGATAGTTATGTTTATTATGGGAGAGATAATGGTCTTTGTCCCTTATATCCATGTCTTATTTGCCTATTTAGGGGTCTTTTTTATGACACTTAGCCTAGTTATAAGGATCGAAAAGTATCGCTTTAGCGATTTCTTGCTTATAAAAAAAGCCTATGGCATCATGGGGATGGTTGCTTTGGCAATATTTATCAATATTATGTTTTTTATGATGATCAACACCCTTTCAGAGATCATCTATTATATGGGAATGTCAATTGAGTTATGGCTCTTTTTAAACTATCGGGAAAGTGCTAAAATAAGGCGTGATTAAAATTAGGAGTTTGATTTAAGATATGAGTTTAACTGCAGGAATCGTCGGTTTGCCAAATGTAGGCAAGTCAACTTTATTTAACGCTATAACCAACAGCCGTATCGAGGCGGCCAATTATCCCTTTGCGACGATCGAGCCCAATGTCGGGGTCGTTGAAGTCAAAGACGAGCGCTTAGATCAACTAAGTGCGCTTTTTGAGCCTAAGAAGACGATCTATACGACCTTTGAATTCACCGATATCGCCGGACTTGTCAAAGGAGCCTCAAAAGGTGAGGGTCTAGGGAATAAATTTCTAGCCAATATTCGAGAGGTCGATGCCATTTGTCATGTCGTGCGCTGCTTTGAAGATAGCGATATCACCCATGTCTTAGAAGGCATTGATCCAATAAGAGATATCGAGATCATCAACTATGAGCTCATCATGGCTGACCTTGCGACGGCCGAAACAAGACTTTCAAAGACTCAGAAAAAGGTCGAGACGACAAAAGAAAAAAATGCCCTTAAGGAATATGAACTGCTTAAAAGAATCAAAGATGTCTTGAATGAAGGGAAGCTCATCAAGACCATGGATCTAGATGAAGAAGAAGTCGAGATCTTAAGGCAATATCATTTTTTGACTTTAAAACCGGTTATTTATGTCGCCAATATCAAAGACGAAGAAGTGAACGAACCTCTTTTAAACGAACACTATAAGAAAGTGGTCGAATATGCCAAAAACGAGGGTAGTGAGGTCCTGGCGATCAGCGCTAAATTAGAAGAAGATCTCAGCGATCTCGATAAAGAAGAAAAGAAAGCTTTTTTATTAGACTTGGGGATCAAACGTTCAGGCCTAGACGAACTTATCTTTAAGGCCTATCACCTTTTAGGGTTGGCGACTTTCTTTACCGTGGGAAAAGATGAGTGTCGTGGCTGGACCTTTAAGATTGGCATGAAGGCCCCGGAATGTGCTGGTATCATTCATACCGATTTTCAAAAGGGCTTTATTAGAGCGGAGGTCTATACCTATGAAGATATCATGGAATATAAAAGCGAGGCCAGGCTCAAAGAAGTCGGCAAACTGCGCCTAGAAGGGAAGGATTATGTCGCAAAAGACGGCGATATCATGCATTTTAGATTTAACGTCTAAAGACTTAGCTTATTTCACAGTATTAAATGCCCTCAAACGTCAGGCCAAAGTCTGTGTTTTTGATGGACGCAATCTTTTGGTGAGCGATGAAAACGAGCACTGTCTATATGTCATAATGGAAGACTTAAATACCTATTTGTCTTATGAAAGTTTGATCGATTATCAAAAATACGACTGGGTCAAGACCTATGATGAAACGATCGCTGATTATATCGCTAAAGCCAATCACAAATATCGCGATGAACTCTTAAAGATGCAGATCGCCATTTATACCAAAGATGAAAAGATGGCAGGTAATTTTTCTAAGATCCGGCCTTTAGATATTACCTATTATGGGGTCATCGGAGCTCATTATGAGTACTATGATGATGAAGAATTGACAAATGCCCTAGAAAACCAAGAGGTCTTCGGCTATTTTGACGATGAAGAACTTTGCGGTTTTATCGGTTTTCATAGCGATGGCAGTATCGGTATGTTTAGGGTCTTTGAGGGACATCAAAGAAAAGGGATTGGAAAGACTCTTGAAGCCTATATGATCAATAAGGCACTAGATAAGAAGATGTTGCCCTTTGTTGAGGTCAATGTCTTAAATGAGGCATCTTTAGCTTTGCAAGAGAAATTAGGTTTGTCTTTTTCTAAAAGTTATGTCTATTGGGTGATCCAAAGTGGGCACTAAGTACCTGATCGCCGTTTCAGGCGGCAGCGACTCCATGGCCTTGTTAGATATGAGCCGAAAAAAAGGCCTTGATCTTGTCGCCTGTCATGTCAATTATCAAAAAAGGGCGAGTGCTTGGCGTGATGAAAAGATCCTTAAGGACTATTGCGCCAAATACGAGATCGCGCTTTATGTGGCCTATGCCCCGGATTTTGATGGCAACTTTCAATCAAGAGCCCGTACTTTCCGCTATGATTTCTTTTTAAAGATCGCACGTTTAAAAAAAGCCGATCAGATCTTGATGGCGCATCAGCGCGATGATTATTTAGAAAGTGCCTTGATGCAAGCCAAAAGAGGTGACTATAGTACCTATTATGGCATCAGAAAAGTAAGTTTTTATAAATCTTTAAAGATCATTCGGCCTCTTTTAGATCTATCCAAAAAAGATTTAGAGCACTATTGCCTTTTAAACAATATAGAGTATGGTGATGATGAGACAAACTTCTCTGATCACTATACGCGCAATTATATCCGTCATCACGATTTAAAAAGACTTTCAAATAAAGATAAGGACGACTTATATCAAAAGATCCAAAAGATCGATCAAAAGCTTCTAAAAAAAGAGACAGATTATTTAAAAAAATATGCCCATGTCCATTCTTATAGCCTAAAAGAAGTATTAAAAATTGAGGATCTGCGCCTTTTTTTGGATATAAAACTAGAAAAACACTTAAGCAAGGCTGAGTATCAAGAATTAAAAAGACAGCTTTTGTCTTCTGAAAGCTTTGAATATGAAACCAAAAAGATCAAGCTTTATAAAGAGGGTGACATCCTCACATTTGTCAAAGAAGAGCCCTATAACTATCTTTTAAGATCGTCAGAAGTTTTAAAGACACCTTATTTTGAAACAAACCCGACCTATAAAGAAGGCTATAGTGCCATTCACTTAGAAAAGGACGATTTCCCGCTTTTGATACGCAACCCATTAAACGGCGACAAGATAAAGTTATTAAAGGGAAGTAAAAAAATAAGTCGCATCTTTATCGATGAAAAGGTCCAAAAAAGCAAGCGCAAGCTTTCACCGATCGTCCTAAACAAAAGGGGTGAGGTCATTATGGTCCCACCGTTTCGCGTGAAGGTCGGCTATTTAGATAAGACGCCTAATTTTTATTTGAAAAATTTGCTAATAAAGCGCTAAATAGGGGCCTGATAATTGAAACACAAGAGGGTATATGCTAAAATATGTGGACATAGGGGGACAAAACATGCATCAAGACATTCAAGAAATACTCGTTTCCGAAAAAGCAATTATCGCACGCTGCGAAGAACTTGGTAAGAAAATAACCAAGGATTATGCCGGTAAAAAACCGATCTTGGTCGCACTATTAAAGGGCTCGGTTCCCTTTATGGCGGAACTTATGAAGTACATCGACCTAGATCTCGAGATTGATTTCATGGACGTGTCAAGCTATGATGGCACGGAGTCGGTTGGTGATGTTAGGATAAACAAAGACCTGAGCAATTCAGTTCAGGACGATGACATTATTTTGGTCGAAGATATTGTCGATACAGGTAAAACTTTAAGTAAAGTCATTGACTTTTTATATCAAAAAGGCGCTAAGAGCGTCAAAGTAGTCTCTCTTTTAGATAAGCCTGATCGGCGCGTCGTCGACATTGAAGCTGATTATGTTGGTTTTAAGGTTCCCAACGAGTTTGTGGTCGGTTTTGGTCTTGACTACAATCAGAAATACCGCAATTTACCCTATGTCGGAATTTTAAAACGGGAGTGTTATTAAGGAGAAGATTAGAATAGATGCAAAACAGAAACAATCGTAATCGGGCATTATTTAGCTTGCCATATCTCATTGTGATGATCTTCATCATCTCGATGTTGTTTATGAATCCCTTTAATTCAGGGAGTCGCAATCTAACATATCCCGCTTTTGTTGAGGTCCTCGACAGTGGTCAAATCAAAAGCGCCACGGTCTCGGTCGATAATAATACGACCACGATCAGCGGTGTGTATGGCCAGGGTGAGGAAACATACAATTTTACTTCGACGATTCCCAATACGGACGAGGGCTTTAACGACTTATTAAGCAAGCTCTCTAAGACGGAAAATGTCGTTATCGCCGATGCCAATGCCTCAAGTTTCATCTTAGAGCTTGTCGGCACTTTCTTGCCAGTAGCTATTTTCTTGGGCTTGGGTTATTTCATGATCCGATCGATCAATGGCGGTGGCGCTAACAAGCAGGCCTTTGATTTCCAAAAATCCCGCGCCCGCCTTGAAAGCAATATCCGCGTTCGTTTCTCTGATGTCGCCGGCTGTGACGAAGAAAAGGAAGAAATGGCCGAGATCATCGAATATTTAAAAACCCCGCGCAAGTTTGCCAAGATGGGGGCACGAATCCCCAAAGGCATCTTGATGGTCGGCTCACCTGGTACTGGTAAGACCTTACTGGCCAAGGCAGTAGCTGGTGAAGCTAATGTACCTTTCTACTCGATTTCGGGTAGTGACTTCGTCGAAATGTTTGTCGGTGTTGGCGCTAGTCGTGTGCGCGACATGTTTAAAAAAGCCAAACAGACTGCTCCTTGCATGATCTTTATTGATGAGATCGATGCGGTCGGACGCCAGCGTGGAGCTGGTATGGGCGGCGGACATGATGAAAGAGAGCAGACCCTCAACCAGTTATTAGTTGAGATGGATGGTATGTCCGACAACAACGGCATCGTCGTCATTGCAGCTACCAACCGTCCTGATGTCCTTGATCCGGCTTTGTTGAGACCGGGACGCTTTGACCGTCAGATCACCGTATCCTTGCCTGATGTCAAGGGTCGCGAGGCGATCCTTAAGGTCCATGCCCGCAACAAGCATCTCAAAGAAGATGTCGATTTGGCGGCTTTGGCACGCCGGACACCGGGATTTTCGGGGGCTGATCTTGAAAACGTCTTAAACGAGGCTGCAATCTTAGCAGTTCGTGAGAATAAAGAAGTGATCGATATGGAAGATATCGATGAAGCGATCGACCGTGTCATGATGGGTCCGGCTAAAAAGTCGCGTACCTATGATGAAAAGACCAAGAAGCTTGTCGCTTATCACGAAGCTGGTCATGCGATCGTCGGGCTCAATCTTCCTGATGGCGCAATCGTTCAAAAAGTTACGATCATACCACGTGGCAATGCCGGTGGCTATAACCTCATCACCCCACGTAAGGAAAGAATCCTCAATACCAAGAAGGAATTAATGGATACTATTACTTCTTATATGGGTGGAAGATGTGCCGAAGAGATCTTCTTTGACGATATCTCAACCGGAGCCAGTGGCGATATCGAACAGGCTACCAAGTTAGCTAAAGATATGGTCACGGTTTATGGTATGAGCGAACTTGGTCCGGTGCAATATAATCATGGATCGCAAAACGTCTTCTTAGGACGTGACTATAACTCGCCGTCCAATGTCTCATCGCAAGTAGCCTTTGAGATCGATCAGGCGGTGCGCAAGATCGTCGATGAAGCTCATGATGCCGCTACCAAGATCATTGACGAGCATCGTGAAAATCTCATCAAGATCGCGGAGGCCCTGATCGTCAACGAAACCTTGACAGCCGAAGAGATCAACGATGTCATCGCTGGAAAATTAGTTGTCGATGGTGATAAACTGGTCACTACTTTACCGGTTGTTAAAGAGAATTTAGAAGAGAATAATGAAGCTGAGTAATCGGCTTCATTTTACAAAAGTGAGGTATATATGAAAGATTCACATCTATGTATCGGTTTAGCTCATCAGGCCAAGATCCGCATCTTAGCCTGTGATTCTACATCTTTGGTAGAAAAGGCTCGCCTGGCCCATGATCTATATCCCACCAGCGCTGCAGCCTTAGGACGTGTTTTAAGCGCTACAGCACTGATGGGGGCAATGCTTAAGGACGAAGATGAAAAGCTCGTAGTAACGATCAATGGCGGTGGGCCGATCGGAACCATCATGACTGAAGCCTATGGACCCTATCTTAAAGGTCTGGTTGGTGATAATACGATCTATTTAAAGTATAATGATTCTAACAAGCTCGCGGTTGGTTTGGCGGTGGGGAAGGAAGGTTATCTAAAGGTCAGTCGCAATATGCACCTAAAAGAGACCTTCACTTCGCAAGTCGCCTTACAAACTGGTGAGATCGGCGATGACTTTGCCTATTATTTTGCCCTTTCGGAACAAGTTCCTTCGCTTGTCTCGCTGGGCGTTCTGGTCGATGTCGATACGCATATCAAAGCTGCCGGTGGTCTGATCATTCAATTGATGCCCGGGCATAATGAAGAGGACATTCAATATGTCGAAGAATTGGCCAAAGATCTTAAACCGATCTCTTCGGTCATAGCAGAGGGTAAAGGTCCCGAAGAATATATCAAAGAGCTTTTTAAAGACGCAGAGATCGTTTTAAGAAAAGATATTGACTATCACTGTGATTGCAGTAAAGAACGCTTTATTTCATCGCTTTTAGCCTTGCCTAAAGATGATCTAAGTGAGGTCTTAAAAGATGAGACCATCGAAGTAAAGTGCGAATTCTGCAGCAAGGTCTATAAGATTAAAAAAGAAGAGATCGAGAAATACTATGAAAACGTGGAAGATTAGAGATGTAAAGATCGCTAATTCCGTTGTGGCAGCACCGATGGCAGGCGTTTCTAACGGCGCTTTTCGCGAGCTTTGTTTCGGCATGGGTGCCGGGCTTGTCTATAGTGAAATGGTTTCTGATAAGGCTATTGTTTATCAAAATCCAAAGACGATGCAGATGTTAGAGGTCGACAATGCCCATCACCCGGTAGTAATTCAATTGTTTGGCAGCGACATCGCTTCAATGGTCGAGGCTGGGCGCTACATTGATCAAAACACCAATTGCGATATCATTGATATCAATATGGGCTGTCCAGTCAACAAGGTCGTTAAGACGGGTGCGGGAAGTGCACTTTTAAAAGACATGAATCTGGCTTTAAAGATTGTTGAAGAAATGCTTAAGGTCATTAAGAAGCCCTTAACTGTCAAGATGCGTTTAGGTTTTAATCATAGTGATCTAAACTACTTAGAATTATCGCAAAAGTTAGAGGCAGCCGGAGTCAGCGCCATTGCCTTACATGCCAGGACAAGAAGTGACATGTATGAGGGCAAGGCTGATTGGCAACACATCAAAAAGCTTAAAGAGAGTCTCTCTATCCCAGTTATCGGTAATGGTGATATCAGGACGATCGACGATTTTATAAAGTATCAAGATTATGCTGATGCGATCATGATCGGGCGAGGATTGATCGGTAATCCCTTTTTAATTAAACAGATCTTAGCTTATTTAAATGGCGAAGACTACAATATGCCAAGCGTTGAAGAACGCTTTAAGATGTGTTTGGACCATTTAGACAAGTTGATTAAAATATATGGCGAAAAAAATGCCGCTAGCCAATTTAGGGCAATTGGTCCACATTATCTAAGCGGTTTAAAAGATGGCAGCCGTTACCGTGCGAAGCTCAGCTCCCTTAGCTCTTATAGTGAACTTGAACAAATCCTGAAAGATTATCTGAATAATATTTCAGGATCGATGTATCGCCGAACATAAACCTGATATTATCTAAATCTCAAAAAAAGCCCCAGAGGGCTTTTACTTTTACATTGGTGCGCGTGAAGGGACTCGAACCCCCATGCCTAGGCAATAGATTCTAAGTCTATCGTGTCTACCAATTTCACCACACGCGCAGTGCCTTATTATCATACACTAAAGGAAGATCGATTTCAATCTT
>CALUVF010000013.1 GCA_944324155.1 uncultured Erysipelotrichaceae bacterium | reverse complement strand
TTTATAATGGGCTATAAACTCTATTTTTATTATTACTTATAATATCCAACACTAAAATAAACAAAAATAAAACAGCCATCTCATACAGATAACCTATATAAGATGGCTATTTGTCAACAGTCTGAAGAGCGGAAAAATCCGCTCTTTTAAAGTTGTTTGAAAGTTTTAGCAAGCGCCGTATATTAATTTTGATAATCGATGTAGTAAGGGCGATATAGACCATAGGTAATGACCTTATCGCTATTAAGATTTTCTTTGGTCATATCAATTGCCCTAAGGGTCGGGTTGTCATAAGTCTTATAGTAATAGATGCCTTTAGTAGCGTTGATGCAGGAAGAATAAAGGGTGATGTCAGGGTGATCGTTTTCGGTGATAACAGAGCCCTTGATCATTTTGACGCTGTCTAAGATATACATGAACTGGGAGAGATTGGCTTTTTCACTGGGTTCATTTTGAGATGTGAACTTATGAAAGAGGGCCTTAATAAACCTTGAGGGCGAAGAGGCATCTCCTGGTAATCCCAAAGCGCCCATGCCTTCACAATAGGTCCTTAAGTCTAATTTGTTGCTTAGGGTGTTGGCGGCATTTTGGGCCTTTAAGCCCATATAGTTTTTGACATTTTCAAGATGATAATAAAAGGGCGGATTATTGGTGAGAATACCAAAGGGGTTATCATAAATGTGAAGCCCGTCGCCTTGTGATTCGACCACGAGACTTCCACTTTTATCACTTATGATGAAATGAAGAGGAGCCAAGGGGAAGTTTTGATAGGTCGCTTCATAGAGGTTGAGATTTTCTAAAAGTTTTCGGGCTTCTTTTAGGTCTTTACAGGTTGATAAAACGACCAAGATGAATTCATAGGGAGCGATGTTGTCCTTATCCTTATTATATGGTGCGTATTTGGCGTTTTGTGGGAAATTGAGACCAGCCATTGAAAGACCATGTTCATTAGCAGCATCGGCATATAAGGGGTAGCCTTCAAAGACGGTCGCCATACCAATGAGGGCGTAGTGTGCCGATATCCTTTCGCCATTAGCGCGCACAAAAGAATAGTTGCGGGGCGTGATCGCCACGCTTTGATTAAATCCGACCTCCAAGTCGAGATTACGGCCAAAATAGAAGTCGCCGTTTTGATAGGTAAGTGCTGTACACATAGGGTTTTCCTCCTGCCTCCATTATAAGACGATAATTTTTATTAGGAAAATCATATGATCTTGGTAATAATTAATTATAAGAATTATTGTGAAAAAAGTGAAAAAACTTGTTTGAGCACTAAAACAGGGTAAAAAATGCTTAAAAAGGAGGTGAAACAAACATGTGAAATTGTGGGAAAGGTTGCCATATTTGCTGACTTTTGCGATAATAGAGCACGTTATAGAAAGGAGGAGACATGAAAAAACTCTTAGTGTGTTTCTTACTAGGTTGTATGACCTTAAGTCTATGTGCCTTCTCAGAAGGCGATGATGCAGGTACTATTGTCTCAAGCCTAAACCTTGGCTCAAATGTCAAGAATATCAATAAAAAAGATGACAAGGCTCCAGAAATTGTAGCCAAGATCGATGAACTCAATCTCTTAGAGGTTGAAAGAGAAGTCGAAAACGAAGACGGCGAAAAAGAAAAGGTCGCTGTCTATCAGATCCAATATCCAATGGGTTCAGACTTTGATGTAATGGAATACGTTGAAGCCAGTGATGATGAAAGCGAAGTAACGCTTACTTCTTTCGGTAAAGTTGACCTTGAAACCAAAGGGGTCTATGAAATTACCGTTATCGCTACCGACGAAGCAATGAATGCTTCTTCCTTAAAGTTAGAAGTAAACGTCATCACAAAGGAAGAATATGACGAGAAGAAGAACGAGTTAGAACAAGCCCGTATCCAAAGAGAAAGAGCCGAAGCGCAAAAGAAGGCGCAGGAAGCTCGTGAAGCCCAAAGAGCTCAACTGTCGCAAATGGCAGCCAGCGGCGATTTATATGCCCTCACACAATCGATGGTCGGCATGGGCGGCGACTGCTTCTATATCGCCAACTTATTCTTGCAAAGCGCCTATGGTATCTCGGCTTCTGACCGTGACCGTACGCCGATATCGGCTTCCCAAGCTCGTCCAGGTGATATTATCTTCTATCAAAACGGCGGACTTGGAACGACCCACTGGGCGATCTACCTTGGTGGTACGACGGCACTTCAAGGTAACTATAACGGTACCACGATCATTGGTTCAGTTTACTTAAACGGAGCCAGCGATCCAATCTTCTATCACACATATCACTAAAAAGATGCGAGCTGGTCTCGCATTTTTTTAACTGAAGTTTAACTAAAGCCCCTTCTTTGATTTAACTTTGAATGACTAGAGTTATATCTGAAAGAAGGGCTTTTAAATGACAGTTGTAGTTTATGCTTCAAAAAATGGATCGACTAAAAGATATGCCAAAAAGATGGCAAGAGAATTAAAGCTTGAGCTATATGAATATAGCGAATATAAAGATGAGGGTGACGATATCATCTATTTTGGGGCAGTCTATAATGAAAAGGTCTTAGGCCTAGATGGCTTTTTAGATAAACATTCAGATAAGATCAAAAGCTTCCATCTTATTACAGTTGGGCTTTTAGATCTCAATATCAGAAGCAATGCCCTAGAATATGAAGACATGCTTAAAAATATCAGGTTTAGATATAATCTTGACTTTAGGCACGATCACTTAAAGGGTGCCATAGATTATTCTAAGCTCTCCTTTATCGATAAACTTATGATCAAGTATAAGATATCTAAGACTGATAATGCCAACCGCAAATTGGCCTTTGCGCTCACCTATAATAAGTGGGTGGATTATAGCGACGCTAATGTATTAAAAATGATCGTCCAAAACCTAATTTAGAGCATCTTTTAAGCAATTGTCCATCACTAGTAGTATGCTTAAGGTGTGAGGTAAAACCTATGAAAAAGTTACTTAGTTTATTTTTGACCCTTGCCCTTTTGACTATTACTTTAGTTAATGTCAAAGCAGAGATGAATTGCCCTATAAATGAGGAACATTTTCCCGATGCGAATTTTTTAAGTTATGTCAAAACGAATTTCGATCAGGATCACGACGGCTTTTTGAGCCAAAGTGAGATCGATGAGGTCAAGACGATCTATATCCATGATGAAAAGATCACAAGTTTAAAAGGCGTTGAGCTCTTTAAAGAACTTAGCTCTTTGACCCTGACGCTTACGGATATTGAAAAGTTAGATCTTAGTGCCAACACTAAGCTTTATGAATTGTATTTAAGCAGTGCCAAGATAGACGCGCTCGATCTTAGCCAAAACAAGGATCTTAAGATCCTCTCACTTGTCAATATCAAGAATTTAAAAAGTCTTGATCTTTCCAAAAACTATGCCTTAGAAAATCTTGTGATCGACCGCCTTGGAATAACTGAGCTTGATCTTTCAAACAACCGCGCTTTAAAGACCTTAGGCCTTGATAATCTTGAGATAAATACCTTAGATCTTAGCTCTCTTGATGCCTTAAACCTTGTGAATGCCAATTATCTGCCCCTAAAAGAGCTAAGCATTACAAGCCCTTTGATCACAAGCCTCTATATCACCAATACAGATCTTGATAAGATCGATCTTAAAAACTTTAAAGATCTAAGAAGCATTGACCTTAGTTTTAATGCCCTAAGAGATCTTGATACGAGCTATAACCCTTCTTTAGAGTATGCCATGCTTAAGGGAAATAAGCTTGAAGGATTAGATCTTACAAACAATAAGTCTTTAAAATATCT
>CALUVF010000012.1 GCA_944324155.1 uncultured Erysipelotrichaceae bacterium | reverse complement strand
ATTCAGTTAAGCGCTCTTTTTGGCATTTATCCAAGACCCTATCGTCTGTTTGAAGTAGATGATCTGATATGCAATACCATTGGCGGTCTTATAGGATATGCTCTGACGCCGCTTTGCACCTTCTTTTTGCCTAAAAGAGAGCGCTTAGATGAGGTGGCTTATCAAAGAGGACGGACGGTATCGATTCTTAGACGACTCTTGGCGTTAGGCATCGACTTCTTCTTGATCATTTTGTTTACCTTTATCATCGGCAAAGTCTTTGGACATGTCGGCCTTATCCAAAGCCGTTTTTTGCCAGGTCTATGTATTGCTTTAGCACTCTGCTTTATGGACTTTATTTTAATAGCCTATTTTTCAAAGGGCTACACGATCGGCAAGGCCTTTGTCAAGATCAAGCTTGAAGACACAAACGATCACAGCCGGCCTAAGTTCTTGGCACTACTTATCAGGTATATTCTTATCGCGATCACATATTTTATCGTGCCAGTCTTGGTTTTATCAGGCTCACTATACCTTTCATATATGTTTATCAACAGGCTAGACAATGTGAAGATCTATGTCTTAGTCATCACGCTTGTACTTATCGTCTACTACGTCTTTGAACTTATCGAGACCTTAGCAGGACTTTTTGTCGATGATATAAAACCGCTTTATATCAAGCTTTCCAAGCTCGACAATATCTCGATGGTCGAAAAAGATGTTAAGAGCGATGAATAAGATCAAGCACTTGATGATATAATGGCACCAGGAGAAAAAAGATGGATTTTTTAAGCAGTTTGAAATGGAACGAGATCGCCGAAACCTTTATTGCCGATTTTTCGGTCGCCTTAATCATGGCATTAGTGGGAGCCTTTTTCCTTAATCGTTATATCACTAAGATCAATTTTTCCAAACACTTAAATGATCTGGGCTTTGAAAACGCCAGCCTGCGCAAACAGTCTCACAGTGAGATCAATGAGATGTTTTCATCGGCCGTCTGCATCAAGATGATCTTTGTGTCGGGCACGCATTTTTTAAAAGAGAATGAAGCCAATATCAAGGGCGCTTTAAAAAGAGGGGCGCGGGTCGAAGTTTTGGTCGCAAGACCAGATTCAAGTCTCATTGACGATATTGAGCACATGGAAAACAAGCATTTTATAAACGGTAAGAGATTAAGAGAAAGAGATAATCATATCGATACCGAGATCCTTGAGATCATCGATCTTTTTAAGGACAGCAACCTTGACTTGCGTTTTTATAATACCGAATACCGCCTGCCATTTAAATTGGCATATTATCAAGACGGAACAGTGAAAGCGTGGCTGACGATGTCACTTCCGCCCTATAAGTCTGTGCAATCCTTTGTCTTAAGAGGCAAAAAAGATGTGGTCGAGGAAAGAGAAGGACTGCATTTTGTCGAGATGATGGAGGTCCATTTTGATGCGATCTTTGAAAATGCCAAAAGCAGCGAGGAAGTTTTGAATGATTATTATGCCTACAAGACCTATAAGGAACTTGAGAATAAGGCCCACGAAAATATGAAAGAAGCTTTAAATTACGAAGGAGCTTTAATAGAAGTTGCCGCCCAACACCCCTTAAAAGATAAAACATTGCCCAATGACGAATTTAAGGCGCGTCTGGATCGGGCCTATGATCTATATCATGAGCTTAAACAGCGCCATGAGCATGTCAAGATCTATGTTCCAGGTGATGCGCATTTTGATGATAAACTGTCGCTTTCCAAAGCCGGCTGCCACTATCTTTTAGAAAAAGGCATCGCCTCAGATGATCTCTATGGCGAAGAGATGAATGTAAAGTACGCTAAGGAAGGGGTCTATAACTCCACTGACGAGTGCATGGTCGCCGCTAAGATCTTTTTTGATGAGCATATGCAAAAGCTCTATTGTGTTTGCTCGAGTGCGCAATTAGAGCGCAAGGCCTTAAGCTATATCCGCTTTGGGGCCTTGGCAGACTTTATCGTCGTGACCCTTGATAAAATGTATCACAGCTACGTCGATGAAGCTTTCTATAAAATCCCAGCGATGCTTAAAGAAAGTTCCTATCAAAAAGAGATGGCTAAGACCCATGCGCAACGCGATCAAAGAAATAGGCCCTAAAGGGCTTATTTTGGTATAATGGTTTCATGGAAACGAAATTAGTCAGAAAATACGAAACAGAAGAAATTGTTGAAGCCTTTAAAAAAGGCGCGGTGGTCGCGATCAAGACCGATACGGTCTTTGGTTTAGGTTGCATTTATAATGACTTGAAGGCTAAGGAGCGCATCAAAGAGATCAAGGGTCGTGAAAAGGTCAAATCATTGCCGATGATGGTCTCGGGATTAAAAATGTTAGAAGAGTATTGTAAGGTCGATGAGAAGACCGCGCGCCTTATCAGTGCTTTTTCGCCTGGCGCCATAACCTATATCTTAAAACGCACGGCAAAGCTCGATGCTATGATTACTGACGGCAAGGATACGGTAGCGGTGCGCATTCCAAATGATGAGCTGCTTTTAAAGATCATCAACGAATTAAACTGCCCGATTCTTATGACCAGTGCCAATTTATCACATCATGATAATTTATGTGAATATCGCGATGTCTATGCCTTATTTAAGGATAAGGTCGATGTCCTTGTAATGGAAAATGCCCATTCTTTATTGGCCAGCACGATTGTTGATACGACGAGTGGCAAGCTTGTGATCTTAAGAGAGGGCGAAATAAAAGAAAAGGAGCTAAGAGAAGTGTATGAAGGATAAGCGTTTATTTGCGATAATCGAGAAAGAATACCGCCGCCAAAATGAGAATATTGAATTGATCGCTTCAGAAAACTATGTCTCAAAAGCGGTCCTAGAAGCAGCGGGCTCGATTTTGACCAACAAATATGCCGAGGGCTATCCTGGGGCCCGCTATTATGGAGGTTGCGAATATATCGATGAAGTTGAAGAGCTGGCTCGTACCTATTTAAAAGAGCTTTTTAAAGCTGAGTACGTCAATGTCCAGCCACATTCCGGTTCCCAAGCCAATATGGCCGCCTATAATGCCCTTTTAAAACCGCATGATAGGATCTTGGGTATGGATCTTAAAAGCGGCGGACATTTAAGCCACGGCTATAAGTTAAATTTCTCGGGTGCGCTTTATGAGGCCTATACCTATGGGGTTGATAAAGATACAGAACGGCTTGATTATGATGCGATATTAAAGATCGCCAAAGAAGTAAGGCCCAGGCTGATCGTCGCAGGGGCCAGCGCCTATGCCTGTGAAATTGATTTTAAGGAATTTAGAAAAATCGCTGATGAAGTCGGTGCTTATTTGATGGTCGATATGGCGCATATCGCCGGGCTTGTCGCCACCGATAACCACATGTCGCCTATTCCTTATGCCGATGTCGTCACATCAACTACCCACAAGACCCTCAGAGGTCCAAGAGGGGGTATCATCTTATGTAAGAAAGAGTATGGCAAAGCTATCGACAAGGCTTTATTCCCTGGCATTCAGGGCGGTCCGCTAGAACATATCATCGCCGCTAAGGCCCAGTGTTTTTATGAAGCCCTAGATCCTAGTTTTAAGAACTATATGGACGATGTCGTCAAAAATGCCAAGGTCTTAGCCGCTACTTTAAAAGAAGGCGGTCTTAGGATCGTATCAGGCAAGACTGACAATCACTTAGTTTTAGTTGATGTCTCGCCTTTAGGCTTAACAGGAAAGGCAGTTGAAGAGGTACTTGATCGCGTACATATCACGGTCAATAAGAATTCGATCCCCTATGATCCACAAAAAGCCAATATCACCAGCGGCATCCGTGTCGGTACACCTGCCATGACCAGTCGCGGCTTCAAAGAGGAACAGTTTAAGCAAGTTGGCGAACTTATTTTAAAGGCCGTCAAACACATTGATGATGAAAAAGTTTTAGCGAAAGTTTCAAATGAAGTTTTGAAATTGACGAGTGCTTTTGAATATAAGCCCTTTTAGAAAGTGGTGGTAATATGTTGAATAACCCAGTTTATGTCATTGGACACAAAAACCCTGATACCGACTCGATCGTTTCAGCTATCGCTTATGCCAACCTTAAAAACGCGCTTGGCGTTAAGGCGGTCGCCGGAAGGCTTGGCGGGGTGAGCTCGGAAACTGAATATCTTTTAAAACGCTTTGGTTTTGAGGAGCCTTTAAACATCTTTACGGCGAAAAGTATCATCAAAGAGATCGACATCGACGATGCCTATCTCTTATCGCCGGATTCCACGATCAAAGAGGCACTAGATCTCATCGCGCTTGGCAATAATCGCTCGGTATTTATCGCTAATAACGATAAGACCTTAGAAGGAGTCATTGCGACCGATGACTTTACCAAAATCTGGACCTCGGGCGATGAGGATCTTGCCAAAATGCTTAAGGTGGCGGAATTTAAAGATATCACTAAAGTCTTGGAGGCTGATGTGATCTATGAAGATGAACACTTGTTATGTGATGGGATCGTCGACTTCTTCCCAACCTTTGAGACCAAGATCCACCCCCATTCGATCGTCGTCACCAACAACTCACCTGAGATCCAAAGATACTGTCTCAATGAAAAGATCGCACTTTTGGTGATCGTCGGTGAGAGCTGGATAGATGATGTTACGCTTAAAAAAGCTAAAGATATGCACGTCAGCGTTATTGCGACTAAGCTCTCGCCCCTAAATGTCTCACGGCTTATCTATCAGGTCGCCAAGATATCCAAGATCATGACGCCAAAAGAAAAGGTGATCTCTTTTTCGACAAGAGATACGGTTGACGAGGCGGGATATCAGATGACCAAGTCGCGTTTCCACGCCTATCCGGTGCTCAATCACCACTCTCAGATCGTCGGATCGATCGGGCGCTATCATGTCTTAAATTCCCAAAAGAAACGCTTTATTTTGGTCGATCACAACGAGATGTCGCAAAGTTTGAATGATCTGGAACCATCAGAGATCATCGAGATCGTCGATCATCACCGCTTTGGTGGCCTTGAGACCAACAATCCCGTTGAGATCACAACGATGGTCGTTGGCGCAACGGCGACGATCGTCGCTCACAAATACTTTGAAAACAATATTGAAATGAGTCAAAACATGGCTGGGTTATTGCTTGGAGGGATCATCGCCGACACCATGAATTTTAAATCACCCACTACAACAAATTTCGATATTGAAATGGCTAAACGCCTCGAAAAAATGGCCAAGGTCAAGATGAGCGAGATCTTTGAGGGCTTGATCAATGCCAGTGAATCGATCCTCAATAAGCGCAATATCGAGATCGTTTATAATGATTTCAAGGAGTTTGAGATCCACAACCTGCACGTTGGTTTAGCGCAGACCCAGATCAAGAATAAAGACGAATTCTTCAAGGTCAAAGATAAGATGGAAGATTATTTGAATGAAGTCTGCGCGATGCAAAAGTATGATCTTTTAGGGGTCATGTTTACGATGCAGAGCGGATCGGGCTCTTATTTCTTAGAAGCCGGTGATCATCGAGGCATTATTGCCAAGGCTTTTAATGACATCATGCAAGAAGATGAATATGCTCCCGAGATCGTTTCACGCAAAAAGCAGGTCTTGCCAGCTATCATCGCCCTTTTAGAGAAGAATAGATGAAATATTTATTTAAAAACGCCGATATCGTTTTAGATCAAAGGCGCATGCTTAAAAACGGGGCGCTTCTTATTGAAGACGATAAGATCCTAGACTATTACTATAAGGAAGTAGATATAGATGACGCCAAGACTTTTGATATGCGTGAGACTATCATTATCCCCTTGCCCTCAAAAGTTTCAGAAGAAAGAAATCTAGAAAGCCCTTATCTTTTAGATGAGGCACTTCTTAAAAACCTGTTAGGCGATGATTATATATTTTTAGGTAAAGAAGAGATTCGAAAGGATCTGCTTGAACTGCTATTGCGTCTAAAGGATTATCGCCGACTTATCTATACCAGCGAAGATCTCGATGTCTTTGAAGGTTTCGATGACATCTTGTCACCGATCGCTCTGGCCTCGATCCTAGGTCTTAACTATCAATATATGAAAAAAAAGAGAAAACCAGGCCTTTTAAAAGGCCAAGAGGCAAGCTTTATGGTCCTTAATAAAAGATATCGCCCGCTTGTCAGGATCATAAAGGGTCATTTAGAGAGGATATAGGATTATGCTTAATTATGTTCGTGATGTAGTTGTTTATTTTATTTTCTTTGCCTTATCGCTATATGCGCTAAGCGCCATTGACTTCGCCCGCTTTATGAAAAGAGGTAAAGTCAAAGAAATACAGATCCTTTACATCTTATTGTCGCTGGCCTTAGGGTTTTTGGCGGGTAGTTTCCTCATTGGCATTTTAAATCGCGGTTTTTAAGACGTGTTTGCTTAAAAACCTTATATTTATGGTATTTTCTAGTTCGCAAAAAAACTCTTGCGCATGATATGGACTTATGCTAATATAATTTAGCAACGCCTAAATAGCTCAGTTGGCAGAGCAAACGGCTGTTAACCGTTAGGTCACAGGTTCGAGCCCTGTTTTAGGCGCCATTTTTATGGCCAGTTGGTGAAGCGGCTTAACACACCGCCCTTTCACGGCGGCATTCACGGGTTCGAATCCCGTACTGGTCACCATCTTTTCCAAAAACGAGTTCTCATAGCGAGAACTTTTTTGTTTTTGGCTTTATTTAAATTTTTAAAATGCTATGATAGAGCTATGATTAAAGCGATCTTTTTTGATTTGGACGGGGTCTTGATCGACTCGGAAAGAGCCAAAGAAAAAATATTTGAGGAATATGTCGACCTGAAGGGATATGCCATACCACATGAGCGTTTTTATCGGCTCATCGGTTCTCATAAGTCGCTTGACCCTTGGAAGAGTGTGATGGAAGGCTTAGATCTTCCTAAATCTTATAAAGAAATAGCCAAGGAAATTGAAGAGTATGAAGTAATTTGTTGGAGAGAGTTAGATCTAAAAAAGATCATTTTTCATGATGTACTGCCTAGCTTAAAAAAGATCAAAACTTCAGGCATCAAAACCGCTCTAGCCTCGAGTTCTGATATGGAATACATCAAAAGGATCTTAGCGGTCGACGATCTTGGATCGTGGTTTGATCTGGTGGTCAGCTGTGATGATTTTAAAAAAAGCAAGCCGGATCCTGAGATCTATCTCTATTGTCTAAATTATTTTGGTTTAAGCAAAGATGAATGTCTGGTGATCGAAGACTCGCCTTTTGGGATCTTGGCAGCTAAAAATGCCGGTATTAAGGTATATGCCCGCAAAGACTATTTTTTCGGCTTAGACCAAAGTGCGGCAGACGGCATCTTTGATAATTTAGAGGATATTATAGATAGTGTAATTTCATAGAAAATAAAAGATATTTACTTATAAATAGCTTTTTGGTAATATATTTAGGCGAATAGAAATATTCCTTGTCTTAAGCCTGCTTAAGACCATTAGACCAGAAGGAGGTAAAAAAGATGAAACAGTATGAGACAATGTACATCGTCAAGTCTTCTTTGGAAGAAAACGCTCGTCAAGAACTCATCGCTAAGATGCATGCCATCATCACAGAACATGGCGGCACGATCGATAAAGTAGACGAGTGGGGCATGCGTGATTTTGCTTACCGCATCGAAGACATGACTAAGGGTTACTATGTAGTTGTAACTTACACCGTCGATGTCGATGGCTTAAATGAATTTGACCGTTTAATGCGCATCAACAACAACATCGTACGTACTTTAACGATCTCAACAGACGAAAAGAACGGTAAATAAGTATGATCAATAACGTCGTTTTAGTTGGACGCCTGACAAGAGATATCGAGCTCAGGAAGACGAATTCCGGTATTTCGACTACGACTTTCACTCTAGCTTGTGATCGTCGTTATTCTTCAAATCGCGATTCTTCGCAACCGACCGCCGATTTTATCCAGTGTGTCGCTTGGCGCCAACAAGCCGATTTTCTTGCGAACTATGCACATAAGGGCAATGTCGTGGCCGTGGAGGGACATATCACGACCCGCAACTATGAAGGTGCAAATGGCCGCGTTTATGTAACAGAGGTAACATGTGAAAATGTGCGCCTCATCTCTTCACGAAACGGCGAAGGGACACAAAGTGAAAACCGCAGCTATACGCCTAGTGTTGCCCCAAGCACGAGTTCTGAGACATCATTCTCAGATGATGCCTTTGATGAGACACCATCACTTGATATTTCTAGTGATGATCTGCCATTTTATTGATATTAAAGGAGAATTAAAATGCCATATAAGAAACAACGTGTTGGCTTTCGTAAAGTATGTTACTTTACCAAGAATAAGATCACTTATATCGACTACAAGGACGTTGAATTATTAAAGAAGTTCATCTCGCCCAACGGCAAGATCACTCCCCGCCGTGTAACCGGTACTAGTGCCAAGTATCAAAGAATGTTGGCGACAGCTATTAAAAGAGCCCGCCAAATGGCTTTATTGCCTTACGTAGCTGACTAAGATCTTTGACCTCCCCTTTACAAAAAGAGGAGGTTTTTTTATTATTAGTTTATGTATCAAGATAAAATTAAAATGCTGACGAAGGCTGCTATGTATACAGCGATCGTCGGAGCTCTGCTTTTGATCAACAGCTTGTTGGGCTTCTTGTTTGAAAGCGTATTTGCCTTATTGATCAGTGTGTTATTGATCCTTTATCTAAGGGAATACGGTTTTAAATACGGGCTATTTTTGTGTTTTGCCTTTTTTGTGGTCGTCTTTTTGTGGGGTGGGATCTATGTCCTATTATATTTCCCACTAAGCATTATTGCAGCCTATACTTATACCTTCTGTCTTCAAAAAGGTTTAAATGCCTATCTGAGTCTGCTTATTCTGATTATGGTCATGTGTTTGGGAGAATATCTCTTGACTCTAGTGATCCTTCCTATTTTGGGATATGGGGGCTTAGATTCTTTATTAGAAGATGTCAATGCGATCTTTGACAGCTTTAATTTAGGACTTTCAAGCGCTCAAAGAAGCAATCTGATCAGTTTCGTCTTCGCCCTGTCTTTACTTTTGACAGCGCTTTTTGAGGCTTTGATTATACATATGGCAAGCCTTATCATGTTTAAGAAATTTAATTTCACAGGCTTTAAAAAAGCAGCACTTAGCGATCTAAAGGTCTCTTCAGTCTTTTCATACATTTTGATCGCCTTAGTCTTTGCGTCATTTGCCTTATCGATATATGTGAGCGATAATGCTATAATCTATTATGGACTTATGATGGTGGGCTTTATTGCCGGGCTCATCTTATGCTTTGAGGGTTATATCTTTATCTTGCTTTATTTGAATAAAAAGAATAAACTGCGCTATAACCTCTATGTCTTGCTGGCGGTGATCTTACTGGTACCATATTCTTTGATCGCATTGTTGCTAATTGGATTTTTGTATACCAGCGGCCCGCTGGAGGCTTATTTAAAAAGGAGCTAAAGAATGAAAAAAGAAACGAGACTCTTAGTTATCACGATTTCTTTACTACTGATCGTCGGTATTATTTTATCGATCAGCTTTTTTTCCGGCATTGACGTTCTTTTAGCGACCTTTATTTATTTCTTCTTCTTAGTGTTGTTTATAGTTGTCGTCTACTTTTTAAGAAAGTGGCGCAAAGATGAAACCGCCTTTGTGGAAGAAAGGTTAGACAGCGGCGTGGAAGATGCGATGCAGGTCGCCAAGATCGGTATCGTGATCTATGATGAGGATTTCATCATTCGCTATATGTCGCCATTATTTGCCAAAATTGAAATCGATGCCCGCGGGCAAAAGGTCTTTGCTTGGCAAAATGTCTTACAGGATCTCATCAACGGCAGCGTGGATAGCGTAATCGTTACCCTTAAGGATCAAAAATATGAGGTCCAGAAAAAGCGTGATGAAGAGATCTTATTCTTCAAAGATATAACGCGCGAATACGATCTTGAAAAAAATTATGAAGAAGAAGCTTATATCTTAGGCTATCTGAACTTTGATAACTACGATGAACTCTTAGATCTCGATGGCGAAAACAGTGTCAATACCTCGGAGATCAAATCGGTGGTCTACGATTATTTCAAACGTTTTGGCATCGCCTATAAGACGCTTCGCAATGACCGTATCTTCTTAGTTTTAAACGAGAAGATCTATGAGGAGCTTTTAAAAGAACACTTTACGATCATGAATACGGTAAAAAAAGAGGCCAAGCGTCTGGATCTCTCGCTCAGTGTTTCCATTGCCCTATCACGTGGCAGTCGTGATCTTAGAGAATTAGATGAAAGTGCCCTAAATCTTTTGGATCTTGCTCAAACCAGAGGTGGCGATCAGGTCGTTGTTAGAAAGATCGGCGAAGATGCCCAGTATTTCGGTGGCTCGAGCGAAGCTAAGGAAAAGTCATCAAAAGTAAAGGTTCGCGTTATGGCCAATACTTTGCGAAACCTGATCGTGCGCTCGTCAAAAGTTATCATCTGTGGACACCAAGAGATGGATGCCGATTGCCTAGGGGCAGCCTTATGTATGTCTGAGATAGCTCAAAGCTATAAGAAAGATACCTATGTTATCGCGCGCTCGGGCGGGGTGGAAATGATGACCAAAAGCGTTATGGATCGCTATAGCAAAGAACTCGAAGAAAGACACCGCTTTATTTCGATCAACGAAGCCTTGAACCAGCTCGATGACAATACCCTTGTCATGATGGTCGATCATCATATGGCTGATATCTCAAATGGTCAAGAGCTTTTGAAAGTTGCCAAGCGGGTGGCGATCATCGATCACCACCGCAGACGGGCGGATCTAGACACCAAGCCCGTGCTTGTCTATATTGAGGCCAGCGCTTCGTCAAGCTGCGAGCTCTTATCCGAGTTTATGCCCTATCTTTTAAGGCGCAATCCGATAAACGAGATCGAAGCCAATATCATGTATTTGGGAATGCTCATCGATACCAACCAGTTCCGCGTAAGAACCGGCAGCAGGACCTTTGATGCCGCTGCACGTTTAAGAAATTTAGGGGCTGACCCAATGCTTTGCGAGTCGCTTAAGGAAGAACCTTATGAAGTCATCAGACAAAGAGCCTTGATTATTGACAATAGTATTTTATATAAAGAGGGCCTTTTGATCAGTGCCTTAGAAGAAGGCGTATTTAACCGCACCGTCATCGCCCAGGCTGGTGATGAGATGCTTAAGACCAAAGGTATCCGCGCTGTCTTTGTCATCGCCAGGATCGCTAGTGATGAAGTTGCGGTTTCGGCGCGTTCCAAAAATGGTTTTAATGTCCAGATGGTCATGGAAAAGATCAATGGTGGCGGACATATGACAGCTGCCGGCCTTCAAAGCAAGGAATTTAGTGTCTTAGAACTTAAGGCCCAACTTTTAGAAGCGATCGAAGCATATCTGAAGGGAGAAGAGGAAAGTGCAAGTAATACTTAAAGCTGATGTTAAGAAAGTCGGAAAAAAAGGCGAGATCAAGGAAGTAGCAGACGGCTATGCCCGAAACTTTTTGATTGCCAAGGGACTGGCCGTTCAAGCCAGCGCCGGTTCACTATATGCCTTACAGAAAGAAAATGAAGCTAAAGAGGCCATAGAGGCCGATAAGAAGGCCAAGGCTGAAGAGCTCAAAGAGAAGTTAAAGGACATGACCTTTGAATTTAAGGTCAATGTGAAAAACGGTAATGTGTTTAATTCTGTTTCGACCAAACAGATCGAGGCCGAGCTTAAAAAGCAGGGCATTATGATTGATAAAAGAAAGATCATCGATCATGCCCCGATCAAAGAGCTAGGGGTCACAAAGGTCAGGGTCGAATTATATAAGGGCGTTATCGCCACGATCAATGTCCATTTAAAGGAGAATTAAATGACGAATAAA
The DNA here is from genome assembly GCA_944324155.1 of uncultured Erysipelotrichaceae bacterium. Classification (GTDB taxonomy): domain Bacteria; phylum Bacillota_I; class Bacilli_A; order Erysipelotrichales; family Erysipelotrichaceae; genus JAHHTG01. The sequence continues at coordinate 11,674 of CALUVF010000012.1, read as the reverse complement.
GTCATGCCTTATGCAGCTGAGACGGAAATGACGCTTCTTGGCAACATCATCATCTTCGATTCAGCTATGCGGGAAGCAGTCGAAGGCGGGATCGTCTCAGACGATTTTTACCTCGATAAGCATCGCAAGATCTTTTCGATCATGTACAGCATGTATGAGCGTAAAGAGAAGATCGATAATGTTTCTTTAGCGCAGCGTTTAAAAGATTTTGACTATTATGACAAAGCCGGCGGGATGGACTATCTTTTGACCCTGACTAATTTGGTCGTCAGTGAAAACAATACTAAAGACTATGTTCGAATCATCAAAAATAAATCTTATGCCCGAAGGATCATCAATGTCGCCAGTACCATCATGGAAGAGAGCTATGACGGCTCTTATGATGTAGGCGAACTTTTAGATCGCGCTGAAAACAAGATTCTTGATATCACAAGATCAAGAGCGTCGAGCGATTTTAAGAAGAGTGCCGAAGTTTTTGATGAGACCTTGGCTAAGTTACAAAAGATCTATACTCAAAAAGATGAGGTCACAGGCGTTAAAAGCTTATACAAGGATCTTGACCGCATGACTACCGGTTTCCAAAAAGGTGATCTTGTCATATTGGCAGCCCGTCCCTCGGTCGGTAAGACGGCATTCGCGCTAAATCTGGCGATCAATGCGGCAACTTACGCCTCGGGTGGGGTAGCGATCTTTTCTTTGGAGATGCCAGCTGAGCAACTGGCGACCAGAATGCTTGGCGCTCGCTCGCATGTCTCTTTGCAAAAACTAAGGACTGGTAAACTTTCAGAAGATGACTGGTCTAAGATCTCAGAAGCGATCAATGAGCTTAGAAGACAAAACTATTATATCGATGATACCCCCGGTATTAAGATCAGCGATATGTTCGCAAAATGCCGTAGCTTAAAAAATGAAACCGGTTTGTCGTTAGTGATAGTTGACTATATCCAATTGATACAGAGCTCTTCACGTGCGGAATCACGCCAGCAGGAAGTCTCTGATATTTCAAGACGCCTTAAAGCCCTGGCCAGAGAGTTAGAAGTGCCAGTCATTGCGCTTTCGCAGTTGTCGCGTGGGGTCGAACAAAGACAGGATAAAAAGCCGATGCTTTCGGACTTAAGAGAATCAGGGGCGATCGAACAGGATGCTGACCTCGTTATGTTTTTGTATCGTGAAGATTACTATGAGAAAAAGGAACTTGACGAACAAGCCAACACGGTCGAGGTAGAGCTCATTTTGGCAAAACATCGTAACGGTCCTACCGGCACGGTCAAGTTGATCTTTGAAAAGGATATCAATGCCTTTTATAGTGCGGTGAGCGCATGAAGACTCTAAAAAACGTCATTGCCATAGCGTCTTGTCTTATCTTGAGCCTTCTCATTGTCTTTGGCTTACGCTACTTGGATGATCAAAACCGGATCTTTGTCGTTGATGCCGACAATAACACAAGTCTTTTAAGGCAAGAGATTATCTCTTATCAAAGCCAGCCACGCCTTTACTATAAGTTATTTCATTCCGGTGAACTCTTGGGTTATATCAGTGACCTTTCCTATGTTGAAGAAAGAATCGAAGCGATCTATCAAGAAGAGTATGCGGATCGTCTTAAAGATGTCAAGATGACCTTTGGTGAAGAGTATTATATCTCGGAAGAAGTCGCCTATTTTGAGGCTTCTAATATTGATGATGAGATCGTTGATTATTTAAAAGAGCATGAGGCTTTTGGGGCCGAAGTCAATATCGTGGAGTTTTCGACCGACGAGGGCGTATACGCTTCGATCGCAGTCCTCGATCTCGATGATTTCAATAAGGCCATGAATGATTTTTTGCTTAACTTTATCCCTAAAGAAGATCTCTTGTCCTTACAAAGTGGGGAAACCCAGGAAAAGATCGACGATGTGGGATCACGTGTCACGGGCTATCGGATCCAAGAAAATATCAATTCGCAAATCGGAGTCGCTGATATTGACGACATCATGACTAATGCTGATGAGATATTTGAATATCTGTGCTTTGGAGAAAACAAGACAAGACAGTACTATACCGTTAAAAAAGGCGATACTTTGCAAGGTGTCGGGGCCCAAAACAGCGACTTGTCACCTGAGCAGATCATGCTTCTAAATAGGGACAAGATCTTTTCGACTGATCAGGTCTTAGAAGAGGGCATGGAATTAAATGTGACCTATTTTACTTCGCCCATCACAGTCGTTGTCAATGTCAATGACCTTAAGATCCGTGAAACAAGGCCCGAAAGTCCCTTGTATATTGAAGATGAGAGTCTTTATTCCAATGTCAGCGAAGTGATCCAAGAAGAAGAAAACGGATCGGAGTATGTATTAAGTGAAGAGGTTTGGATCAATGGTGTCTTGCTTAGAGGTGAGGAAGTCTCAACCTCAACGATCGAAGAGCCCACACAGGCAGTCATCAGAGTCGGCACTAAGCCTTTGCCCTATGTGGGGACTGGTACTTTTATGTGGCCGGTAGAAAATCCAGTCATTACTTGTGGCTGGAACTGTTATCCCAACCATCCGGCAACTGATGTGATCAATGAGTATAGTCGCTATGACAAAGTCTATGCCGCCGATAATGGCGAAGTTATTGCCAACTATTATACAAGCAGCGGTGGATATGCCGTTGAGATCGACCATCACAACGGTCTTACAACCTATTATGGTCACATGTCGCACCAATCACCACTAAAGGTTGGTGATATCGTCGCAAAAGGTCAATATATCGGCGATATCGGTATGACGGGAATTGCCACTGGTCCTCATGTTCACTTTGAGATCAGGGTCGACGGGGTGCGCCAAGATCCATGCGATTTTATGGATTGTGATGCAATAGAATGGAGATAGTATGTCAAAGAAAGTTCAAAGGATCATCTGGATCGTCTTAGCTTTATGGCTTTTGGTCTTAAGCGTCTTTGTGTATAAGGCTTCGCGCCCTTTGACGGGAGAAGATGGGATCACCGTCGTAAACAACTACATCGACGGCTTTTCAAGCGATCTGAGCGAAGCTTATGATGAAGTTAAAGAAAAAGTTGTTTTCATTCGGACCGATACTTCCTCTGCAAGCGGTTTTATTGCCCGCAGCGATGAAAAAAAGGCCTATATCGTCACGAGCTATCACGCGATCGAAAACAGTTCGTACATAAAAGTCGAACTTGATAATTTTGTATCCTACGATGGCGAGTTGGTCGGCTATGACGAGATTTTGGATGTTGCGGTCTTAGCTATTGATAACGAATATGAATTAAGTGCTATCGAATGGGGCGATGATACTCTTTTAAAGGGCGGTAATTTTGTTTTGGCAATCGGCAATCCAAAAAGTGAAGACTATCGCGATTCGATTGCTTTGGGACTTGTTTCAAGTGCCCGCCGTTCGATCTTAGTTAAGATTGATAGCCAAAATTATTATTTAGATATGATCCAAAGCGATATTGACTTATCAGAGGGCTATAGTGGCGGTCCCCTTATCAATATGTCAGGAGAACTAGTCGGTCTTAATACGATGGTGGTCAATGATGAAGCCAATATCGCCTTATCTTTAGGGTCTTCTGAGCTTCGCTATATCGTCGAGGAAATTTTGCACGATAACGAGGTCTCAAGAATCAACCTTGGGATCCGTGCTTATCCGATGAGGGAATTGACGAATGCGCAAAAGACCAGCTTAGGTTTTGAACTTGATGAAGTAAGTGGGATCTATGTCGATGATGTGTTATCCTCTTCGATCGCTGAAGAAATGGGAATCAAGACTCACGATGTCATACTGAGCTATGGTAAGATCGGCCTTGATACCTATGATGATTTTTTAGAATTTATCTATACAAATGAAAGTCGCTTTGAGCTCACGATCTTAAGAGATGGCGAAAGGATCAAATTATCTTATCCCTTATGATCAAGATCTTAGCTTGCGGCAAGGTCAAGGACCAATCTTTAAAATCCCTGATCGATGAATATGTAAAACGCATTAAACATTATCACAATATCGAAATCATCGATACCAATGACCAAAAGATCGTTGCCAATGATTCTTATAAACATATCAAGGACCTCGAGGCCAAAGATCTCTTGGCTAAGATCAAAGACAGCGATTTTGTCGTTGTTTTAGATCTTAAAGGCAGAGAACTTGATTCTATAGAACTCTCCAATATGATCGACCGCTGGCTATCAAATGGCAGAGATATCGTTTTTGTGATTGGCGGTTCTTTGGGCTTGGGAGAAGAGGTATTAAAGCGCGCAGATTATCATTTATGCTTATCAAAACTTACTTTCTTACATCAAATGAGCAAGCTGATCCTTTTAGAACAGATCTATCGTTCTTTTAAGATCTTGCACCATGAGACCTACCATAAATGATTTTCACAAGAAAACGCTTACGAAAGTCATTGAAAAGGCAAAGCATTTGGGGTAGAATAGTTTTGTCAAATTAAGTACATTTATTAACGGGAGGACTATTTAAAATGAAAGAAATTAAGGTTGTCGTTATCGACCCAGTTGGCTTACATGCTCGCCCTGCGACGGTTGCAGTAAATGCTGCCAGCAAATTCAAGAGCGATGTCAAAGTTACTTATAAGGATCGTACGGTCAATATGAAATCGATCATGGGTGTTATGTCTTTAGGTATTCCTACACAATCTGAAATCACGATTACTTGTGATGGCGAAGATGAAGATGTAGCAGTTGCAACGATCGAAGAAATCCTTAAAACTCAAAAAGTTATTGGATAGTTTAGTTTCAAATTCAGGAGAAGTTAAGGACTTCTCCTCTTTTTAAAAGGGAGAGAATATGAACATTTTAGAAAAATATAATTATTGGCTCAATTATGAAGATTTAGATAAAGATCTTAAAGCGGAACTAAAGGCCATGGACCAAAAAGCGATCGAAGATGCCTTTTATACAGACTGCAAATTTCAAACGGCCGGCATGCGCGGTTTGATGGGAGCCGGCACCAATCGTATCAATATCTATACGATCCGCAAAGCGACAATGGGCTATATCAACTATCTAAAAGCACGCTTAAAGGCGCCCAAGATCGCCATTTCTTATGATAATCGTCACAATTCGCAAAACTTTGCCTATGACTGTGCCCGTCTTTTGGCTAGCTATGGGGTGGAGGTCTATGTTGCGGAGTCGTTAAGACCGACCCCAGAATTGTCTTTTATGGTGCGCCACTATCACTGCGATGGCGGTATTATGATCACTGCTTCGCACAACCCCAAAGAATATAACGGTTATAAGCTTTATGACGCCAACGGTTGCCAGCTAATCCCCGAATTGGCCGATGAGGTCATTAAAGAGATCGATAAGCTTGAAGATATCTTAGCGATCAAACCGCTTTTAGAGGATAGCCCCCTGATCCATAAGGTAGGCGAAGATGTCGACAAAGCTTACTATGAGGAAGTATTAAATATCCGTCTTTACAAGGACTTAAACAAGGACTTCACGATCGCCTTTTCACCAGAACACGGAGCCTCGAATTGGCCTGTACGAAATTGTTTAAAGGAAGCCGGCTATCATGTCGAGGTTGTGGAAGCACAATGTGTTCCAGATCCCAATTTCGCTGCTACCAAGACCCCAAATCCTGAGGAAATGGGAGCTTATGAAGAAGTTTTAAAGCTTGCCAAAGAAAAAGATGCCGATCTGATCTTAGTGTGCGATCCCGATGGTGACCGCATGGGCGTGGGCATCAAACATTCAAATGGCGATTATGTCATCTTTAACGGCAATCAGACTGGTGCTCTGCTTCTTGAGTATATCTTAAGGGCTAGAGAAGAACTTGGCATTAAAGTCGATCACCCGGTAATGTTTAATACGATCGTGACAAGCGACATCGGCGAGGCCGTAGCTAAAAGTCATGGGGTAGAGTGCGAAAAGACCTTGACTGGCTTTAAATATATTGGCGATAAGGTCGCAAAGTATGAAAAGACGAAGGAAAAGACCTATGTCTTCGGCTATGAAGAATCTTATGGTTCCCTGATCAAACCTTTTGTCCGCGATAAAGATGCTACCCAAGCCTGCGTCATGCTGGCGGAAGCTTGCGCATATTATCGCGCTAAGGGTCAGACCTTAAAAGACGTGCTCGATGATATCTATGCGCGTTTGGGTGCTTACTATGATTCGCAGCTTTCAGTAAGCCTGCCCGGGCAAGATGGTGCCATCAAGCTTAAGGCCATCATGGATAACATGCGCAAAAATCCCTTAAAAGAGGTTTTGGGCAATAAAGTTGTCAAATATGAAGACTATAAGTTACAAAAGAGCTACGAAAATAATGAAGTCAAGGATCTTAAGGGTTTTGATGTCACTGATGTCCTTAAATTCTATTTGGAAGATGGTTCTTTTATCGCCGTACGCCCCAGTGGTACCGAGCCCAAATGCAAGGTCTATTTCTCGATCAAAGACAGCGATTATTTTAAGGCCAAAGAAAAGAACGATCGCTATCATGAAGTGATGAAAGATTTGCTTAAGTGAAGATCGAAGAAATAAAAAAAGACGCTGAAAATGAACATATCCCCATCATGCTTGATGGGGGTCTTCAGTTTTTGCTCGACTTTATTAAAGAAAAAGACCTCAAAGATATTTTGGAATTGGGAACGGCCGTAGGCTATAGCGCGATCAATATGGCTCTTTTGGATAAAGCGATCCATGTCGATACGATCGAAAAGGATAAAGAGCGCTATTTAAAAGCTAAGGATAATATCCAAAAAGCCCGTTTAGAGAGTCAGATCACAGCTTATTATGGTGTGATCGAAGAATTTACCATCAATAAAAAATATGATCTTATTTTTGTCGATGCTGCCAAAGCTCAATATCAGCGCTATATGGAAAGGTTTTTGGACAATCTCAAAATGACAGGATATATGATCTTCGACAACATGAATTTTCATGGTATGGTCAAAGACCCTTCTTTAACGCATAATCGCAATACCAAGATGCTTGTCAAAAAGATTGCCAGTTTTCAACACTTCGTGCAAGAAGACGAACGTTTTGATATAATACTAAAAGAAGACATCGGAGATGGAATCCTGATTTTAAGGAGGAAGAAATAGTGAAACTTAAAAATATCGTCTTATTAGGCATCGTATCATCGATTATGGCCTATCTCAATAACAACCTTGAATTCTCAGAAGATAAAAGAGGTGAAGATGACGTCCTTTTTGAAGATATCAAGACGCTGGTCGCTAGTAAGCTGGCCGATTTTGACATCGATGAGAAATTGAAAGATCTCTCGAGTGATCAGCCAGAAGATATCGATGCAGCTCAAAAGATGGCCAAGGATATGACAAATGATCTTTTGCATGACCTTGATAAGACGCTCAATAACTATAATGACGGCATCAAGCCCATTACAGAAACCAAAGAAGAGTTTTCTTATGACGACCTTTTAAAAGAATTAGAGGCGCTTTTATCAGATGTTGAAGAGCCTAAAAAAGAAGAAAAGATCCAAGGTTTGGCACCTTTTAAGGTTGTGAGCGATGAAGAGCGCTTTAAATATAGCGATGAAAGCTCAGGTGTTTTTAAGGTCGAGGCCAAGCCTGATATCGCCATAGAAGAAGATCCATATCTCGCTCAGATCCAAGAAGCGATCAATTCAGCCTTTTCAGAAGCCGAAGCTCCTAAAAAAGAGGAAGAAACGCAAAGAGATCTGGGACCTGATGAGATCGATGACCTGTTTTCTGAAATCATGAATGAAGGCGAAGAAGAAGAAAAACAAGAGGACGATGAAGACTATATCGATGAATTGGTTTCCGAATTAGAAGGAGCCTTAGGCGAATTAAATGACCTGGAGGTCGATGAGACAAAGGATATCTATTCCCAGATCAGGGAACTTTACCCATATCTTTCGCAAAGCTTTATCCGGGCTGTCTATGACCTGAAAGAAGCGATCGCCTTAGAATACCCCTTGAATAAAAAAGTGATCGTCTTGCATCGCTTAGACTTTGATGACCTAGATAATTTAAGACAATTTACTGAAATTGTATTGTCTCATGGTTATCGGGTGAATGTCGATGAAAGACAGGGCATCGTCGATATCCTTAAAGAATTTGTGAATACCGACGGCAAGATCTTGACTAATATCTTTGAGATCGCTAACCAAGCGCGCCTCTTACATGGCGAATACGAGGGTTATCGAGTTGATGTAGTAGAATAAAGGACGCTGAGGCGTCCTTATTTAAAGGGAGAGAAGACGTTATGAAAAAAGCGCTTATCGGATTGTTACTTGTCATCATTATTGGCGTAGGGATCTTTTTTGGCTATTGCTTTTATCTTGAAAACAAACACGAGACCTATTATTTAGCTAGTGATCAAAAAACAGCGACTGTTTTAAACAGCGAAGAAGAAGCCGCCGAACTTATAAGAGGTCTGAAGGTCGAAGTATATGCCAAGACCTTAAAGATCAAAGATGAAGACTATCACTTAGCCAAGATCGATGATAAAGACTACTATCTGAAAGAGGGACAATACGTTAAGGAATACGAAGACGTGGTCCTAGAAAAGACACTCTATATCTTAAAAGATACGATCCTTTATGAAGATCTAAAAAGTCCTAAGATCAAGGATAATCTCTTTAAGGGTGAAGCCTTAGAAGTTTTAGGCTATGACTCATTAAAGGAAGATGGCAGTGTTAACCGCTACCTTGTCAAAAACGAAAAAGGCGAGGGCAATGTGAGGTCCGAGTATGTGACGATTTTTGAAGAAGAAGCTCTTAAGACCTATAGCGATGAAACGACTATCGTCCATCAAAAGCGCAATGAAAATATCTATGGTGGCGGCCTGGCCAGCGAGTTAGATTTTTCACCGGTGGAAAAAGTACATTTTGAAGATAATCCTTTACTCAAAGAGGCTAGGACCTTATATTTGGGGGCAGGAGTTTTAAATAACATCGACGCTTATATTGAACTAGCAAAAGAGAGTGGTATCAATGCCTTTGTGATCGATATCCGCGATACCGATGTGGTGAGCTTTGTTTCAGATGCCGCCACTAAGTATAGCCCCAGCGCCAACGAGTCGGCACGCTATACGAAAGAAGAATTCGCTTCCTTTGTCAAAAAGGCAAATGATGAGGGGATCTACACGATCGGGCGCATTACCGTCTTTCGCGATCCTTTTATGGCTAAAGATCACCCAGAAGTGGCGATCACAAATACTGATGACGGTAGCCCCTTTTATCACAATGGCACCTATTGGCCTAGTGCCTTTTCGCGCCTGGTGTGGGAGTACAATGTGACTTTGGCTAAAGAGGCCGTAACAGATTGCGGTTTTAATGAGATCCAGTTTGACTATATGCGTTTCCCAGATCTCATCGGAACATATGAAAAGAATGGTCTGATCGATCTTAAGAATGAACTTGGCGAAACTAAGATCATGGCCCTTTCGCGCTTTTTGAATTATGCCAAAGATGAGATCCACGATGTCGGGGCTTATCTTTCGGTCGATGTCTTTGGGGAGAGTGCCAATGATTATGTAACGGCCTATGGACAATATTGGCCGATCATTTCAAATATCGTCGATGTCATCAGTGCCATGCCCTACCCCGATCATTTCAATATCCATGACTATGGCATTACAGAAGCAGTTTGGGAAGTTCCTTATAAGCTTTTATCAGCCTGGTCTTCTTTAGCTTATGAACGTCAGAAGGAATGCCCGACCCCGGCGGTAGTGCGCACCTGGATCCAAGGATATGATTCAATCAAGGAACCTTATGTGGTCTATGATGCCGCTAAGATCTCAGAACAGATTCGCGCCCTTAAAGACGGCGGTCTAGATGGCGGATATATCATTTGGAATTCGGCCAGCAGCCTTGAAAAATATCGAAGCTATGCCTCGGCTTTTAATGACTGATCATAAATAGAAAGACATTTTTTTGATGGAAGGGAAGATCTGCGTTTCTCTTGTCGCACATGTCGATGCTGGGAAGACGACATTTTTAAAAAATATCGCTCAATTTCTTAATAAAGAAGTTGAGCTTGATTTTCATGAGGAAGAAAAAAGAAGGGGCATCACGATCTTATCGAAATTTTTAAATCTAAGTATCCTTGATAAAGATTTCATCTTTTTGGATACCCCGGGTCATTTCGATCTTAGAAATGAGGTTTTATCAAGCCTTAGGGCCAGTGATTATGCGGTTCTTCTAATAGATTCAAATGCCAAGATCAATTCTTCGACCCTCGATCTTATCAAGACCTTAAAGAGCTCTTTGATACCAACTTTTATCTTTTTAAATAAGCTGGATCTGGGAGGATATTTTGAACACGAGATCAAAGAAGAATTGAACAAACATTTTAAGATCGTTTCGTATGGTGATGATCTTGACGAAGAAATCGCTTCTTTAGACGAGGATTGTTTTGATTATTACATGAACCATCAAAAGCTGACTCTCGAACTTAAAAGAAACGCTTTGCGAAACTTAAAATATACACCCCTTTTTAAGGGCAGTGCCTTAGCGCGCAAAGATCTTGAAACATTTTTAGGTCTTTTAAGCGAGCTGACCTATCCTTATCGCCTTGGCAATAAGGAAGATTATTATGCCTTTAAACAGGTCTATCTCGATCATGAATTATATAAGTATGTGCGCTCTTTTAAAGCGATCCACCTAAAAGATCATCTTTTAGATGATAAGGTCGAAGCGATCCGCGTCTATGATGGGTCTAAGTTTGAAGAGGTAAAGGTCGTCAAAGACGGCCAGATCGCGCTAATCAGAGGTCTTGATCACTTGCCTTTGGGCCATCACATCGGTTTAGAATTAAAGAAAAATCTATTTCGCTTTAAGATCATCTTTAAGAGCGCTGATGAAATGAGGTTACGTGAAGCTTTAAAAGAATTGTCTCTTGAAAGAGAAGATCTTGTGATAAGTTTTGCTGCCAAGCCCTATACGATCGCCTTTAATTCGCGACTGGAAGGAGCGATCTTTAAGGGGATCTTTTTGGAGCGCTATGGCCTTGAGGTGGACTTTGAAGAAGTAAATGCCGCTTATTTTGAATCGATCTTAGAACCTAAGGAGATCTTCACTTTGTGCGATGATAGTTTTATCCATTTCTATGTCAGGCCGCTGGAAGATGATACCATTTTGATCCATGGCATCAAAGATGAGCGATGGTTTAAAATCTTTTTGGGCGTGATCGAAAAAAGGCAGGGGCCTTTGGTCGGGGCACCGCTTTTAAAAATGGCTTTTGAAATAAAAGAATTACAGATCAATAAAAAGGCCGATGAAAAAGAAATCAGCGAACTCTTTAACAGGGCCATTTCAATGGCCTTAAAAGAGAGCACCAAGATCATTTTAGAAAAGATCTTAGAGGTCAGGGTCACAGTCTTTGATAAAAGCCGCCTTTTAAATGATGCCAGGCTTTTAAAACTCAAGATCTTAAAAGATGAAGAAGATTTTGTGAATGTTAAAGGACGTGCAGAGGACCTTTTGAAACTTAAAGAGCGCGGCTATGATTTTTCTTTAAAGTGCGAGCTATATGAGCGATCCCCTTTTGAAAATGCCATCATCAATCAAATCGGCTATGACCCCTTAAAAGATGAAAACTTTTTGCCCAGCTCCAGAGTCGGCAAGCGTGAGATGGATCTAAAAGAGACAATCGAAGAGTTGCATCAAAAAAAGATCTATCGTGAAAGCATTTGGCGCATATCGGATAAAGAGGCCAAAGAGGCTTTTGGGAAAGCTTATCCCGCTTCTA
>CALUVF010000011.1 GCA_944324155.1 uncultured Erysipelotrichaceae bacterium | reverse complement strand
CATAAAGGGATCGCTTTAATGACGATCTCTTTAGCTAAATTAAAACTGAAGTGAAAGATCTCTTTAAAGCGCGTCTTAAAGGCAAAGGCGCTACGATGAAGCGCAATGAGATATAAGACAAGCTCGACGATCCTGGCAATCAGCGTGGCAATCGCTGCCCCAACTTCCATCAGGTATGGGAAGCCGAAATTGCCAAAGATCAGACAATAGTTAAGACAGGTATTGGTCAAGACCGATACTACTGAGATCTTTAAAGGCAGCTTGGTCTCGCCCAAAGCCCTAAAAGCACTGGATATGCAAAGCGACAAAGCTCCTGGTATATAAGATAGGCACGCCACCCTTAAATACGCCGAGCCTCTTAAGATAACATCGCCATCATTAATAAAGAAGCTGATGATTTGTCCTGAAAAAACTAGGGCCAGGCCGACAAAAATCAAACAGATCACAAGCGATGATACTAACATAAACCTAAAGGTCGCCTTCATCTTTTCTTCGTTATTGGCGCCGTTAAACTGCGACATATAGATAACGCCTGATGCCACCATGCCATTGATCCCGCTCCAGGCGATCATATAAAAGCGATTAGCATTCGCCACTCCGCTTAAAGCCACATCGCCCAATTGTCCAACCATCAAATTATCCACAAGATTGACGCTTGAGACCACTAACTGCTGCAACATCAAAGGAACTGCGATCAAAAGCGCGCTCTTTATAAAATCGTGATCCTTAAGCATCAATTTAAAATAACCGAACATGTCTATATCTTAGCACTAAATGCCCCTAAAAAGTTCATCGATTACAGGTTTCAAAATGAATATTTTATACAAATTTAAAGTAGTACTTTATGATTTGTATAAAAATAGTATAATAAAGCTGGTGATAAAAATGATCGATCGAACTATTTTTACGAAAATAAAGGAAGCCATAAGAACTTACCCTGTAACGGTCGTTACCGGGGCAAGGCAGGTCGGCAAGTCCACTGAGGTTTATAAATTCGCCAAAGACGGGTCTTTTAAATATGTCTCTTTGGATAATATTGATGAGCGAAGGCTGGCCATAAATGATCCTAGGTATTTTATCGAAGTCCATGGTTATCCTTTGATCATCGATGAGGTACAATATGCACCTGTTTTGATGGAAGTCATCGAAGAGATCGTCAATCAGCGAAGATTAGAAAATAAGGAATCTAATGGCCTATTTATCTTAACGGGCTCGCAGGCTTTTAAACTCATGAAAGGCGTCAGCCAATCAATGGCTGGAAGGGCGGCCGTTTTGCATATGGAGCCTTTAAGTTTCTGTGAGATCGCAAAAAAAGAAGAGCGGCCCTTTATCCCTTCAAAACAAATGCTTTATTCTTCTTCCGATAATCATAGTATCAGCGACCTTTACAAACAGATCATTAAGGGCTTTTACCCAGAAATTTATAATAATCCCGCTTTAAATAGTGAGACCTTTTATTCTCGCTATGTATCGACTTATGTTGACCGCGACCTCAATGACATACTAGAAGTCCGCAATAAAAGCCAATTTCACGATTTTATGTCGGCCTTAGCTTCCTTGACGGGTCAACAGCTCAATGTCAGTACGATCTCAAGAGCCATCGGCGTCAGTGTTCCAACTATTAGAGAATGGTTATCAGCCCTTGAGGCCAGTGGTCTTATTTATTTCCTTAGAAGCTACTCTGAAACCTCTATGATTAAAAGGATAACGAAGTCCCCTAAAATTTATTTCGCTGACACCGGGCTTTGTGCCTATCTCTTACACATAAGTGATCCTGCCACTTTAGAAAAAAGCATTTTTGCAGGGGCTTTTCTGGAAACCTACGTCATGAACGAAATAAGAAAATCTTATCTCAATAACGATAAAGTTTTTAATGGCTCCTATTATCGTGATAACAACCAAAACGAAGTCGATCTTATATTGCTTGAAAACGCCAAGCTGCATCTTATAGAAATAAAGAAAGGAAGCAGTTTTAATCTAAGCGATGTGAAATCATTTAAACAGTTGGACGCTTCAATGTATGAAGTCGGGCAATCCTGCATAATCTCAAATACTCAAAGAAATTATGCCTTGTCTTCAAACATTCATGTACTATCGGCTTCCTGCATCGGAGAATAATCTATACAAATTTAAAGTAGTACTTTATGATTTGTATAAAAAGCCCCGGCTTTAGTACTGAGGTTTTTTTAGAATGATTCAAAGCGTTTGACGCCCCATGAATTGAGTATGAGGGCTAAAAGAATATCTAATACAAAGAACACGATAGAAACAAGTATGACATAGAGGTTGATGTCAAGGCCTGAAAAAAGCCAGATATAGATTGCAGCGATCAAAAACATAATGCCCAGTGCAGCAAAGATCGTTATCCCTGCCGCTAAACCCTGTTTAACACAATAGACTTCATTGATCCAATCAAACTTGGGTTTTAAAAGATTCATCAAAAGTCCCAAGAGGTCTATGAAGGCTGTAAAGATCATCGGGACAAAAATAAGCGCAATGACCTCTAAGATCCCAAACTTTAAGACAAAGCTCAAGATAATGGCAACGACCACTCCAAGTGGTGTACAGACCACAAAATGTGCCAAGAACTTTGACCAAAGGATGGTCTTGGTCTTTAAGGGCAAGCTTTTTAAAATATAAAGCGTTTCACCTTCAATCGAGATCATCGAACTTGACATGATATTAAACGATGAGACATAGATGATCACGACTAAGGCAGCAGCTAATAAGTAGGGTCTTAACTCTTCTATTTCTAAGACCATCGTGATCTTATCAAGATTGATGATGATAAGTATCAAAACGATGACCTCAAAGATAATACCCGCTAAGGCATTAAGCGTGACCATGGCGTTGCTGGTATAGTGCTTGATCTCTCTTTTGACAAGCGCACTCATCGCCCCATTGCCCTTGATCTTGGTTTCACGATAAATACGCTTTTTGATCTTGGGTTTGGCATTGGCTAAATTGACATAGTTATGAGATAAGACATAGACCATAATGATAAAGGGTAAAACAAAGACTAAAAGATTAAGCAAAAGACCAAGCATGTCGCCCTTCGTGACGGCCAGCCCTAAATAATAGATTGTTGGTGCTACATCTTTAATGGCTGATATGAGATCCACGCCGGCATATAAAAGGTTGATAAGATTTGATTGTAATGCAAAGACACCCCACATATAAAGCCCAAATACCGCAATAAACAAGACGATCGTCACGACATTTTTTAAGCGCCCAAGCTTTGGAATGATAAGGGCAAAGATATAGGCCACCAAAGAAGATAGAGCTATGATCAAAAGTCCCAGTGTGATAAATAAGATGATAAAGTTGATGATGCCCAAAACTGGCAAGCTATATTTTAAAAGGTACATGACAAGACATGGCAAAAGCACCAAAGCCTCCATCACATAACAAAACAATAAAACACTAAAGATCCGACTCAAAAGGATATCTTTGGGTTTTAATGGCAAAGACATGAGAAGTTCGTTGTCTTTTGCTTGATAGAGCTCTTGATAACACAAAAAGACAACCATCACAAAACCAACAACAAAAGCCAAAACAAAGCCTATGGCAAAGTATCCCCAATCCAAGCCCACACTATTTAAAAACAGCGCCAAAGAATCAAAGAGTGCTCCAAATAAGCCAAAGAAAACCACTAAGCAATATATGGCAAGGATCGCCATACCGACTATCTTGCCTTTAGAGCTTTTCTTTTTCTTAGAGGTACCAAAAGATGAAAAGCGCGATTTAAGACGAATCTTAATTAATTTCCAAAGCATCTTTTTCACCCTCAAGTTCTAAGAATACTTCTTCCAAAGAGTCGTCACCGACAACCTCTTCCATCTTGCCTTCTTTGAGCAATTTGCCCTCTTTGATGATCGCCACGCGGTCGCAAAGCTTTTCCGCAACCTCTAAAACGTGGGTTGAATAGAAGATGGTGGCACCCTTTTCACACATCTTGCGCATTAATTCCTTTAAGATATGCGAAGCTTTAGGGTCAAGACCGACAAAGGGCTCGTCCATTAAAATGACCTTGGGATCATGAACTAAAGCTGAAATAAGGGCGATCTTTTGTTTCATGCCATGCGAATAAGAGTTGATGGGGTCAGCCAGATCATCATAGATCTCTAAAAGCTTGGCATATTTTTCAATACGCTCTTTTCTTACATCAGCCTCAACCTTATAGACATCGGCAATAAAATTGATATATTCAATTCCCTTTAAAAAGCCGTAAAGATCCGGGTTATCAGGGATATAGGCCATCTCTTTTTTTGCCGCCAAGGGATCGTCTTTAATACTGTGGCCATTAATGATGATCTCTCCCGATTCAAAGGGCAAGATCCCGGCGATCGCCTTTAGAGTCGTGGTCTTACCAGCGCCATTATGACCGATAAAGGCATATAGTTCGCCATCTTTAATCGTCAGGCTTAAATCATCGACCGCCTTCTTATCTCCATAAGTCTTGCTTAAGTTTTTAATTTCTAACATACCGTAAATATTCCTTTCAATCGCTATTCTAGCACAACATTGGCACTCTACAAGATATATTAGCGAAGAACTAATTTTCTTTCCGTGATTTTCGAAGAAACATCGGCAAAATCTTTGGCTTAACTGTCATGATCTTTTCTTCGCTGGTCGACTTTTTAGTAAGAAAAATATTAGTAATAATTTCATTACCAAAATAATTGAAGTCCTTGCATTCTCAAAATCGTAATTCCATGCTTATTTTACTACGATATTATCACTTACACACTAAAGGGCTTGTATCTCTAGACGCTTAATTGAGTTGATCTTTGTTTAGATCGACCATCATGGCGCCGTTTAAGACAAAAAAACGGGTCTTTTCGTATAGTTCCAAAGATTTTTTGATGATCTTTTCATAAAGTTTTTGATCCTTTGGGATCTCATCGGCATCTTCTAGAGCAATGTGGACAAAGTTAGGCGGTATCAAGCCCAGCCTTAAAAGATGACTGATAGTAAAAAGAATATCGCCGATCACTTCTTCGTCGATCTTAGCCTTAACCAGTAATCCTTCAAATTCTTTAAACAAGTTTTCATCTTCAACATGATCTAAGCGATGATAAGCCTTGATCTTTTCAAGAGGCAAGTACACCCTTTGGTATTCATCGTGTCCGTCTAAGATATCTTCAACCGCTTCTTTATTCATCTCAAAGGTCAAAAGATAAGATATGAGATACATTTCGTTTTCAAAATCTAAAGTCGCAAAGGTCTCTTCTCTTTCGATGGCTAAGACTCTTTTAATGGCCTCGACGTAGTTATGCATAGTACCATAATAGCGCTCTAAAAAATAAGTGTATTCATTAAGTGACAAGACCCCATAGATATTGGCCAAGCCACAGGTAAATTCCAAAAACTCGGTGTTGTCTTTTACGCCCTTAGCGATCTTGCGCTTTTGATAGGCGCTTAGTTTTAAGAAAGCCTCATTAAATTCTTTGATCATGATGACCTTGCCTTTATAGACATCTAAAAACATCTCTAAAAGTAAGGAGCTTTCGACCTTATCAGCTTCTATCTCTTCGCCTTTTGCCACATCTTTAAAGATCTCATATTCTTCTTGAGTCAAGTAGAGAAGAGCCTTATCTAAATTTAAAGGGAGAACTTCACTAAGAAGGTCGATGAGCTCTTTTTTTAAAAGCCGGGGCACCCTTACTTCAAAAATCTGCGCCATATCATTTAAAGCAGGCATATCTTTTCTATTTAAGTATGTCTTAAGATTTCTATTCACTTTTGATCCTCATCTCTTCGTATTTGATGACCCCATCAAGATTGCTTAAACGATAGGCGTGATCGTCGTGCGTATAAAGGTCAAAGATCACTTCTGCCTCATAGGTGTATTTTTCCATGATCTCTTTTAATAAGAGCTCGATCTCTGAGACCTTCTCTTTCGCAAAGAGCTCGGCGATCGTAATGAATCTTTCGCCTTTGTATTCGAAGTCATAAAAAGTCGTCTTCAAAAGATCTTTAAAAGCTAAAAAGAGGTCGATGTTTTCTTTTTGATCAAAAAAGAAACGGATAAAGGAATAATTGACTTCCTTTAAGTTTGAGATGATCGAAAGCTTGACCCAGACGACGACATCGAGATCTAACATCGCCATATCTTCTTCATTCGGCATAAATTCGCTCATCGCTTTTAAATTCATATCTTGATGTAACATTATTCGATCCTCCAATCGATTTCTTTTTGCCCGCTCTCTTTTAAAAAGGCATTGGCCTTTGAAAAGGGCTTGGATCCAAAAAAGCCGTTATAGGCACTAAGGGGTGAGGGGTGCGCGCTTTTTAAGATCAGATGCCTTGGATTTGTAATAAACTCCGCCTTGCGCTTGGCCGAGTTCCCCCAAAGCATGAACACCAAAGGCTTTTTTCTTTTGTTTAGAGCCTTGATCATCGCATCGGTCAATTCTTCCCAGCCCTTATGGGCATGTGAGAAAGCTTTATGGGCTCTAACGGTCATGACAGTGTTTAAAAGTAAGACCCCTTGTTTTGCCCAAGGTCTTAGATCGCCACTTTGAGAGATAGGAACTTTAAGATCATCAAAGAGCTCTTTATAGATATTGACTAAAGAAGGCGGGATCCTCGTGGTCTTTGGAACACTGAAGGCTAAACCCATAGCCTGGTTTGGCTCATGATAGGGATCTTGGCCCAAGATGACGACCTTCGTTTCACTATAAGGCGTAAGTCTTAGGGCATTATAGAGATCCTGGGCTTTGGGATAGATCGTTTGTGTTTTATACTCTTCGTCTAAAAAGCGTCTTAGATTTTGATAGTATTCTTTTTCAAATTCTTCCTTTAAGATCTCGTCCCAATCGTTTCCAATGATACGCATAGCCCTATTATACATGGAAAAATGTTATAATGAGACGATGAAATTTAGAGATATTCAAAGTGCTTTATCCTGGATCATGTCGCGACGCTCAAATGGCAACCATTTTGAGCGTTTTCAAAGAGTCATGAAAAAGCTTGACAACCCGCAAGATGACTTTGGGATCATTCATGTGGGCGGGACTAATGGCAAGGGGTCGACTGTTACTTATTTAAGGGATATGTTGATGTCTTTAGGGTATCATGTCGGGACCTTGCAGTCGCCGCACTTTTTGACACATCTTGACAGGATCCGCTTTGACGCCAAAAATATCAAAGAAAAGGCCTTTTTAGATATCTTAAATGAATACTATAACTTCTTTGAAAAAGAGAGCCTCTCGATGTTTGAGATGGACTACATCATCATGTGTGCCTACTTTAAAAAGATGCAGGCAGATTTTGTGATAGTTGAAGTCGGTATGGGTGGGATATATGATTCTACCAACGTCGTCCATCACCCTCTTTTAAGCATCATCACAACGATCGGGCACGATCACTTAAAAGAGCTCGGACCCACTTTAAAAGATGTAACTATCAACAAGTGTGGGATCATCAAAGACGCTTGCCCTGTTCTTGTCGGAAAGCTTTCAAAAGCCTTAAAAAAGGTCGTTAAAAAAGAGGCCCTAAGACACCATAGTCCTTATTATGAGTTAAGTGAATATAAAGATCTAGGTAACGGTAACTTTATCTATAAAGAAGAAAAATATCACATCGCTTCTTTGGCTTCCTATCAGATACACAATGCCGCCTTGGCCCTTGAAGCCCTTTTTGTCTTAAAAGAAAACTATGACATTCGCCTAGAAAAAGTGCTCTATAAACAAGCTTTAGGCAAGACTTTGTGGGCCGGACGCTTTGAGGTCTTAGACCGCGCTCCCTTGCTTATTCTAGATGGGGCCCATAACCCAGAAGGGGCCAAGGCTCTAAAAAAGAGCTTAGATCGCATTCCCTTAAAAAAGATCCTTATTTTTAGCGCTTTAAAGCGCAAGGATTATGAAGCCGTACTTGAGATCCTTGATGGTGCTTTTAAAAAGATCTATCTTTGCGATTTTGAAAGTAAGGAATGTTTCGATGCTGAAAAAGAAGCCTCAAGGCTTGGCTATGAATATCACAAAGACTACTATGAGCTTTATGAAAGCTTAAAGAAAGAGGCGACCTGTATCGTTGTATCAGGTTCCTTATATTTTATCAGTGCATTTTATGAAAGATACCAACAAAGGAGGATCCATTAATGAAAGATGCGATCACGATCAAAGGCGCGCGCGTCAACAATTTAAAAAATATCGATCTCACCCTTCCCAGAAATAAGATGATCGTCATGACCGGACTTTCGGGAAGCGGCAAGACCTCTTTGGCTTTTGATACGATCTATGCCGAAGGACAAAGACGCTATGTCGAATCCCTGTCTTCTTATGCCCGTCAATTTTTAGGGGGCTTAGAAAAACCTGATGTCGATGAGATCACGGGACTTTCGCCAGCCATTTCGATCGATCAGAAGACGACCTCTAACAATCCCCGCTCGACGGTTGGGACGGTCACCGAGATCTATGACTATCTAAGACTTTTATATGCCAGGTGTGGGACGCCCTACTGTCCTAACCACGATGAGCCGATCGAGGCCGAGACTGTCCCTAACATGGTCAAAAGGATTATGGCGCTAGATGAGGGGGAGCGCTTAGAGATCTTGGCGCCCATTGCCCGAAACCAAAAGGGGACCTTTAAGGATCTTTTTGAAAAATTAAAGAAAGAGGGCTTTTTAAGGGTCTATGTCGATGGCGAATTAAAGATGATCGATGAGATTGAGCCTTTAAATAAAAATCAAAAGCACGATATATCGATCGTTATCGACCGTCTTAAAAAGCGTGAAGGAATAAACACAAGGCTCAATGACTCTTTGGAATTGGCCTTAAAGCTCGCTGATGGACTGGCGCTTTGCCTTACAAGCAAGGGCGAGATGCTTTTTTCTAGCAACTATGCCTGCCCGAAGTGCGGCTTCTCCTTGCCGCATCTTGAACCGCGTCTTTTCAGTTTCAACTCGCCTTTAGGAGCTTGTGAAGACTGCAAGGGCCTAGGTTCAAAGATGGAAGTAGCGATCGATCTTTTGATACCTGATCCTAATCTTTCGATCAACGAAGGCGGGATCCGCTATTATAAAAACCTCGTGGGGAGTGATCGCGTAGAGTGGCAAAACTATAAGGCTTTATTAGATTACTATAAGATCGATCTTGATAAGCCTCTTAAAGATATGTCTAAAAAAGAAATGGACATCTTGCTTAATGGATCGAAAGAAGAGATCTCTTATGAGGTCAATACTTCTTCTGGCACCAAATATGTCAAAAAAGGCATGATCGAAGGTGTCAAAACGATGATCGAAAGACGGTATCAGGACACGAACTCTTCCATGTTTAAAGAATATTATCAAAGTTTCATGCACGAGTCCGAGTGTCCGACGTGTCTTGGTACCCGTCTTAACTCCATGGCTTTATGTGTTAAGATCGGCGGTCTAAATATCAACGAATTTACCAAGATGCCGATCGAAAAGGCCTATGCCTGGTTAGAAGATCTAAAACTTGACAAGATGAAAGCCGAGATCGGACGCTTGCTTCTAGAGGACATCAAAAAGCGTCTGAAGTTTTTGATCGATGTAGGACTTGGCTACCTGAGTCTTGACCGCAAGGCCATGACCCTGTCAGGTGGCGAGGCTCAAAGGATCCGCCTGGCCACCCAGATCGGTTCGGGTCTGACTGGGGTCTTATATGTCTTAGATGAGCCTTCGATCGGTCTTCATCAAAAGGACAATGCCAAACTGATCAACTCTTTAAAAAACATGCGTGATCTTGGCAATACCCTCATCAT
>CALUVF010000010.1 GCA_944324155.1 uncultured Erysipelotrichaceae bacterium | reverse complement strand
AATTTGCTTCTTTTATTTCTGATGCCGAATATCTCTGTGGTCACAATATCATCCATCACGACATACCCCATATTGAAAAAAGTATGGGAATTGATATCTCTATCCCTTTGATCGATACACTTTATTTATCACCCTTACTATTCCCTAAAAAACCTTATCACGCCCTGGTCAAAGATGATAAGTTACAAAGTGATGACCTCAACAATCCCTTCAATGACGCCAAAAAAGCACTCGATCTTTTTTATGATGAGTTAAATGCCTTTTTATCTCTTGATAATAAACTTAAAAAGATATCCTATGGCCTTTTGGCTTCACAGTTAGAATTTAAGGGATTCTTTAATTTCATTAAGTATCACCCGGAAATTAAGAGTCTTGACTTTGATATCAAAGATTATTTTAATGGCAAGATCTGCATTAATTCCCCGCTTTTAAGCCTTATTAAAAATAAGCCAGTCGAATTAGCCTACGCTTTGGCTTTGATTGCGACGGATGACTATAATTCCATCACCCCCCCCTGGCTTTTAAGAAACTATCCAGAAATAACCAATGTCTTAAAATTATTAAGGCATACCCCTTGTCTTCATTGCGAATATTGTCTAGATATCCTCGACCCCAAAAAAGCTTTAAACAAATATTTTGGTTTTTCTGATTTTCGCACCTATAATGGCGAAACTTTGCAAGAAAATGCTGTTAGGTCGGCTTTGAAAGGGGAATCTTTATTGGCGATTTTTCCAACCGGCGGCGGCAAGTCTTTGACCTTCCAGCTCCCGGCTTTGATGGATGCTGAAACGACGCGCTCCTTGACTGTTGTCATCTCCCCTCTTCAATCTTTAATGAAAGATCAGGTCGACAACTTAGCAAGCAAAGGCATAACATCAGCTGTCACGATCAATGGCCTATTAGATCCGATCGAAAGAGCCGACGCTATCGAAAGGCTTTATAATGGATCGGCTTCCTTGCTTTATATCTCGCCAGAATCGCTGCGCTCAAAAACCATTGAAAAGATCCTTCTTTCTAGAAACATTGCCCGTTTTGTGATCGATGAAGCGCACTGTTTCTCGGCCTGGGGGCAAGATTTCCGCGTCGACTATTTATTTATCGGCGATTTTATCCATGAGCTTTTAAAGAAGAAAGGTCAAGGCGTTATTCCCGTATCTTGTTTTACAGCGACCGCTAAACAAAAAGTCATCAGCGATATCGTGACTTATTTTAAAAAGAAACTCGATCTTGACCTAAAGTTGTTTGCTTCTGATGCCACTAGAGAAAACTTACACTACACCGTCTTATATAAAGGTACGGACCAGGAAAAATACAACACTCTGCGCGATCTGATCCTTAAAAAGCAGTGCCCAACGATCATCTATGTCTCAAGGACGCGAAGAACGAAACAGATCGCAGAAAAACTATGTGCTGATGGTATTAAGGCCCTGCCCTTTAATGGCAAGATGGATGCCAAAGAAAAGATCAACAATCAAGAAGCTTTTATGAATGACAAGGTCACTGCGATCGTGGCGACCTCAGCTTTTGGCATGGGCGTTGATAAAAAAAACGTCGGTCTTGTCATTCACTATGACATTTCAAGCTCCTTAGAAGATTACATCCAAGAAGCCGGAAGAGCGGGTCGCGACCCCAAGATGAGAGCGGAGTGTTATGTTCTTTTTAATGAAAATGACCTCGATAAACATTTTATCTTGCTGAACCAGACCAAGCTATCGATGAGTGAGATCCAACAGGTCTTTAAAGCTATCAAAGAGATGTCTAAAGGACGTAAATTCATCTCTTTCTCAGCACTTGAAATTGCCCGTGGGGCAGGTTGGGACAATAATGTAAATGATGTTGAAACAAGAGTCAAAACAGCCCTAGCGGCCTTAGAAAACGCCGGTTATATCAAGCGTCATCAAAATGCCCCACGAATCTTTGCCACCAGTATCCTAGCCAAAAACATGATCGAGGCTGCCAGAGCCATAGATAGGTCTTCTTTAATGGATGAAACGATGAAACTAAAGGCCAAAAGGATCATCAAAAGCCTGATATCTGAAAAAAATACCTCTTCCTTAAAAGACGAGGCAGAGTCAAGGGTAGACTATCTAGCAGATATCTTGGGGATCAGGAAGGAAGATGTGATCGAAGCGATCAGCCTGATGCGCCAAGAAGGCATTTTGTCTGACAGCCATGATATGAGTGCTTATATCGCCACAAGTGACACCGAAAACAAGTCCATGAATAATCTAGAAAACTACGCTAGACTAGAGCGCTTTCTTTTAAAAGAATTCTCTGAATCACTAAATTCCTATAATTTAAAAGAGCTCAACGAAAAAGCACTTAATGATGGAATCAGTCGATCAAGCATCAAAAACATAAGAACTTTACTGTATTTTCTAGAGATCAAAAATTATATCTCTAAGCAAGAAAACTCCCATAATCACAATATCAACATCGTTTTAGAAAAACCGTATGAAACCCTTATTAAAAAGTTTGAGAAGCGCATCGAACTGTGCCGTTTTATTATTGAGAAACTTTATGATCGCGCCACAAAAAATGGGTCATCTCAAAAAGATGAAAACGAAGTGTGGTTTTCTCTTGTTGAGATCTATAACGAATTTAGGGCCTTGCCTCGCCTTGATATGTTTGATGACGACATCAGCTTAAAAGATGTCGAAGATGCCCTGCTTTATTTATCCAAGATCGGCTCCTTGAGACTTGAGGGCGGCTTCTTGGTCCTTTATAATGCCTTAACGATTGAGCGTCTTACTCTAAATAATCTCATTAAATATAAAAAAGAAGACTACCAAAATCTCGATGACTTCTATAAACAAAAAATACGTCAGATCCACATCGTGGGTGAATATGCCAACCTCATGGTCAAAGATTATGAAGCGGCTCTTGGCTTTGTGCATGACTATTTCAACTTGGATTTTGAAAAATTTATTCAAAAATACTTTAAAGAAGATCGCCTAAAAGAGATCGACCGCAATATAACCCCGCGAAAATATAAGGAGCTCTTTGAAGAATTATCCAAGACTCAGCTCAAGATAATAAGCGACGATCACTCTAAGTTCATCGTCGTAGCGGCTGGACCAGGAAGCGGTAAGACCAAGGTTTTGGTCCACAAACTGGCATCTCTTTTGATACTT
This sequence comes from uncultured Erysipelotrichaceae bacterium, assembly GCA_944324155.1. Classification (GTDB taxonomy): domain Bacteria; phylum Bacillota_I; class Bacilli_A; order Erysipelotrichales; family Erysipelotrichaceae; genus JAHHTG01. The sequence goes on along the minus strand of CALUVF010000010.1, from coordinate 781 downwards.
GAGGATATCAAGCACGAACAGTTGCTCATGCTTACTTTCTCACGTCTTGCGGCCACCGAATTTAAAATGCGTTTAAAGAACTTGATCGGCAATGCCGCCAACTACGTTGAAATTAAGACCTTTCATTCATATTGCTTTGATCTTTTGGGAAAGATCGGAAATTTAGAAGGGGTCGACGACGTCATTAAAAGCGCAACAGCCATGATCAGAAACGGTGAGGTTGAACAAGAGAAGATCACTAAAGGCGTTCTCGTAATTGATGAAGCGCAGGATATGAACAGCGATGAATTTGAACTAGTCGAGGCTCTAATCAAAGCCAACGACGATATGCGTGTTATTGCTGTAGGAGATGACGATCAAAATATATATGAATTTAGAGGATCGAATTCTAAATACTTAGAATATTTAGTCACGAATTATGGTGCCACAAAATACGAGATGGTCGACAATTACCGAAGCGATCAAGAGATCGTGCGTTTCGCTAATGCCTTTGTCAAAAACATAGGGCACCGTATGAAACAAGAACCCATCAAAGCCATTAGACAAGAAGCCGGTCTTGTAAAAATAACCAGACACTATTCTAGACAAATGGAGGAAGCACTCCTTCATGAGATCTTAAAATATCATAAATCAAATGCCATCGTCCTGACAAATACCAACAGCGAAGCCTTGCGAATTACTGGTCTTTTAAATCAAAACGGAATCAAAGCACGCCTCATTCAGAGCCTGGACGGTATCAATTTAATCAATTTAATAGAAATTCGCTATTTCTTAAGCATCA
>CALUVF010000009.1 GCA_944324155.1 uncultured Erysipelotrichaceae bacterium | reverse complement strand
CATATTCATCACTTAATAGATCATGGTAGTCAATGCCCATGTAGCGCGGATCGCTTACATAGTGCATGGCATTAGCGAAAGCTAGTTTGATCGCTTCAAACTGATGATGGAAAGTATTCTCATCGCGCACTTTAAATTCCTTCCCCTTTAAGGCGTTTAAGGCCATGAGGGCAACGATCCCTTGACCGTTGGGTGGGATCTCATAGACATCATAGCCATGATACTTTACACTGATCGGCTCGACCCACGACGCTTCATAATTCTTTAAATCATCAAGACTGAAGTAGCCGCCGTCCCTTGTGCTTTGTCTAACGATCGCCTCAGCGATCTCACCTTTATAAAAGGCCTCGCCCTTCGTCTTAGCGATAAGATCGAGGGTCTTGGCATGATCTTTTAAATAGATCATCTCGCCAAACTTATAGGGCTCGCCATCTTTGGTAAAGACCTTAAACCACTCTTTAAATTTGGGGTCGTCCTTAAACTCTTCCTTAAAGCGCTTGGTGGACGCCAAAAACATCTTCCCAAGCATTGGCGATAGGGGATAACCGTCATAAGCATACCTGATCGCTGGGGCCAGACACTCTTCTAAGCTCAATTTCCCAAAGCGCTTTGAAAGTTCGCACCACGCTTTAGGGGCCCCGGGCACTGTGATCGGGGTCCAGCCATGTTTTGGCATCGTGTCATGATTTTTTAAGACCTCTTTAGCGCTGATCTTAGAAGGGGCATAACCGCTAGCGTTTAAACCATAGAGCTTATCTTTGACATAAACTAGCGCAAAGGCATCTGAGCCAATCCCATTGGCCGTTGGCTCCACGACCGTCAAGGCCGCTGCTGTAGCGATGGCCGCATCGATCGCATTGCCACCTTTTTTAAGGATCTCAAGACCTGCTGCACTGGCTAAATTAGAACCGGTTGCCACGACCCCCTCACGGGCAGTGATGCAATATCTGTTTGATGGATAATCCTGTTTTAGTTCATCGAAACGCATTATTTTTTCTCCCCATATAAATGACAAGCCACAAAGTGATCTTTTTCGACTTCAATATATTTTGGACGTTTTTTAGTACATATGTCCATACATTTTTGACAGCGGGTATGAAAAGGGCAGCCTTTAGGTGGGTTGATCGCACTTGGAACCTCACCTTCTAGAACCTTTTCTTGACCTTTGCGATCTTTTAATAGCGTCAGTCTTGGCACTGATTCTAAAAGGCTTTCCGTATAGGGGTGCAGGCGTTTTTTAAAGAGCTCTTTAGCTGGTGCAAGCTCGCACACATTCCCAAGATACATGACCATGATGCGGTCGCAAAAGTGTTTGACGACCCCTAGATCATGGGTGATGAAAAAATAGGTCATGTGTTTTTCTTTAATGAGCTCATCTAAAAGTTCTAATATCTGGGCCTGAACCGAGACATCGAGGGCCGATACAGCCTCGTCTAAGACGATGAAGCTTGGATCTAGGGCAATGGCTCTGGCGATCCCGACTCTTTGTTTCTGGCCGCCGGATAAAGAATGAGGATAAGAATAGTAGTGTTCTCTTTTTAAGCCGACTTTTTCTAGAAGCTGCATGGTCTTTTCCTTGCGTACTTTATGAGGCATCTTGGTATTGATCTTAAAAGTTTCTTCGATCGCTTTGCCAACCGCTTCCCGCGGGTCTAAAGAGGCCGCTGGATCTTGGAAGATCATCTGCATATCCTTGCGGATCGAACGCATCTCAGATCTTGTGAGCTTGCTTAAGTTGATGCCGGTCTCATAATTCGCATCGAGCTTTCGGCGATATGTTTCATCTTGGCAGCGCTCCGTAATATCTAAAACATTCTTATCGCGATAGCTGAAGGCTTCTTTGCGATAGGCCATCTCATTTTCACGATGCTTAAGGATCTCTTTTTCTAGTGCATCGATCTCACCTGACAACTTTTGGCTTTCACTAATAAGAGCGTCGACATCAAGATTATTGATGCTTTTTTTAATCTTTAAGTAATCATCTAATTGGAACTTTTCAATATCGCTCTTATCTTTTTTGGCCTCAAGTGCTTTGATCTTATCATCGATCGTTTCAGACTCATGGAGCTTTAGTTCGATCTCATGGCAGCGGTCGCGCAGTGCATTACACTTGATCAAAAGATCATGGGCCATTTTGATCTCATCTTCAGCCTTAAAAAAGAGCTCGGTCACCTTATCGAGGTCACCGCTTAAGATCAAAGAGCCTACGATCCTAGAACCTTCTCTTAAAGAGCGCGAGGCATTTTTCTTATATTCTTTGGAAGTATAGCGCGCTTTGTCGATCTCTTTAGAAAGTTTATCGTAAAGGCGGGCGTCATTCGCGCTGATCTCAATGTCGAGCTCATCGCGCTTAGCGTTTAGATCTTTGATCTTTTGATCATATTTCAAGCTTTTCTGATAGAGCTCTTTGGCCTTTGTTTGATAATCTTTTAACTTACCGATCTCTTTTTGCAGATAGCGCGGATTGATCTCTTGGATCGACTTGCCGAAATAGACACACGAACCCGAGGTCTGGCTATGAAGTTGTAAAATCAGACGTCCCAGCGTCGACTTCCCACAGCCCGATTCGCCAACGACCCCGAATTTCTCTCCTTCATAGATCATAAAGGTCGCATCTTCAACGGCCTTTAATTTGGTATTTTTAGCGACATCGAAATATTTTTTGAGCTTTCGTGCCTTGATCAGGACCTTTCTTTCACTCATCGTTTTTCCTCCTTCGCCAAATGGCAGGCTACAAAATGCCCCTTTTCGGCCTCAATCATTTCCGGAGCTTCTTTTATACATAACGGACACTCCTTAGATAAGGGGCAGCGCGGATTAAAGCGGCAGCCTGGTATTTCCTCGGTAATATTCGGGAAGGTGCCAGGGATCGGTTTGATCTCAAATTCATCAAGATCGACATTGGGCACAGCCTTCATAAGGCCGATGGTATAGGGGTGGAGCGGATTTTTAAAGATCTGCTCGGTCGTCCCCTCTTCCACTTTTCTTCCCGCATATAAGACAACGACGCGATCGGCGATCTCGGCCACTACCCCAAGGTCATGTGTGATAAAAAGGATCCCGGCATTCATGTCTTTTTTTAAGTCATTTAAAAGTGTCAAGACCTGCTTTTGGATGGTGACATCAAGTGCCGTTGTGGGCTCATCGGCGATCAAAAGATCCGGCTGGGCCGAAAGGACCATAGCGATCAAGACCCTTTGTCTAAGTCCGCCACTTAACTCAAAGGGATATTGTCTTAAGCGCTCCTTGGGGTTGGCAATCCCAACTTTTTTTAAGTATTCTAAGGCCAATTCATTGGCTTCTTTTTTCTTTAGTCCTCGATGCAGCACGATGTTTTCTCTAAGTTGTGAGCCGATCGTCAAAAGGGGGTTTAAGGCGGTCATCGGTTCTTGAAAGATCATGCCCATCTTCTTGCCACGATATTGGCGGACTTCCTTTTTGGGAAGCTTTAATAGATCCTGGCCGTCCAAGATGATCGACCCGCTTTGGATCTTCCCGTTTTTGGGCAAAAGCTGCATGATGCACAAAGTCGTCACACTCTTCCCGCACCCCGATTCGCCGACTACACAAACGGTCTCGTTGCGCTTGATACTGAAGGAAATATCGTGTAAGACCTCATAATCCTTCTTTTGGATCGTAAAGGTCGCATATAGATTTTTTACTTCCAGAACTTTTTCCATAGGTACCCCCTTTTTCTTAGGTTTTATTCACTTGCTAGCTTAACATCAAAGATATTGTATTGTGCAGCCGCATCTAAGATGACGTTATCAAACTTCTTGGAATTGTAGATATAGATCGAATTTTGGCTGTAGGTCGGTGTGGTGATCGCGTCGCCTTGGATCTTTTCGACCGCCTTAAGCATCGCTTCTTCACGCTCTTTTAGATCGGTGGTCATGACTGACTCTTCCACTAAGGCATCAAATTCGGCATTGTTGTATTTGACACGCTTGCCGTTGGCAGTTGAGAAATTCGGCTCTAACATCTGCTGGCCATCGCCAGTGACGTTAGCCCAAGAGAAGAGGCTCATATCAAGTTTTTTATCTTCCCGGGCATTATTTAAGTAAGAGGCCCACTCTTCTTGAACGATCTCGACATTCAAACCGACCTTGGCGAGTTCGGACTGGATATAAACCGCCATATCCTGATGAGCTTTAGTGGTCGAAGTGTAAAGGGTGATGGTCTCACCTTCCCAGCCATTATCTTCGACGATCTTTTGGGCATCTTCAAAATCATACTTATAGCCGGCATCTTCCATCGCTTCTGTATAACCCACTAAAGTTGGGCCGACGATCGATTGCGAACGCGAGGCGATATCGCCTAACATCGTATCGATATAAGTATCAAAGTCGATCGCTTCAATGATCGCCTTGCGGAATTCAAGATTTGCCATTAAAGGATTGATGGCCGTATCTTCTGAGCTTCTTAAAGCCAGATAGTTAATAGAACTGTTTTCTTTATTGACCACAGTATAGCCTTCGATCTCAGAAGCAGTGCTTAAAGTATTGGCGCTAATGCCGGTAAAGAAGTCCGCTTCCCCGGTTTGAAGACGGGCCAGTGCGGTTGATTCATCTGCTACGACGTCAAATTGAACTGTCTTGACGGCGGGCTCACCACCCCAGTATTCATCATTGGCCACTAAGACATAGCTTGATCCTGAAACCGCAGAAGAAAACTCATAAGGTCCCGTTCCTGCACCGCTGGGGTCAACCATGAGATCTTTGGACTCATCTAATTCCGGGTTGACGATACAGGAGTTTTCATGAGCCAATTTGGCTACTAAGACTCCATCGACATATTTTAAGTGCAGGTCGATCGTAAGGTCATCGACGATCTCGTAAGAGTCGATCGATTCCACGATCGAAGGACGCATCGAACCATAATCGGGATCTTTGAGCGAGTCGATCATGTAGGCGACATCATCAGCTGTAAAAGCGCTGCCGTCTTGAAACTTGACGCCTTCTCTTAACTTGATCGTCGCCGTTAAACCATCTTCAGAAAAGACCGGCAACTCGCTGGCCAGGTTAGGCTCATACGACGTTCCATCTTCACTGCGATCATACAGAGTCTCAAAGATCTGTCCGTTGACCGCGGTCGAAGGGGAGTCATTGGTCTTAAGCGGGTGCATGCCAACAGGAGCAGTTGTCATTTCGACATACATGGTCGTCGCATCGCTTGCGCCGCCTTCTTCCTCGCTAGAGCACGCACTTAGCATAAACATGCTCATAACAATTAGTACACAAAGGATCTTTTTCATATTTCTTTCCTCCTAATCCTTCAAACTGGGATCTAAAATATCCCTTAATTTATCGCCTAAAATATTAAAACAGATGACCGTCATGATGACGGCGATACCGGGAATGACAATTAAATAACTGGCATCATACATGACCGATTTGGCCGAAGAGATCATCGCTCCCCACTCGGGGGTGGGTTGTGGGACCCCTAAACCTAAATAACTTAACGTAGCAATCGACAAGATCGAACTGGCGATCCGCATCGTGGCGATGACGATGATCGTCGGTAGAGCATTGACAAGGACATGGCGTGTCAAGATCCAATAATCGCTGGCCCCTAAAGACCGGATTGCGGTGATGTATTCTTCTTCCTTGATCTGTAAGACCCGTCCTCGGATCATGCGGGCAAAAGAGGGGATCGACCAGATACTGATGGCGATGGTCGCATTGACCACATTTACCCCAAGCATCGCGACGATCAATAGCGCCAGCAAGATCCCAGGGAAGGTAAACATGATATCCATAATACGCATGATGATATTATCAAGCTTTTTAT
>CALUVF010000008.1 GCA_944324155.1 uncultured Erysipelotrichaceae bacterium | reverse complement strand
GTTTTCATTTACTTCTAAGGCCGTATCGCCCAGATCTTTTTCAAGTTCAGCAATCGCCTCATCATTAAACTCGGTATCACCCAAGACCATGATGTCAAAAGAGGAAGCATCTTTTAGATCGCCGACCTCTTCAAAGCTTGAATCACTGGAAACTAAGACGCTGTATTGGATAATATCAACATTGGCCCCGCCGATCGCTGACAAGACGTGATTGGTGCGATAGATATAGTAGTTGCCAAAACTTGAAAGGACTAAGAAGATCAAGGTGAGCACCAGCGCGATCTTTCTGACGACTCCGCGCTTTCTTGTCGCCAAGACCCGGATAGCGATCATCACAATAAGTAATATGACCACCACAGCCAATACATATAAGATTGGAAGTTTAGAGTATAGCTGCACCACCAACAAGACCGCACTAACGATCAGAAGTATCATGAATACGAGATTGAAGACATTTAATAAGTCTACTTTTCTTTTCTTTTTTTCCATAAAATCACCTTACCCATTCTACCATTATTTTTTAATAAGGCAAATCTCATGAATCCTGCTTGATCTATTTTCAAATATCCTTTATACGATTTCTATATTCTAATAGCTTATAGGTATTGCCGCTTTTTTCGACAAGTTCTTCTAATTCTTCATAAAAGACCCTCAGATAAACCGCTGATCTTGTGGCATATACTTTTGGAAGTATATGATTAATGATCAAATCCTCAAGTGAGCTATATTTTTTCTTTCCTTTAAATACATCTAGATAAAATCTCTTTATCAGCTTTTCGGCTTCATTAGATGAAGAATTATATTTTCTAAGCATCGTCAATAATGTATCTTCCTTGCCTAGCTTTTTGGCCGATACACATAAAAAAGTCACATTTAACCCAAGGATATGTGAAAAGTCATGACCCACTTTGTACAAATTCTCGTAACAGTTCTTATAATCCTCTTTAAAGAAACTGATGGTCCCTTTGCGCTTATACAAGGTGTACAAATAATAAGGAGAGATGGTCTCTTCGATGTTTTCCATATTCAACACCTCATCAAGATGCCTTAGGGCATCGTCATAACCTTTGAGATTTAATTCAGCGCATATTAAGTTATTTAATATTTCGATTTTTTTAAGCTTATCACCTTCCGAGAGATTATTATATATGACACTATTTTCATTATATATTTCATAACTAGTCTTAGAAAACGAATCATAATAGATCTTTTCTAAGGCATATATCTTTTTATCGGCTATATCTTTGCCATATATAATTGCGCCATTATAGGGCATATCAAATTTTCCGTGTGATGAGACTGAAGCTAAAAGATAACACGCTAAGTAATAGGCCTTTTTATTTAGTTTTGTATAGCACTTTTTTAGGACATCGATTATTCCTTTGTCATTAAATTCACCATAAAGATAATATCTAAAAACTGCAATATTTAGTCGAGATAGTTGTGATAAGTAAATGTCTTTAGAATGTTCGCTATAAAACGTTTCATTATATTTCAATAGTCTCTTATATTCGGTTATTCTTTCACCGCTATTGATAATGTCATAGGTCATATTGATCAGCTTGTCTAATTGGTGATATTCATAATTATCTTCGCAAATATTAAAGTTCAGGTTCTTCCCTAAATCTTCATAGATATACTTTCGACGCGAATATTCCCCTTTTTCAACACGCTGCATGGTCTTTAAAGAATAAGTTCTTCCCGTCTCGTTTTTGATTACTTCCAGTAAATCAGATCGTTTGATCTTCTTTCTTTCTCGATAGTGGCGGATCAAGCTTCCTAAAAATTCATAGTTGAGTTCTAATCTATCCATATCTACATATTACCTCATAAAGATAATTTATGCACCCTTTAAAACTGCTAGTGACCACTGAGCATAAAATTTAGCTGATTTTGGGCTTTTTTCAAAATAGTGGACTCTAGCGTTTTACTTTATTTGATAAACATGATATTCATAAGTCAGAAAGGTAAGAAAGTATATGAAAGAAGCAATTTTATTCTTTTCTGTACTAGCTCTAATCTGTGGAAATCTATTCGCAGACATAGAGAAAAACGATCAAAATACAGTCACAGATCCACCCTCATGCGAAATAGAGACCAGGGGTCTAAATGACGGCTGTATTGTTGACTGCTACTAAACCATAGGGAGGCAGAGTATGAAAGCGAGGTATAAAAACGGAGACAGTTTCAAATAATTTGAATAACAGCGAAATAGAAAGGAGGGTAGTAGAATGAAAAGGAAATCTATTTTCGCATTAGCAATCATTGCTGTTTTGACAATTGCTTCCGGGGTCAGCGTTTTAGCTGCAACATCACAAAGTTTTGCCGGAACGACACGGGGAGACAGTTGGCAAAGAGTATCTGCTTCAGAAATTAAAAAAACATCATCGGAATACCCATGGGTCACGTGGACATATTCTGAACACGGCAACACCCATAAACAATGGTTTACGATCGTTCCAAAAGGTGCATCAAATGGTGTCGGTGAAGTTTTGCTTGCCGCTTATGGATCGGCAAATTTTCTGGGGCACGAAGCAAAATCAGGTAATTATTATTATTTAAAATCCAAAAGAGAACATATTGTTGACCCAGGAACATATATAAAGGGCAATTGGTCACCAAGCTAATAGTTCTGCACATTATTCCATGCATCTCTACCGAGATGCATGGACTTTATTATATGCCTAAGATCATATTATCTGTGCGCACGAAATACGCAAATAATGTAGAATGGAAATGTAATAGGCACAACATTTTAAATATTTTGTGATAATCATTGCTTATTTATTAGTGAAGATCACTAATTATCAAGGTACTTATTGGGAGATGCTTATATGAGTAAAATAATGTTTAAATTAAATAAGAAATATTTGGCTATTTTTGCGATATGCATGGCAATAATCGTCGTATCCTTAAATTCAGATTATAGCTTTATCACAAGATTTTTTGAGTGTCTTTTCAATTTTGATGAACAGGTAAAGTTTTTGTATGAGTATGGCGATATCCCGACATTAAATGGCGATTATGGTTTTTTTGAAATATATATGATATATAACGATGTCTTCTATTATGGTTATGCGTCAATGATCATCTGGTCAACACAATTATTTCAGATCTTGTTGCCTGTAATAACTGCCATTGGATCGTTCTGGATCTTTAAAGAATGGAATTCAATTGATTTTTTTGTATTAAGCAAGAAAGACGGCTATGCAAAGTATATTTCTAAGAAAGTCGTTTTAAGCTCTTTAAAAGTGGCGATAGCTTTCTTTGTGGCTTATTTATTGCTTTTGATATTTGTGGATCAGATCGCAGATAAAGAAAACTTACAATCAGCACGCTATATTTTGACTGATATTTTCTCAGAAGATCTATATTACGATCACATTTTTATCTATTTCTTCTTGGAAGGCTTTATCAGGTTTTTCATAATGCCTTTTGTCTATAGCTTTTTTGCCAATGCCCTGGCTTTAGTAGTAACTAAGCCCTGGCAGTCATTTTTGTACTCTAACTTATATTATTTTGCTTTAACGCTTGTTGGCGGTGTAATTCTTTACTTAGGGGGGATCGGCAGCGCAATATCTAATATTGCGATCTATTTCATGCCTTCGCTTTTAATGGGCTCTGGTGATTATTATGGTTTCTCCACGATACTTATCATCTTGACTAACTGTATCCCCTTATTTTTAGGCATCTTCCTGATCTATAAGAAAGCAAGATCATATGAGAGATTATAAAAGCATCTTCAAATTATCATTAGCGGCAAATTTTATAGTTGTAGGCTTGTTTTCCTTAATGAGCCCCTACGCAGTGCCACTACAAAATATTTATTATTTTGCGATCTTTACTATTATGTGGGTATCTATGTCAAAGTTTACCTTTCATGATCTGGTTGCCATACGGCGTAAAAGTCTCGTCGATCTTGTCGACCATGAAATAGTTAATAACATATATGTCTTATTAATAATTGCCACAACATATTTATTGACCGCTGCAATAGCGACGATGCTCAACTGTCTAAGGTTAAGTGACAGAAATCTTTTGTTTAATATCTTACTCAACATAAAGATAACAGCTTACTTTATAACGATATTGATCGCGCTTAATAATCTGATCATGATGTTTAAAAAAGATATATATAAATATATTGTGGTGATCATCATGCTGCTTATGGCTACGGTGATTCGATACGATAATAATCTGCCCTATCTAATTAATATATTTATAAATATCTTTTATCCCATATTCAATAATCTGGATCTCAATATATTGATCTTTATCTTTCTTAGGAATATCCTTTTCTTTTTAATCACAAGGTATCTTTTAATCTCTTATCTAAAAGATGCGTCTGTGATCAAAAAACTGGCATGTTTAAAAACGGTGTTCAAATATTTGATCCCGATAACACTCATATATCTATATGCTTCTTTAATTTTAAATGGAAAGATAAATGATCCGGTAGTCTTGGTGGGACTGGCTAATTTAAACTTTGCAAACTTTAACACCTGGGGATTCTCCACGATCAATGTGGCTTTTATATCAGGATTTATCATCGTTTTCTTATTATTGATTAACGATGTCATCAAAAACATCAAGGATACCTTATCTTTTTATCAAATGGTGGCCATACGTGATGATAACTGGACATTTAAGTTTGGTGCCTCGGTACTTCTTTCTGCAATTGCCGGCCTTTCTTGTGTATTAATACTAGAAACAGTGCTTGCAATGTTTATCAGCGGTTTTGATCTGATGCTGGTAATTAATTTATTCGGATTTTTTATCAAAGTAACTTTACTAATTAACATATTGGCAAACCTAGCCTTATTTGTAGGGTTGTCATTAGGAATAAATGTACAATATATCATCGTGATCATCTTAACTTTTGGCATATGTCTTGACGTATTGTTTTATACTAATGTTGTAACATTTGCCAACAGCTTTAAGGACGAGATCATATATGCTATGGCCTATGCCCTATTGCTGTATGTCACATATCGTTTGGTTAAATATATATCAAATAAAAAAGGAGATATTCTATGATACAAATTAATAATTTAACTAAGAGATTCAAGAATGAAACACTATACGAAGGTGTCAGTCTTAAGATCGAACAGGGGAACAAAATAATACTAGAAGGACCAAATGGTTCTGGCAAAAGCGTGTTCCTAAAATTATTGAGCGGCCTATCAAAACCAAACGAAGGCGAAATAATATATGAAGAGGGCATTTTATGCAAAGACTTTGACTTTTCTCCCAGTACCGGATTATCAATAAATCAGCCGGATTTTCTAAATAATCTAACTGGAATGGAAAACCTCTTGTATCTAGCAAACATCAAAAAAATCGCCACTAAAGATGACATCATGCAATTCGCCAAACAGCTTCATTTTGATCGTGACATCGATAAGAAATATAAGAATTACTCCCTGGGCATGAAACAAAAGCTGAGATTTATCCAAGCTCTGATGGACAAACCAAGATACGTCTTTCTTGACGAGCCCTTTGAATCGGTCGATTCTAAATCTAAGAAGGTAATGTATCAAATATTGAATGACTATATCGACAAAGACCGGCTGTTGATATATATATCGCACAACAGCGAAGATAAAAAATTGGCTGATCAAATATTAGAAATTGATTACGATGATAAAGTAATATCATACCAATAATCGTGTTAAATTTTATGATGACCTTAATTGTAAAAGTATATGAAAAAACTCAAGTTATTCTTTCTTAGCATCATCATTATCGCATTGTCGCTTTTCTATGCCTTTAATATTTATGACAGTGCCGTTTATTCTGCCTTTTATGGCGATAAGTATGATCACTATAATTTATCATTCGTGGTCGATGACTTTAGCGAGGAAGACCTAGGGGTCATTAAAGAAACCTTTAAAAAGTTTGATCAAGGTCTTTATGTCAACCTGCTTGAGGGATCGACCTTAAAGATGATGGTCTATACTGATGAAGAAGGATTCATCAAAGCTTTGCCACTTAAAGAAGAAGTAGGATCTTTATATGATTTTGACACCATGGATTCCTACGATAATAAAATGATCCGAAGCTTTAAGAGCGATTTCGCGCTATCGCCTTAACTCCCTAAATAAGAAAGAAAGAGATAAAGAGATAAGTCTGGCCTTAAAAGAAGTCGGGCTTGATGAAAAGATCCTTAAACAAAAGGTATATGAATTATCAGGTGGTGAAAAACAAAGAATCGCCTTAGCTAAGGTCTTGCTTAAAAAGGCAGGGCTGATTTTGGCAGATGAGCCTACCGCCTCCTTAGATAAACAAAGCACCCGGATCGTCCTTGAAACTTTTAAGAAGCTTCATGAAAACCATGTTACGATCATCATTGTCACACACATCGATATTTTTGATGACCTGGCTACCCAGACTATCAATATCTAAAAGTAACCCATGGATAATCTTGCCATCATCGATCTTAAATACGTCTTATTCCTTAATATCTTCTTGATATTAGAAGTTATGGCAATATTGTGTTTTGATGGCATACTTTTAGATAATGCGATAAAAGTTAATATCTATTTCTCTTGGATTACTTTAGCTATTACCTTTATCAGTCTTATCATTAATGTAGTGATGGTATTTAAAAAAGAAGGTGTAGACAAAAATAAGACTTTCTTTTTGAAATTTTGGCTACACTTATATTAAGAAAATTTGACTCTTGGTGAGGATTAATAGTAAAATAAACAAGCTATCGAGGTGAAATTATTATGCGTATCGTTTTACTGATCGTTGCAGCGATCTTAATTATCTTATCTTTACTCCAAAGTGGCAAGTCCGATGGTCTCAGCGCCTTCACCGGTTCAAACGATCTGGGCTTGTTTGCGAACGTGAAAGAACGCGGTCCGGAAAAGATCATTTCTCGTGCCACCCTCATTACGGGCATCGTCTTCTTCTTGATCGTCATCATCATCAGAATTACGGAGTAGGGCTAAGCCCTATTTTCTTTTATGCAGGAAAAGATCTTACAACTTTTAAAAGACAAGGCTCTAGGGATCGAAGATCTCAAGGCTTACTTTGAAGATTTCAAAGAACTTGTCAAAACGCTCAACGAATTAGAAGAAGAGGGTTTCATCTTTTTAGATGACAAAAAGCTCTATCGCTTAATTGACGGCCGTAATTATTTCACTGCTTCAATCGCCTATAAAAACCGTCATTTCTTTGTAAAGGACGAACTTTTTAAAGACCCCCTTGGTCTTTGCCCTTTGAATAAAGACGAAGGATTATTTCACCGCACTAAAAGAGGGCGACTCGATCTTCTTAAGATCACAAAACGCCACAACCAATATATCTATGGTCTTATCATACCCAAAAGAAGGCGCTATTTCTTTAAAAGTCTCGACCGCTCTTTTGAAAACTTTCGCTTAGAAGATACTAAACTTGGCATCAAAGAGCCCACCTATATCGAAGCTTATATCAGCGACTACCGTAAAGCGCTTTGTCGCTTTTCTAAGATCATCGCCAAAGGTGATGACCCCAGGGCCTTAAGGGCGATCCTTTTAGCTAAATATCATGTGCCCTTTAATTTCCCCAAAAACGTCTTAAAAGAAGCAGAAAATATTAAACCGCTCGAAAGAAAAAGAGAAGACTATCGAAGCCTTTTAACAGTGACGATCGATGGCGATAGTGCCAAAGACTTCGATGATGCGATCAGCGTCTTTAAGAAGCGCGATAACTATGAGCTCTTTGTCCACATCGCCGATGTATCTGCTTATGTTTTAAAAAACAGCGCTTTAGATAAAGAAGCTTTAAGAAGGGGCAACTCGCTTTATTATGCCAATACCGTGACCCCAATGCTTCCGGGTACTTTAAGCGATGACCTCTGCTCCTTAAGGCCTGATGAAGACCGCCTTTCTTTAACGGTCTATATGCTGATCGATAAAAACGGGGAAGTGCTTGACGAAAAGATCGAAGAAAGCCTTATTAGATCAAATTATCGTCTGACCTATAGATCGGTCGAAGATCACATCGATCAAAAAGAAGTCTTTAAAGATGAAAAGCTCTCTAAGATGATCTTTGAGGCCTACGAATTATCTTTGATCATTGAAAAAAGACGTCTAAAAGATGGGGCGATCGAATTCTATGACGAAGAGAGCGAATTTACTTATCAAAATGATAAGCTTATCGATCTTAAGGCCCATAAAGATCTAAAGAGCGAAAAGCTCATTGCTAACTTCATGATCATGGCCAATAACACGATCGCTAAAAGAATGTACCATCTGGGACTGCCACTTATCTATCGCAACCACCCCAGTCCCAAAAAAGAGGAACTTGAAGATCTCGTCTTTGTATTGCACACCCTAGGCTATGACTTTAAGGGCAAGATTGAAAATATCCATAGTTCACAATTTGGCGAATGCTTAGACTATTTTAAAGATGAAGATGCCTATGCGCTTGTCAATAATCTGCTTCTAAGGGCGATGTCCAAAGCCTTATATGAAAGTGAATCGAGTGGTCACTATGGCTTATCACTTGAGCACTATTGTCACTTCACTTCGCCTATTAGAAGATATGCCGATCTTATCAATCACCGCATGATCCGCAAATATCTCTTTGACCATAACTTCGATGACATCGACGCTGACAATACGCTTAACGATATGATCGCCCTTAGATGTAACGAAAACGAACGCTTGTCCATGGATCTTGAACGTGCGATGAACAAGCTTGAGATCGCTACCTATATGAAAGACCACTTAGATGAAGAGTATTCTGGGATCATTACAGGTGTCAAGGCCTTTGGCTTTTTTGTAAAGCTTGACAATACGGCTGAGGGCTTAGTCAGCCTTAATACGCTTGATGATTATTATGAATATGATGAAAAACTCGCTATACTTAAAAGTGCGCGCCACACCTTCCGTTTAGGAGATCGCGTCAATGTGATCGTCGATAAGGTCGACCCGCAAAGACCCAGTATCGACTTCATCTTAAAAAAGGAGAAACAGTATGCCGATTAAAGTTGTTGCCGAAAACCGCAAAGCTTATCATGACTATTTTATCTTAGAAAAATACGAGGCCGGCCTCGCCCTTTTAGGCACAGAGATCAAGTCAATCCGAAACGGCAAGGTCCAGCTTAAAGATTCCTATATCAGTTTTGTATCCCATGAAGCCTATGTCAAAGGCATGCATATCGCCCTTTATAAAGAGGGCAACCGTTTTAATCACGACGAGACGCGCGACCGCAAGCTCTTGCTTCACCGCCAAGAGATCATTAAGCTCGAAAACAAGGTCAAATTAAACGGCCTTACGATCATTCCTTTGCGCCTTTATCTAACAAACGGGAAGGCCAAACTTGAGATAGCCTTGGCTAAGGGCAAGAACCTCTATGACAAGCGCCAGGACTCTAAGATCAAGGCCATGGAAAAAGAAGCTAAAAGCCTAATGCGCTTTTAAGAAAGCTTCAAAATTTTCTAAAGTGGGCAAGTTTAAAAAAACCGCCCACTTTTTATTATCTTCACAAAGCTTTAAATAGTCCTTACGGCTATCTTCATAATTATTAACTAGTTCAATGATCCTTTCCTTATATACTAAACACTCATCATCAATGATCACCATCTCATATTCAAGTTCTAGACGCTTTAAAAGATCTCTTTCCTTTTTGATCAGCTTGATCATTTCATAAACATCTTCATCTTGATATTTATTTAAAAGATAT
>CALUVF010000007.1 GCA_944324155.1 uncultured Erysipelotrichaceae bacterium | reverse complement strand
TATTTATCCACTGTGTTTCCTTTTTAAAGAGGCAAGGGCTTCTTTGGCATCATAGAGCTTCTGGCTTTTCGCTAATTCAGCCTCAGATTCTGAAATTGCTTTATCTATCGCCATATTTTTAACCATTTCGTCGTAAGTTTCGATACTCATGACCACCAGATCACCATATCCGTTTTTAGTGATAAATACCGGTTCTTTGCGTGCGTGACAGATTTCGGAAATTTCATTGGTGTTGCGAAGGTCTCTAATGGGTCTAATTTCAGGCATCTCGCATCTCCTCTCTTTGTACATTATAATAACATAATTATGTACAAAGTTAAGATCTAGCGTTTTATCTTCTTACTTATGACAGCTAAGACAGTAGTCGTTAGACCTAGTATGATGGCGGTCTTAAGAAAAGGATTTGTTTTCTTGGTGTCTGGGACGATAATCATGGCTTGATTGCTGCGCTTGATAGTTAGAGTGTTTTCAGGGCTTTTTACTTCGATCAACAGATCTTCTTCATCTAGTTCGTATCCGTTTGGTGCCTTAACTTCTTTAAGCTTGAGGGTCTTTCCATATTCTACGCCTTCGATCGTAAAAGCGCCTTCTTGGATCGCGAAGTTTTGATACGTTTCTTGGCCTTTATAACGCCAATAGTATGTTCCGACATCAAGATCCAAGATAGTCACATAAGGTTCTCCTTCATAAGTGCGATAGTTTTTAAAATCAGCAGTCTCGCTTACTTCGACTATGAGGTTGTCAGGGTTATAGATGGCATAGCCCTCGCTGATATATAGCCCCAAGTCGACATCGTCATCATAAACCTTGAAATAGGCGCCCTTGATCTTATAGCTTTGATCGCTGGCACTGACCTTTTCAACGATCACATCGATCTTTCTGAGATCGTTTTTGATGACCCCAAGATCGATATCGTGACTCACAAAGCTGAAATCAAATTCATGCTTAGTGTCATCTAATTCATAACGGTCATCGGTTTTTAATTCTTTGACATAGTAATGGCCATAGGGCACTTTTATTTCTTGGGCAATATTGCCTTCCTCATCACACTTCAAGATCTTTAAAAAATCATCATCTTCATCATATAAGCCGAAGACGACTTCTTCATAACCCTTAAAGCGTGCGTCTAACTCTTTTTTAAAATGCAGTTTAAGGCTTCTTAGCTCATTTGTGTACTTAGTGCTTAAGCTTTGGACTTCGATATTCTGATCGTCATACTTTAATTCAAACTCAAACACCTCATCGGATTTTTCATAACCATCTGGAGCCTTTATTTCTTTGACATAATAAGACCCTAAAGGTAGAAGCGAACTTTTAGCTTCGCCATCAATACTGGTGATCGTCTCGACAAGCTCATCTTTTTGATAGTGCAATGTCTTATCATTTGTGATGATATCTTCTTTGGCATAGATCCCAAACATAGCGCCATTTAACCCTACTTCTTCTTCACTATATTTATAGATCGGCCCATATTCGCTTTCGCCTGCTGGTTCTTTCTTTAATTCGTGCCCGATCTTTGTGATCAAAAGCTGCCCTTTTTGGGCTGCGTTATAATAGGTGATGACCATTTCTTCTCTATTTGGTATAAAAGATAGTTCTTCTTTTTCTAAGACATAGCCCTCTGGCGCCTTAATCTCTTCGATATAGTAAGTCTCGTTTGTGAAAAGATTCTCTGGAAGCGTCACTTCGCCAAGATCGTTGGTCACAAAAGTATCGATGTCGGTATCGCTTGGATAGTTGACATGTTGTGTGACATAGTTTCCATCTTTATCCTTGATTTTAAAAGAAATACCTTTTAAAGCGATCGGTTTATTGGATTCAAGGTCATATTTGACGATCTTGATCTTGGTCGATAGTCTCTCGTTTGCGATGTGATAATAATGGATATCTTTTTCACCGTTTATAAAGACGATAAAATCATCGACCTTTAAATGATCCTCGGGGGTCTTTTCACTCACGAGATAATGCCCATAGGGAAGGGCGCTGCTTGTTGCGATGCCATCTTCATCAGTTGTGAGTAATTCAACAAGCTCTCCTTTTTGACCGTTAAAATATTCATAGATCTCAAATTCGATGCCCACACCAGGTCTTTGGACAGTCTTGGGATCATCTTTTAAAGATTTTAAGATGGCGATCTTGCCCTTTTTGACCTCGTTTTTAAAGGTTACAGGGTTGATGTTGTCTTCATTTAGACCGGCTTTTTCAATGATGATTTCTTGACAGTTAGAATTTAGATTATATCCTTCACCCGCTTTAATCTCACAGATCTTAAGTTTTTCACCAATGGGGTAAGCTTTAGAATAGACGACATTATCTTCATCTAGAGTCAGACTTTCTTGACCTAGACCTGAATCGATCAAAAAGGTCGTGCCCTTAAAGTTCGCTTCGCCTTGAGCCATTACCGTTTCACTATCTTCTTTTGTGATCTTTACATAGCCCTCTTTGATCTTGTTGAAAAAGTTAAAGGTCAAGACGCTATCTTCACCAATTGTAGCGCTTTGACAGTTGTCTTTATTTAGTTCATAGCCCTTAGGGGGCTTTATCTCACAGACCTCGACCTTGGCCCCAAAGGGATAATCCTTTGTCAAGACATAACCATTTTCATCAGTTTCATAGCGGTCAGTCTTATTGTCATAGCTGACCTCAAAGATTGCACCCTTTAAAGTAGCATATTCATTTTGATTGCGTTTTTTATCGGCGTCTTGTTTATATATCTCTAGCGGTTTTTTAATGACCTCGTCTTTATAGGTAACGCTTAAGGTCTTATGAGCCTCGATCGTGATCGTCTTGACTTCATCAGAGATCTTATAGCCTTTCGGGGCATTGAGCTCCTTGATCTTAAGAAGTGTTCCAAGGGCATAATCCTTAGAAGTCGCTACACCATTTTCATCTGTTATGAGGGTCTCTTGTAAGATCCCCTTATCATCATAGACCCCAAAGGTCGCACCTTTAAAAGTCGCTGTACCTTGGGGCGTGTTTCCAGTTTGGGCATCTTCTTTATAGAGTGTAAAATTGCCCTTGGCCTCAACACTTACTTCAATCTCCATCTTAGGGGCATTGGCCTTATTTAAAAAGGCGATCTTTTGATTATCAGAGCGCACTAAGGCATAGTTTTTGCCATCATATTCTTTATTCAAACGATGAGTAAGCTTGATCGATATCGGGGCATTAAAGTCTTCTAAAGCCCTGATCACAAGACTGTTTCCGTCTTTTTCTACTTCGATAAGGCTCTTGTCATATTCAAGGTCATAGTCCTTTAAGACCTTATTGACATCATTAATCGTCAATGCCCTATCAGAATCCATTTTAAAACTCTTGGCCTTAAAATCAGGAAGCGTATTGACCTTATCGATGAAGTCTAGAGCCGCTTGATAGATCTTTTCAACATCGGCGGGCTTTTTGACACTTTTAGAACCGATGACATAAGGGTAGTTGGCTGTTTTGGTGCCCTTATAAATGTCATGCCATACCAGGTTTTGAGCTATAGCGTATTCTTCGCTTTGATCATAGTTTTCATAGGCATATGCCACAAGCATTACCAAACGCTCTAAGTCCTTTTCCTTCAATTTGATGTTGGCCTTGCCATCATTAGTGATGACAAGATCTTCAATTTCTACGATGTCATGATTGCCAGCTTGGGCACTGACATTAGGTTCAAGACAAAAGGCATCGTGACCATCGACGATGATCTGACGATTATCGCCATAGGCACTAAAGCCCGGCTTGCCGATCAATGGCCAGTCGGGATTGGCTTTTTTTAAAGTTACATAGGCGCTTTGCGCGCTTAAAGACAAGATCGTCCCAAACAAAATAAAAACGGCGATCAAAATGGTTGTGGATAACTTGCGCATTCGATTTCTTCCTCCTGCTTATTTATTTCTAAAAGGAGTACGAATTCCCAAATTTTCGTCTAAAATGTAGACAAGAGGTGATAAATCTATGGCAGAACTAGCATTCGGGTTAATGCGTCTTCCCTTAACAGACACAAATGATAATGCCAGCATCGATGTCGAAAAGACCAAAGAGCTGATCGATCGCTTTATTGAGTTAGGTGGCCGCTATTTTGATACCGCCTATGTCTATCATTCCGGCAACAGCGAAAAGATCTTTGGCGAATTAGTGGCAGATCGCTATAAACGCGAAGACTTTATGGTCACGACCAAGATGCCGATGTTTAACTTAAAGGACAAAGAAGAATTCCCCAAGATCTTTAATGAACAGCTCACTAAGTGTCATGTCGACTATTTTGATTACTATTTCTTG
>CALUVF010000006.1 GCA_944324155.1 uncultured Erysipelotrichaceae bacterium | reverse complement strand
GTGCTTTGCAAGATAAGATCGGTATTTTCTAACTTGTAGCTCGCACTTAATTTCATCACCTTGTCACTATAATCGCTGCCGGGCTTATAGATATAGCTCACATATTCAAACTTGAGCTTGCTTAGATCTTTTACATAGTAAGACCAAAGCTTAGATTCCATTAGGCTGCCACCCTTAAAGATGAGGGCATAGTTATCATTTTCGATCGTCGTGATCCCGCTTATCTCATATTCAAAACATTCAAAAGGCAAATAATCATTATAGTCTTCGGTGTTTTCTTTAGCAGTCTCATAATAATGTCTTTTAACTTCCATATCAGGATCATCGCCATCATTCAGATACTCTAGGATATCGATGTCTTCTTCGCTTTCATAGCCCCAGATAAAGCTTAGATCTTTGACTTTAGAAAAAGAAGAGAAAACGCCGATGTCGACTTTTTTGCCCAAAAGCATTTCCATATCTTCCAGTTCGTACATCTTCATTAAGATATCGGCCGTCTTTTGATCGATCAGGATCTCATTAGCGGCCTTTGGAAGCTGTCCTTTTAAAATCGGCATATTTTCATCGGGATTGATCAGTGTATATAGGCGCACCTTTTGCCTTATGGCATCAGACAAGAGGTTATAGCTGGTGCTTTCTTTGATGATGCCGGATTCTAGGGCCTTTAGATATTTGCTCTTGTTGATTAAAAAGAGCTCGTGATAGATCTTGTTGTATTCCCCCTTCTTGTATTCTGGGATCTTTGTGATGAGGTTATCATAATGTGTCAAAGGATAAAAAGCTTTGTCCTCATCGTCTTCATAATAGGTCGTGATCTCATTTATCACTTGGTTACTGTCGCGATACATCGAACTATAAAAGGCACTTACTGCCAAAAGATCTTCGTCATCTAAGGTATTGGTGACATCATCTAGATAGAAATAATCGTAGTCTTCAAAGTGGTAAGTAGGCTCCTTAACGCTTTGATAGCGATAATTGCCATATAGATCATCATAGCTGAGGTAGGATTCATCGCTGTTTGGGACCGTCGTTTTAGGAAGTGACTCGACAATGTTTTCCCCGTTTTTAAAAGTATCCAGATAATTGCTTTCCTTGTTGGCGACTAAGAAGATATTCACAAGCATTAAAAGCACGAGACTTATAAAAACTATCAAGAAAAGATAAAGACCATAATAAGCGATTCGTGACCTTAGATCTAAAAGTGATAGCTTAAAATAATCTTTCAGGTTTCTTTTTATCTTGTTCTCTTTTTTAATTGCGATTATTTCTTTTCGTTTATCTTCATCATATTTGATCTGCCCTTCTTCTAAATAGATCACTCGGTCGCTGTACTTCTTACAGAGATCTAAGTCGTGGCTCACAACTATGACCATCCTAGTTTTAGACAGCTCTTTTAAAAGCTCCATGATCTTAAGGGCGTTATCGTGATCTAAAGAGGCCGTCGGCTCATCGATCAAGATCACTTCCGCCTTCAATAGTAAGCAAATCAAAAGCTCTAATCGCTTTCTTTGGCCGTTCGATAATAACTTGGTGCGCTTATCTTTAAATTCTTCTAAACCAAAATATCTTAATAATTCATCAGCCTTTTCTTTGTCTTGCGTAATGATCTTTACATTTTCACTGACGCTCATATCCAAAAACAAGCGCTCGCTTTGAGCCATATAGACAATCTTGTCATCGCTAATAAAAGTGCCGTCATAATCTTTATCATTGCCAGCCATGATATTTAAAAGCGTGCTCTTACCACTTCCTGATGGGCCTAAAATTAAAAAAAGACCGCACCCTTTCAGTTCTAGATTCACATCAAAAAGCGCCGTCACATTACCGCTTTTATTATGATATGTTTTATAAAGGTGTTCTATTTTGATCATAAAGGACTCCTACACCTACATACTATCAGACTTTATCAAGTAAGATTCTTAAGAATTTATAAACTTTAAAGGGTCCTTTTGAGCCCTTTACTCTAATGCTTTATAGGTATAGCTATATTCGTTGTCATCTTCATCGACAAAGATGATCTTATGAATCTTGCCATCATTATTAATCAACTCATCAATTTCTTTATCGTTTTCATAGGCCTTTAAATTTAGGTCTTTGAAGTTTGTGATCACCTCATCTAATGATAGATCGGATTCTTCTTTGACACTTCCTTTTAATATGACCTCGTCGTTTTCAAAGTTTAAAGGTCTTAAATAAACGGTGCTTGTTTCATTAAAGTCATAATGAGCGAGATCGTCGATGAAAAGCTTTGTGATCTCTTCATTTAGATATTCGCCTTTATCACTTGTGTATTGCGTTCCGTTGATGGCGATGTTTTCGCCACACACATCACTTAGTTCTAATTTACTGCCATCACTATAAGTGACACTTAAGGTTACTGGCTCCATATCATAGAACTTACCGCTTCCACACTTACTAGGAGCAGTTTCAGAAGCCTTATTAAAATCAAGAGACTTCATCTTCTCAAGCATTTCATTTAATTTAGCCTCATCTTTAAACTTCAGATCGATATCTTCCCATATAGTTACCTTATAACTATCGATCCCTTCGGTCTTGATATAGTCATTGACAGTTGTCTCTGTCTTGCCGGGTTTAGCTTCATTATCATTGCACCCCACAAGCATAAACAACAAGACACACAC
>CALUVF010000005.1 GCA_944324155.1 uncultured Erysipelotrichaceae bacterium | reverse complement strand
CTTTAAAAGAGATGCATTATCCCGAAGTTGATGATACGATCGCCTATTTTGATGAGATGATTACCGATAAAATGGAAGAGGGGCTCTCGATTGAAGCGATCATTGAGGGTTTGGGCGATGTCAAAAGTATTGCCCAAACATTAAGTATCGAAGAAGAAAACAATGACAACAGGCAGGTCTTGCCAGAGCCCGAGGAAGTCTTGATCGATGAAGAGAGTGAAGAGATGACCATTATTTCCTTTGATGCCAGCAACACTCAAAAGATTGTCATCAACAACTTTGAAACCAATTTTAAGATCGCTTATGGAGAAGATGACAAGTTTAAATTGGTCCATGATAAAAGCGACAGCGCCAAGTTTGTCATCGGGCAAAGAGGTGAGAAGGTCAAGATCGAGTATCAAGAGGACTATGTAGCTTCGATCTTCAATAAGCGCCTTTTCAAAAAGACCTCTGCCATCAAAAATGCTGTCTTATATTTACCAAGGTCTTTTAAAGGCTACTTAAAATATGATGGAGTAAGTGGTGACGTTAAGATCGAAGATCTAAATATCGCCGAATTAAAGATCGATAACGTCAGTGGGCAGCTCGAGCTATTCAGAATAACATCAGAAGAGGTCAATATCGATAGTGTCTCAGGAAATATTGAAGTCGAAGACTTAAGCGGTCAAGAGATCGACATCGATATCACCTCAGGCGATATGACAATCGAAAGACTAAAGGGATATGAACTGAAACTTGAAAGTGTCTCTGGAAGCATCAAGGCTAAACAAGTAGTCGCAGACTTCATTAAAGCAGAATCGGTCTCAGGGAGCATTGACATAGAACTGAGCGGCTCTAGTGATGATTTTGCCGTTTCGATCAGTGGTCTTTTTGATGATAAAAAGTATAATTGGCATAGGCGTAAAGAAAAGTGCCTGAAACTTGAAACGGTCTCAGGACATCTTGAGTATCGCTTTATTTAAGGGCTAAGGCCCTTTTTGTGTTATCATAGGGGCATGCTTAGTGATACGATCGTCGCCATTTCGACAGCTTTAAACAACTCCGCCATTGCCATCGTCCGCCTTAGCGGCGACGAGGCTTTTGATATTGCTCAGGAAATATTTGATCGCGACCTCAGTAAACATAAGGTCAATGAGATGATCTATGGCCATATAGTCAAAGACGGTCAGATCCTTGATGAGGTCTATCTTGTCAAGTTTTCAAAGGGTCGCTCTTTTACCTATGAAGATATGGTCGAGATCAATTGTCATGGTGGTGTCTATATCACAAGAGAAGTCTTAAATCTCTGTCTTTCAAAGGGTGCCAGGCTGGCCCTAAGAGGCGAGTTTTCAAAGCGCGCTTATTTAAACGGACGGATCGATCTTGCACAGGCCGAATCGATCAACGATATCATTAATGCCCAAAACAGTATCCAAGCCAAAAGTGCAATCAAGGGGATCAGCGGCTCGATCGCCAAGCTTATCGATCCGCTTTTAGAAAAGATCATGGCGATGATCGGCATGATCGAAGTTAATATCGACTACCCAGAATATGATGATGTCACGATCATCACACATGAGCATCTTGTGCCCGAAGTTCAAAAGTGGATCAAAGAGCTTGAAGTGATGATCCAAAAGGCGGAACGTTTCCGCATTGTCAAAGACGGGCTCAAGGTCGCCATAATCGGCAAGCCCAATGTTGGGAAGTCTTCGCTTTTAAATGCCCTTTTAAAAAAAGATAAGGCAATCGTCACCGAGATCGCCGGGACGACCCGCGATCTTGTGGAAGATAGTGTCGTCTTAGACAACATTACCTTACACCTCATCGATACAGCTGGGATCAGAGAAGCCAGCGATGTCGTTGAAAAGATTGGGATCGAAAGGTCCTTAAAGGCGATTGAAGAAGCCGATCTTGTGATCTTGCTGATTGACGCCTCAAGGCCTAGGGATGATGAAGATCAAAGGCTCTATGAGCTTGTGAAAGACAAAAAACATCTCGTCGTCTTTAATAAGACCGATCTCAATGGCCAAGTAAAGGGCATGAAGATCGCTGCTCAAAAAGGTGAGATCGATGAGCTTTTAGATTACTTCAACAATCTTTGCCTTAGTAATCTTTCCCTGATCGATGAAGATATATTGAATAACGAAAGACAAATCGCCTTGGCCAGATCTTCGAGGGATACTTTAAAAGAAGTCTTAAAGGCCGCTTTAAACGGGGTGGACCTCGACCTTTTGTCAAGCGACTTATATACCGCCTATCATGATCTAAGCATGATCGTTGGTAAAGACTATGAAGATGATCTCATCGATCATCTGTTTAAGAATTTTTGTTTAGGTAAGTAAGATGGAATTGATTGATGCCCACACTCATATCACAAGCGATGATCTAAAGGATTATCTAGAAGATGTAAGACGCGCCAAAAACGCCGGAGTTAAAAGGGCGATGTTAGTGGCAACGGAAGAAAAAGAAGTAGAACAGTTTAAGGAATTGAAAAACTTAGACTTTTTTGACATGGCCTATGGGCTATTCCCTGGTGATGTCGACATTAATTACAAAGAGCGCCTAAAAGAGATCAAGCAAAGCCACGAAAGCTTTAACTTTAAGGCACTTGGTGAGATCGGACTTGATTATCACTATGAAGGGGTCGCCAAAGACTTACAAAAAGAAGCTTTTATTGCCCAAATTGAGATGGCCAATGAACTAAAAAAACCGGTCTTTATCCATACGCGCGAGGCCTCTTTAGACACCTTAAATATCTTAAAGGCCCATACTCCTAAATACGGATGCATGATGCATTGTTTTTCAGAATCTAGGGAATTGGCCAAAGAATATGTCAAACTTGGCTTTTATATCTCGTTTTCTGGGACGATTACTTTTAAGAATAATCGAAGAGCCAAAGAAAGCGTCTTAGAAGTACCTTTAGACCGCCTTTTGATCGAGACCGATGCGCCCTATTTAGCGCCTACTCCCAAAAGAGGCCAGCGTAACGAGATGGCCTATATCGCCTATACTTATCAAGCTATTGCCTTAGAACTGGGCATTGATCTAGAAACCTTAGTGAAGTGTGTAAAGGAAAACTATGAAAGACTCTATCAAAATTAAAGAAGTGATCGTCGTAGAAGGCAAAAACGACACCAAGCGCTTAAAGACTTTTTTAGAATGCGATACGATCGAGACCAAGGGCCTAGCGATCAATAAAGAGACGATCGCTTATATCAAAGAGGTCCATAAAAAAAGAGGGGTGATCTTACTTTTAGATCCCGATGGACCGGGCGAAAAGATCCGCGCCAAGATCAACGAGGCGATAAAAGGCCTAGATAATGCCTTCATCGATCAAAAGAAAGCCTGTGGCAAACGCAAGATCGGTGTGGAACACGCTTCTAAGGAAGCGATCTTAGAAGCTCTAGATAATCTCATCAGCTATAAGGAAGATAAAGAAAGCATCACTTACGGGGAGTTTTTAAAGCTCGGACTAAACGGGACGTCTGATGCCCATTTAAAAAGAGCCAAGTTAGCCAAGAGCTTTCATCTTGGTCATACCAATGCCAAGACCTGCTTTAAGCGCCTAAATATGTTAGGACTTAGCTATAAGGAGGTCAAAGAGGCCTTAGATTTGGTATAATAACTATGTATGGCATATATCGCTACCCTGAGCAAAACCAAAGAGATCTTAGAAGAATTCGGCCTTAAGGCAAAGAAGAAATACGGCCAGAATTTTTTAATTGATGCCAATATCGTTTCCAAGATCGCCAAATATGCCTGTGATAAGGACACGATCAGCGTGGAGATCGGCCCGGGCATCGGGTCTTTGAGCGAGTTTTTGGCCCTTAATTCGGCCTATGTCTATGCCCATGAAATTGACGAGAGCCTTCTGCCGCTTTTAGATAAGACCTTAGAAAAATACGATAATATTGAAATAATACCCGGCGATTTTTTAAATGTCGATTTTGAAAAGATGCCGTATTTTGATAAAGAGATCGTTGTCTGTGCCAACTTGCCCTACTACATCACAACAGCGATCTTATTTCATATCATCACCTCAAAGCTCAAAATAAAAAGGATTGTCATCATGGTTCAAAAAGAAGTGGGCGACCGCTTTAAGGCTAAGCCCTGCACCAAGGACTATAATGCCTTAAGCATTATCCTTCAAAGCCGCTTTGACATAAAACCGGTCACAAATGTCTCAAGACATCTGTTTTATCCTGCTCCAAAGGTCGACAGCATCGTCATCAGCTTTGAAAGAAAAAAAGAACCGCTCTATA
Source organism: uncultured Erysipelotrichaceae bacterium (assembly GCA_944324155.1). Lineage (GTDB taxonomy): Bacteria > Bacillota_I > Bacilli_A > Erysipelotrichales > Erysipelotrichaceae > JAHHTG01. The sequence goes on along the minus strand of CALUVF010000005.1, from coordinate 10,408 downwards.
TCGATGAAAAGCTTGTCAAGACCGCATTTAATATGCGTCGTAAGACCTTATATAACAATCTTAAAGAAAGCTACCCTCAAGATGTGATCACAGCTTTATATAAAGAACTCGGTTTAAAAGATGATGTGCGCGCGGAAGCGTTAGATCTAAATACATTCGCAAAGATGAGTGAGGTGCTTAAAGATGTTGTATAAAGCGCATGCCAAGATCAATCTGGGCTTAAATGTGGTCAAAAGACGCGAAGACGGTTACCACGAATTAGAGATGGTGATGGTGCCGGTAACTTTTTATGATGAGCTCTACATTGAAAAAAGCCCCATCTTAAGTTTTAGCGCCAATCGCGATTATGTATCGGATAATCCCAATAACACGATCTTAAAGGCCTATGAATATTTAAAGAATAAATATCAGTTTAAAGAGGATTACCGCATTCATTTAAACAAGCATATCCCAACCAGAGCTGGCTTGGCTGGTGGGAGTGCTGATGGGGCCGCTTTGATCAGGGCGATCAATGAATTATCAGGCCTTGCGCTGAGTGAAGAGGAATTGCGCCAGGCGGCGGTCAGCGTGGGCAGTGATGTCTATTTTTGTCTTGTGAATAAGCCAGCCCTAGTGTATGGTACGGGCGATATCGTCAAACCCTTTGTCGTCAACATGAACCCCTATATCCTTTTGGTCAAGCCCTTTAAGGGTGTCTCGACCAAGGTGGCTTTTAAGGAGTTAGATCTTGATAAATGCGATCACCCCGATGTCCTTTTGATCAAGGAGGCTTTAGAAAAAGGCGACTATCAAATGCTTTGCGATAATATTGCCAACAGCTTAGAAGAGCCCTCTTTCCGCATAAATCCTACGATCGCCAAGCTCAAACAAGATTTAAAAGACTATGGCTTTGACGCCGCTTTGATGTCGGGATCGGGTTCGACCGTCTTTGGGCTTACCATGAATAAGGAACTCTTGTTTAGGGCTTCGGATTACTTTAAGGAGCAGCGCTATTTCACAAGAAGAGTGGTGATTTGTCCTTAGCGCTCTTTAAACATAAGGCAAAATCGAGTAAAATAAAGAAAAGGAGGCAAACATGAAAGGTTCGATCATTTTACTTAACGAGAATAATCCAAGTTTCAATTATGCCCTTAAGACCATACTGGATCGTAAGGTCATAGAGTATATGCTTGATACATTAAAAAGAGCTGGAACTGATAATACAGTCATCGTCTCTTCAAAACCCTTTAAAGTTGACGGGGCTAAGGTCGTAGATGATCTAAGCGCTGCCGTTAAGATCTTGGGTCTTGATGGCGAACTTCTTTTGATTGACGATGTCTATCCCTTTTTAGAAGCCGTTAGCATTTTAAAGATGTATGAGAAAGAAAATGCCCGCATCAATGACACCCATACCATCAAATTAAAGATGCAGGATCTTGTCAATATTTCAAAGATCTCTTTTGAAAGGGTGGAAGTTGAAAAGAGCGAGCTTGAAACAGTTACAAGCATGGCCAAGATCCGCGAGCTTAATCGCGATCTCAAGGCCAAGATCAATGCCTATCATTTAAAAAACGGGGTCAATCTGATCGATCCCGAGCACACTTATATCGGGCTTGATGTCCTGATCGATGAGGACGTCACGATCGAGGGCGGTGTTACGATCGCTAAAGGCAGTCATATCAAAAAAGGCGCCCATCTAACAAGTGGCACCTATGTCGCCAATTCTGTGATCGGTGAAGACACCACAGTCCTTTCAAGTCGCATTACTGATTCAGAAATCGGGAATAAGGTCACGATCGGACCTAATTCCCATATCCGCATGCATTCTAAGGTCAGTGATGAAGTGCGGATCGGCAACTTTGTGGAATTCAAGAATACGGAATTCGGTTATAAATCGCGTTGTGCCCATCTCACATATTTGGGTGATGCCATAGTTGGAGAAGATGTCAATATCGGCTGTGGGGTCGTTACCTGCAATTATGATGGTGCCCATAAGTTTAAAACGATCATCGGCGATCACTGTTTCATCGGCTCAAATGCCAACTTAATCGCCCCTGTCAAGATTGGAAACAATGTTTTGATTGCGGCTGGCTCGACTATCACACAAGATGTGGAGGATCGCGCCATGGGCATTGCCCGCTCCCGTCAAAGCAACAAACCGGAATACGGATATAAATACATCAACAAGGAGAAGTAAAAAATGAATGAGACGATGGTATTTGCACTAACTTCTAATGTCGAATTAGTGAAGGAGATCTGTGACTATCTAGACCTTACGCCCGGCAAGATCTCGGTCAAGCACTTTGCCGACGGGGAGATCCTCGTCGAGCCTGAAGAGACGGTCCGCGGGAAGAAGGTCTATGTCGTACAAAGTACCTGCCCGCCTGTAACGGAGCGCTTAATGGAACTCTTAGTTTGCGTCGATGCCTTAAAAAGGGCTTCAGCTGGTGAGATCACCTGCATCATTCCCTACTATGGCTATGCCCGTCAAGACCGCAAGGCCCGTCCGCGTCAGCCGATCAGCGCCAAGCTTGTGGCCGACTTATTAGATGCCGCTGGGGCTAATCGCGTCGTAACGATCGACCTACATGCTGCACAGATCCAAGGCTTCTTTAATTTCCCAACCGATGACTTGACCTCGATCCCGATGATGGGTCAATACTTCCGCTCAAGCGATCTTGATATGAGTGAGGTCGTCGTCGTGTCGCCTGACCATGGCGGTACGACCCGTGCTCGTCGTCTAGCTGAAAGCTTAGGGGTCCCAATCGCCATCGTCGATAAGCGCCGTCCGCGTCCCAATGTCTGTGAGGCGACCAGTGTCATCGGTGATGTCAAAGACAAGGTTGTCATCGTCGTCGATGATATCTGCGATACCGGCGGATCTTTAGTGGCTGCCTGCAATATCTTAAAAGACTATGGAGCTAAAGAGATCTATTGCTGCATTACACATGGGGTCTTCTCGAAAAATGCCGCTGAGATCATTCAAGAATCGCCGATCAAAAAGATGGTCATCACCAATACCATTCCACTAAGTGAGGAATTCAAGGCCAAGTGTGATAAGGTCACGGTCCTATCAGTAGGTTGGATGCTTTCAAAGATCATCTCTTCGATCTCTAATCATCGTCCAGTATCTCAAGTATATTCATTATTTGAAGATTAACACCACAAAGGGTGCAAAGTTTAAGCTCTGCACCTTTTATTTTGCCCTTAAAAATAATTAATTGCACCAATAGACGGGTTATTTTTTGAATTAATTGCACCAATAGAGGTATTTTTTTCTTAACTAATTGCACCTTCGAGGATTTTACATAGATTTAACATAGACCCGCCTTTTTATTTAACATCTTCTATGTATATTTTATACGTGCTTTGAATAAAGCAAGGAGTGAATTAAATGAAAAAATTACTTAGTTTATTGGTTGTCGGCTTATTGTCGGTAAGCTTAGTTGCTTGCCAAAGCCCGGCTACTGAAGAAGATGGTGGTTCAACTACCGCTTCTAGTGAGATCCATGTTTACACAAGAGACTCTTCTAGTGGTACTCGTGAAGCCTTCGAAGACGCGATCGGCTTAAAAGAGGGCGAATTAACAGACGCTGCTAGTGAAACTTCTTCTAATGGTGATATGGCTACTAAAGTTGGCGAAGATCCAGCCGGTATCGGTTATGTCTCTTTATCAACAGACTTCGAAGCAAACAATGTTAAGCCCTTGAAGTTTGAAGGAGTAGAAGCTTCTAACGAAACAGTCTTAGATGGTACTTATGGTATGCAACGTCCATTCAACTTCGTAACTCGCGCCAGCGGTGATTATGAAAGTGATGACAAAGAACAATTAGTTGCTGCTTTCATTGCCTACATCACCGAATCTGAAGAAGGCAAGGCTGTTATCGAATCTGAAGGCGGGATCGTCGATTACACAGATGCTCGTCCATGGGCTGAGATCGCTCAAGACTACCCAGTTTTAGAGCAAGACAATTCAGGCATCACAATTCGTACGGGTGGTTCTACTTCTGTCGAAAAAGCTATCAACGCAGCTTTAACAGCTTTCCAGCCGCTTGCTGGTAATGTACAATTCGCTATGAATCAATCAGGTTCTGGTGATGGTCATAAGCGTGTCTTAGGTGAAGAAAAAGATGGTGCTAATGCCGCTGATATCGGTTTCGCTTCTAGACCCTTTGAAGCAGAAGAAGATGTAAGCACTGCAATGGCTTCTGGTTCCTTCTGTCAAGATGCAGTTGTTGTAATCGTCGAAGCTAACAATGCTTTAGAAGATTTGACAGCAGCTCAAATCAAAGATATCTATAGTGGAGCAATCACAGATTTCTCAAGCTTAGAATAGTTTAAACTATGCTTATTGATAAGAAACGCGTAAAGCGCAACAAGGCTCTTGATAAGTTCTTTCGCGGATTCTTCATGGCGATGGCTATACTCTCAAGTAGTTTCATAGTTATAATCGTGCTCTTTGTCTGTGCAAAGGGCATTTCGCCATTTCTTCCGGGTTATGAATATGGACAGGTCGACCTTATCTCCTTTTTGACAGGGTCTATCTATCGCCAAGACCAAGGGCTTTATGGGGTAGGATTTATCATCATCAATACCCTCATCAGCGCTTTTATCGCCCTTTTGATCTCTTTCCCGCTATCGGTTTTAACAGCACTGTTTATCGCAAAGATTGCTCCTAAAAAATTAAGTGCTGCCATGCAGAGTGTCGTTGAGCTTTTAGCCGCTGTCCCCAGTGTCGTCTATGGTGTTTTCGCCTCAGGCGTCATAACGGGGATCGTCGAATGGCTGGCGTCGTTATTCGGCATCGTGACTTATGGGGGATCCAGCCTTTTGGCGGTCGTCCTCTTACTTGCGATCATGATCTTCCCGACCCTTACCTCAATGTCCATAACCGCAATCAAAGCCGTCGATCCCAACTTAGAACAAGCCTCTTTGGCCTTGGGTGCCACTCGTACCCAGACCAATTTCAAGATCTGTCTTACAGCAGCCAAATCTGGTATCTTTGCTGGAGCTATCCTCGGGCTTGGCAGGGCCTATGGCGAAGCTACGGCCGTCGCTATGGTTGCCGGCAATAAGCTCTTTGGCCCAACCTTTAATCCTTTCGATATCACAAGAACTCTGACCAGTACGATGTTGGCAGGCTTAAAAGAGACGACCGGTCTTGACTATGATATCCGTTTCTCGGTCGGTCTTGTCTTGATCGTCGTCATCTTCTTCTCAAACTGGATCTTAAATATCGTTAAAAAGCGTATAGGAAGGAACAGCGTCGCATGAACCGTTTAGTTAAAGACAATATCTTAAAGGGCATTACATATGTGGCCAGTGCTTTAAGTGTCATCGTTTTGGCTGCGATCCTTTGGTATCTTGTCTCCAATGGATTATCACTTATTTCTGGTGACCTCATTACTGGTGATTATTATGCGACGACCGAAAATGCTGCCATCAGTCCAGATTACTCCTATACTGAAATGGAAACCCAAGAATATTCGGGCAAAGGATATTATTCCAAAAAGTGGGGAATCGCTTTAGAGGATATAACGACCGCTCATAATGATGAAGAGATCTCGGTTGTCTATGTTGACCCTAATTCACCCTTTACACATATGAATTCACTGGTCGCTGGTGAAGATGGCATGGAATTATCTCTGTCTTCAGGCAGCGCCGTACAAAACATCTATTATGAAGATCAAAATGGGGAAACGGTCTTTCTATCAAGAGTCCAGATGAAGGATGCTGAAAACACCATCAAGACCTTGGAAGAAGCTGAAGGTATCGTTTCGATCAACTACGAAAGTATCGGTGGCGGTATCAGAGGTTCGATCTTTGCGACCCTCTATCTCATCTTGATCAGCTTGCTGATATCTCTTCCGATCGGCATTGCCAGTGCGATCTATCTTCATGAATATGCCACTAAAAATAAGATCAATTCTTTAATACGCCAAGGCATCGATACCCTGACAGGCGTCCCGAGCATCGTCTATGGTCTTATGGGCGTGACGGTTTTATTCCCGGTTACACAATTAGTGGGGGCGACAAGCACCAGCATCTTATTGGGAGGTCTGACCTTAGCGATCATGCTTCTTCCCACGATCATCAGATCGACCGAAGAAGCTCTTATCGTCGTACCTAAAAGCCTAAGAGATGGTTCGCTCTCTTTAGGGGCTACGAAGTCGCAGACGATCTTTAAGGTCGTCTTGCCTTGCGCAGTCAATGGGATCTTGACGGGTGTGCTTTTAGGAATCGGACGCGTTATTGGGGAGTCGGCGGCACTTGTATATACCACTTCTACCGTCATTAGCGATAACCCCTCGATCTTGTCACAAGGTACGTCTTTATCACTGATGATCTGGAGCATCATGTCGGGCGAGCAGCCCAATTATGAATTGGCCAGCGCCATTTCGCTTATCATCTTAGTTATCGTCTTTGCGATCAATATCATCGTCAAGATCATCGGCAAGCGCTTAGCTAAGTCATTTGTATAGTAGGAGAATTAAATGGAAACCTGTTTCGATGTAAAGAATATTGACCTCTTTTATGGCGAAAAACAAGCCCTTAAGAATGTCAATATGGAAATCTATAAGAATTGTGTGACGGCCTTTATCGGACCGTCGGGCTGTGGTAAATCGACCTTTATCAGATGCCTAAACCGCATGAACGATCTCATCGAGGGCTGTAAGGTAGAAGGCGAGATCATCAAAGACGGCCTTGATATCTATTCCCCTAAACAAGATATCGTAGACCTTAGAACGAGGGTCGGCATGGTTTTTCAAAAACCAAACCCCTTCCCGATGTCGATCTATGACAACATCGCCTATGGACCGCGCTGTCAAGGTCTCAAAGATAAGAAAAAGCTCGACGAGATCGTCATGACATCTTTAAAACAAGTCGCTTTATATGACGAGGTCCACGACCGTCTTGGCGAAAGTGCGATCGGGCTAAGCGGCGGTCAGCAGCAGCGTCTATGCATTGCACGCTGCATTGCCATGTCGCCGGAAGTTATCTTGATGGATGAGCCTACCAGTGCCCTTGATCCGATTTCGACTTCCAAAATCGAAGATTTGTGTTTAGAATTAAAGAAAGATTATACGATCGTCATCGTTACGCACAATATGCAACAGGCGGCTCGTATCAGTGATTACACAGCTTTCTTCTTAATGGGGGAAGTAGTTGAGATGGATAAGACCGATACGATCTTCTCACACCCTAGTGACAAGAGGACAGAAAATTATATTACAGGAAGGTTTGGATAATGCGCGAGAGATTTAACCAAGAACTAAATGATCTGAATAATGAGCTCATCAAGATGGGCGCGATGTGTGAAGAAGCTATTAATAAGGCTGTAAAGCTATTAGAGGCCGACAGTTTTGATGAAAAGCTTTATAATGATGTAGAAAATATGGAAGAAGAGACCGACAAGAAGGAAAAAGAGATCGAGTCGCGCTGTTTGAAATTAATCTTCTCCCAACAGCCGGTCGCTTCGGACTTACGTTTGATCAGCGCAGTTTTAAAGATGATCTCGGACCTTGAAAGGATCGCCGACCAAGCCCAAGACATCGCTGATCTGACCAAGGAAATGGCCCCCAACGTCATGCGCCAGCACGTCTCTTTAGGCGTGATGGGAAGACTCGTGGCTACGATGGTCAATGACAGCGTCGCCTCCTTTGTCAAAAGAGATACGACCTTAGCTAAAGAGGTCATGAAACGCGACGAAGATGTCAATAAGCATTTTGATACCATCAAAAATGAGGTGGCTAAGCTTATCTCGGGCGATGATAATGAAGGTGAGACCCTCGTCGACATTTTAATGATCGCAAAATACCTAGAAAGGATCGGCGACCACTCGACCAACATTGCCGAATGGGTCGACTTTGCGGTCAATGGATAAGGAGTAATTATGATCTATATTCTGGAAGATGACTTAAATATCAGAAAACTCATCACTTATACTTTAAATAAGGAAGGATTTAAGGTTCTTGATTTCGCTAAGCCTTCAGACTTTTATAAGGCTCTAGAAAAAGAATTGCCGGACCTTTGTCTTTTAGACATCATGCTTCCAGAAGAAGACGGCTTATCGATCTTAAGACGCCTTAAACATGATGCCAAGTATAAGAATATCCCAGTCATTTTATTGACTGCCAAAACAAGTGAATATGACAAGGTCTTAGGGCTAGATGATGGGGCAGATGACTATGTCGCCAAGCCCTTTGGCATCATGGAACTTTTGGCCCGCATCAGGGCTGTATTAAGGCGTTATCAAGCCCTAAAAGAAAGCGAGGTCTATACCTATAAAGATCTGAGCCTTGATGTCTTAAGACACGAGGTGCGCTATAAAGATGAACTAATTACTTTAACGCGCAAGGAATTTGATATCTTGGCGATCCTTTTGGGCAAGATCGGCATCTGCCATACGCGCGATGAGTTATTAAATCAGGTCTGGGGTTATGACTATGACGACACTACGCGGACAGTCGATGTCCATATCCGTACTTTGCGCCAAAAACTGGGCGAAGCTGGCGAATATATCCAAACGGTCCGCGGGGTCGGTTATAAAATTGGAGAATAAAAGATGGTTAAAAAAATATTTAATAACACCCTGATCACAGTTGCTTTAGTAGTCACTCTTTTGATCGCCTTATTTTTAAATGTCCTCAATAATACCTACACCGATCGCTTGACGGCCTCTTTAAAAGAAGATGTCACATTTATCGAAAGAGGTTTAAAAGACAGCGGTCTTGATTACCTTGAAGGTCTTAATTCCAAAGAGCGCATCACGATCGTTTCAAGTGAGGGCGAAGTGATCTTTGATAACCGCAAAGATTCTAGTGCACTAGAAGATCACAGCGACCGTGAAGAGATCGGGGAAGCCTTAGAAAGCGGTGAAGGCTACGCTCGCAGATATAGTGACTCTTTAGGGGTTGTTTCGATCTATTATGCCAAGGCTTTAAGTAACGGAAATGTGATCCGCGTCTCCTTAGAGGCCGATACCGTCACTTCGCTTTTAGTGCGCATGGTCTCGCACCTTTTCTGGATCGTCGTCATTGCTTTACTCATTGCCATGTTTTTGGCACAAAGGGCAGCTAAAAAGATCGTCGAGCCAATCAATAAGCTCGATGTCAACAAGCCCATCGCCCTAGCTCCTTATAAGGAACTCACGCCGCTCATCTTTAAGATCAACGAACAAAACTACACGATCGAAAAACAGATCGAGAAACTTGAAAAGCGCAAGGAAGAGCTTAAGAATATCACGGCCAATATGAACGAAGGGCTTTTGGTCATCAATGCCAAAGAGCAGGTCTTAAGTGCCAATGATGCCGCTTTAAAACTCTTTGGCATCAAAAACCCCAATCCCAAAGACAGTGTCTATGAATTTGACCATTCCCGGACCTTTATGGAGGCGGTCAAGAAGGCTTTAAAAGGCGAGGCGTCGAGCTTTGAAGAAAATGTCGATCATCGCTATTTAGAATTCATGGTGGCTCCAGTCAATGTCGATGATGTCATAAGCGGGGCGACGATCGTTGTGATGGATATCACGGAAAAGCGTTCGCAAGAGATGATGCGGCGTGAATTTTCATCGAATGTCTCTCATGAATTAAAGACCCCCTTAACTTCGATCTCCGGATTTGCGGAACTTCTTAAAAATAATCTCGTGGCTGAAAAAGATGTCAGTGAGATCGGCGCCAATATCTATGACGAAGCCCAAAGGCTCATCAGCATGATCCAGGATATCATCAAGATCTCAAGGCTTGACGAGGCATCTTCCATGGGCGAGAAAGAAGAGATTGAATTAAATCCCTTGGTCTTAAAGGTTTTTAGTCAATACGCCGATAAGGCCAAAGAAAAGAATATTGCCCTTAAAGTGGAAGGCGAGGCCAAGTTTGCTTCGATCCGCCATTTAATTGACGAGATCATCTCTAATCTTGTCTCTAATGCCATCAAATACAATAAAGAAAACGGCGAAGTTGATGTCACTTTAAAAGATTTAGGCAAGGAAATTGAAATTACGGTAAAAGATAACGGTATCGGCATTGCCCCGGAAGATGAGGCACGAATCTTTGAAAGATTCTATCGTGCCGATAAGGCCCACTCAGGCCAAATACCAGGCACGGGTCTGGGTCTATCCATCGTCAAACATGCCGTTAGCTATTTGGGCGGGGCGATCACGCTTGATTCTAAACTTGATAAAGGTACGACCTTTAGGGTTGTGCTTCCTAAATAACAGTTCAATCAAAAAAGGACGCATTTCAAAAGCGTCCTTTTTGATGGGTTAAAATATTAGGCACTCTAAATTTCCACAGGGTTAGGGTTAGGCAATAAACTTGTATAGGGCACATTTTGGGTGCTCTTTTTTATAACTTAGGGCTAGCCCATAAAATTATATAGGGTATTAAAAAGATAATAAAACCTCCCAGTGTAAAATTATTCTTGTTGA
>CALUVF010000004.1 GCA_944324155.1 uncultured Erysipelotrichaceae bacterium | reverse complement strand
TTTAACTTTCGGTTGAACACTAGTTGTTATATTTGTTGTTTTTATCGCCATATTACGAACCTCCCTTTCTATCACTACATATATCATATTGTATGTCTATATGCAATACAATATGATAGTTGGTATTGACAACATTTTATTTCTTGCCATCCTTATATACGATCTCGAAGGGATCGATGCCATGTTTAAGTGTATAACTCTATGAGAAAAGGATTAGACATCATGCCGTCTTTGATTAAACAATATATGGGTGAGCTACCCAAGGATAAAGCTCTTGGGTAGCTCACGATCTAAAAACAATTACCTATTGAGTTTGAATTGGACTTCATTTGAAAGTCCTTTTTTTTTAATGCCAAGTAGCAATTAAAGCCTCTGATAAAAGAAAAAGCTCTACTAGATTTCTCGAATAGAAATTCTAGTAGAGCTCATAATTTCTTATGGCTGGGGTAACAGGATTCGAACCTGTGCATGGAAGATTCAGAGTCTTCAGCCTTACCGCTTGGCTATACCCCAATTTGAAACTGCTGATTAGCAGTTTTCCAGTTGGCCTTCACGGGTAGAACCGTCTTTGGCTGTAGCTACATAATACACTTCATTTTCAACTGGTTTATAGTAAACATCTAAAGTGTCGATCGATGTCATCTTGACGCCTTGAAGTTTTAATTCTTCTTTGACCATCTTTTCGACATCAGCTACATTCTTTTCACTACCCATAGCCTGAACAACTAAGTTTGTCTTCATCTTCTTATCTCTCCTTTACGGTCTTATTATACACTTTATATTCTTTATTACAACACAAAGAGACATGTAACCGCTTTACCTAGAAAAAATGGCGAAGGAAATGGGATTTGAACCCATGCGCCGCGCAAGGCGACCTATTGGTTTTCGAAACCAACCCCTTCAGCCGCTTGGGTATTCCTTCAAGCCATTTTTAATTATACAAAAATCTTCTTCATTTGCAAGATTAGACCACACCTTGCAAGCGCATTGCTTCAGCGACTTTAAGGAATCCTGCGATATTGGCACCTATGATGAGATTATCGCCATCGCCGTATTTTTGAGCTGTCTTACTTACATTTTGATAGATATTATTCATGATGGATTGAAGTTTAAGGTCAACCTCATCTTTATCCCAAGAAAGACGCAAAGAATTTTGCGACATTTCAAGACCTGAGACCGCTACCCCACCGGCATTGGCGGCTTTAGCCGGGCCATATAAGACACGGCTTCTTACAAGATAATTCGCCGCTTCATTGCTTAAGGGCATATTAGCACCCTCACATACGGCCTTGACACCGTTTAAGACCAGCTCTTTAGCATCTTCAAGGTCCATTTCGTTTTGCGTTGCGCAGGGAAGAGCGACATCACATTTTATTTTCCAAATATCTTTGGAACCTTCGTGATATTGAACGTCTTTATAAGTATCCAGATAAGTCTTGATACGCTCGCGCTTAACTTCCTTTATTTCTTTGATTAGATCGATGTCTAAACCCTGAGGATCATAGATATAACCGCTTGAATCCGACATCGCAACTACCCTTAACCCCAGCTCTTTTGCCTTATAGGCGGCATAGATCGCTACATTGCCCGATCCTGAAATAATGGCGATCCGATCTTTTAGGTCAAAGCCATGATCATCACACATCGCCTTTAGGAAATATAAAAGTCCATAGCCCGTGGCCTCGGTTCTAAGCAAAGAGCCGCCATAGCTTAGCCCCTTGCCCGTCAAGACCCCGCTGTACTCATTGGCCAAGCGCTTGTATTGTCCAAACAAGAAACCGATCTCGCGTGCCCCGACCCCGATATCACCAGCCGGCACGTCTTTAAATTGACCGATATGGCGATAGAGTTCGCTCATGAAGCTCTGACAAAAGCGCATGATTTCGCCATCACTCTTGCCATGGGGATCAAAATCGCTGCCACCCTTGCCACCACCCATTGGCAGCCCCGTGAGAGCGTTTTTAAAGACCTGCTCAAAACCCAAGAACTTGATGATTCCAAGATTGACGCTAGAGTGAAAGCGCAAGCCTCCTTTATAAGGGCCAATCGCCGAATTAAACTCGACGCGGTATCCGCGGTTTACCCTGACAATACCTGCATCATCGACCCATGGCACACGGAAAATGATCTGCCTTTCGGGTTCGATAAGCCTTTCGACGACCCCACTTTTAATATATTCGGGGTGGTCATTTAAAACTAAGCTTAGTGAATCCAAGACCTCGCTTGTAGCTTGGATAAACTCTGGCTCACTTTTATCACGTGATAAGATCTTCTTTTTAAGTTCGCTAATATATTCCATATCGCATACCTCATTTCTTTTTTATATCATAGCGCAAATAGACATAAATAGCTATGCGTGATAAAATGGCTTTCATGAAAAAACTATATCGCTACTTAGCGTATCTGGGCTTAGCTTTGGGCTTGGCTAAATTTGTTACCGGTCTTATCAACGCCTTCCTTTTGGCTTCAAGCCAAGAAATGGCTATTAAAAGCTCGGCTTTTTTACTGATAGGAGGCGGGATATTGATCTATGCTTCTTTTTTGGCCCTTAGAGCCTTAAAAAAATCATCATATTTACTGCATGCCTTAATCACAAGCTTTACCGTCGTTATTTTAGATATTGCCAATCTCATCTTAAACCAAAGCATAGTCATGGCCTTTTATTGCCTCTTGCCCCTTGGTTTATTTATCCTGACCTATATTTTCCGCAAAAAGGAGTTTTAGCTATGAACTATAAAAACGACCCTGCTTTTATAAAAGGTTATAATCAAGAAGCCCTCGATATTAAAGAAAAAGCCTTTGGCTATCATGATGCCCTTTATGCCTTGGGACGCTATATCAAAAGCTTAAAAAGTGATGATGAAAACTATATTAAAAATCAACTAGCTTTCTTTAAAGAGCGCAAAGAGCTCAAATATCTTTTGATCGATCTTGACAATACGATCTTTGACTTCACAAAGGCAGAGCTTTTAAGTCTCAAGATTACTTTTGAAAAATTAAAGATCGAGGTGAAAGAAGAGTATATAAACACCTATCTTAAGATCAACGATAGTCTTTGGAAGGCTCTTGAGAAAAAAGAAATCAATAAAAGTGAATTAAGTCGCTTGCGCTTTGTAAAGACCTTTGACATCTTAAAACTTGACCCTTTAAAGGCTCTTGAAGCTGAAAAGATCTATAACAGCGAACTGGCCAAACACCCCTTTTATCTCGACGGGGCCGAAGCGGCCATTAAAGAGTTATCTAAAAAATACCAGATCTTTATCATCACTAACGGCTTCAGCACAATCCAAAGACCACGCATCAGGAATTCCAGCTTAAAAGATTATATAAGCGGTTTATACATCTCTGAAGAGATTGGTCATGATAAGCCTTCTAAAGCCTATTTTGACTACGTCCTAAAGGATATTGGCGATGAAAATAAAAACCATTATCTCATCGTTGGCGACAGCGTCACAAGCGACATCAAGGGTGCTTTAAATATGGGCATTGAATCGGTTTTGATCACAAAAAACCCTGATCCCATAACCTTCAATCTCTCTTCTTTGGCTTATCTTGGGCGCACCCTAGCGTTTATACCTTTTAAGTAAGGGTTTGTAGCTAATAAGGACCTTTTCTAATTCATTTAAGGAATTTAAGCAATAGCACCAGTTTTTATCATTAATAAGACCAGGCTCGTTGATACGGGCCTTATTTGTGAGCCTTAAAAGATCACTATAAGGGAAGATGACATACTCAGCCTTTAGGCTAAGGCAATAGTTAATTAAACGATCATAGAGATCTTCGCCTGGAATTTTGAGTGTATCGAGATCTTTTGCTAGTTGTCTTGATTTCCTCTTGCCCAGTTTTTTCAAAAAAGAATAAAGCGTCTCATTGTCATGCGTTCCGGTATAGACGATGAGGTTGGTCTTATCTTCCTCACTTAAAAGATCTAAAGAAAATTCTAAGACCCGCATGCCCCTAAGATCGTAGTGATCGCGCAAAAGGTGGACCTCATCGCGTAAATCGCCCAGATCTTCGGCGATGATCTCCATATGGGGATATTTATTAAAAAGCGTATCAAAAAAATCATAGGAAGGGCCCAAGACCCAACTGCCATGGCGGGCCGTCGTTTCTTTGGCATCGATCACATAATACGTGTCAAAAGCCCGGAAATGATCGATCCGGATAATATCAAAAAGCGTCGAGGAATAATAAAGGCGGTCGATCCAAAATTCGTAAGCAGTATTCTTTAAATGTTCCCAATCATAGATCGGATTGCCCCATCTTTGTCCATCTTTGGAAAAATAATCCGGCGGTACTCCGGCAATGAGCTTAGCGCTCCCGTCTTCATTTAAGATAAAGCCCTCTTGGTAGGTATAGACGTCGACGCTGTCAAGACCGACGTAAAAAGGCATATCGCCAATGATGCGGATACCTTTGGAATTGGCATAACGCTTTAATTTTTTAAAGCTTCTTAAAAGCAGATACTCTACAAAGACATGATAGCGGATCTCTTCTTCAAAGGGTGAGAGATCCAGTTTTTTATCATAGATCCAATTTTTATAAGGCGTCTCCCACTTTTGCCAGGCCTTATTGTGATTGTGTTCTTTAAAAGTCATGAAGACCGCATATTCAAAGACCCAGTCTTGGCGCATAAAAGCTCGAAAGTCACGATCTTCCTTAAAATTCATTAAAGCTTCTTTAACATACTTTCTTTTAAAAGAGCGCACCGCTTCATAGTCGACATGTTTATTCTGAGCTTTAAAAGAAGGAACCTTTTTAATGAGACCTCTTGAAACGAGCTCCTCTAGATCGACATAGACCTCGTCCATCGCCCTTGAAGAAAAGGGTTGATAAGGTGAATGGCCGTAGCCTAAAGGATTAAGTGGCAGGATCTGCCAAAGCTTAAACCCGCTCTTTTTTAAAAGATCGACCCACTTATAGGCATTTTCGCCAAAATCGCCGACCCCAAACCGTGAGGGCAGAGCATAGATCGGCATCAAAACTCCGGCTTGTCGCATAACTTCTTCCCCCTATTCTTTTGATAGATGTAGTATAGACCCTTAAAGGTCAATTCCCGATCGTAGATGTCGATGAGCTTGGTGTTTTGGGCAATGATCTTGCCAAGGCCCCCGGTCGCAATGACCTTCAGATCCTTTTTGGTCTCTTCTTTAAAACGCCTGATGATATATTCACAAGCCCCTAAATAGCCAAAATAGACCCCGGACTGCATGGCATCGATCGTATTTTTGACAAGTACACTGTTTTTCTTATTGATGGCGATCTCAGGAAGCTTAGCGGCATTATCACTGAGAGCCTTGGCCGAGATCTCCACACCTGGCATGATCACCCCGCCATGATAGACGCCTTCTTGGTCGATGTATTCAAAGGTCGTCGCGGTGCCAAAATCAATCACCAAAAGATCACCGCCATAGTAAAAGTGGGCCCCAGCCGCATCGACGATCCTATCTGCTCCGACTTCTTTGGGATTGTCATATTTGATCACGATCCCGCTTTTCATGCCCGGACCAACGATCAGGGGCTCACGTTTTAAGTAGCGGCGGATACTGTTGGTAAAGGAATGCATGACCTTGGGAACGACGCTTGAGATGATGACATCTTCGATCGCCTCTGTCTCTACCTTGGCCGAACTTAAAAAATGTTCGATCATAAAGCCATACTCATCGCTCGTTCTTTTAAACCAGGTCGTCAAACGATAGGAGGCGACAAGTTTTTCTTCATCATAGAGACCTAACGTTATATTGGTATTTCCAATATCTACTACCAATAACATTTCTTATTCCACC
>CALUVF010000003.1 GCA_944324155.1 uncultured Erysipelotrichaceae bacterium | reverse complement strand
AGATGCCCTTAAGTGATCGATCCAGCCTTGTAGGTGTCTTTATATCGCCAAACATAAGACATGACATATACTAGATCGATCACCTAAAGGCATATTAATTTGTCATTATCTTATGTTTGGCTCATATGTTGTAACACTAAATCAAAGGTCATGACCTAGCTTATCAGTCATTTAGTTGAAAATGGCCAAATAATTTGATTTGTTTGATAAAAAAATTATTGTTAAACGATAATTAGTATGTTATATTATAAGTGTAATTATCGTTAAACGATAATTTGGAGGTAAATCATGAAAAAGAAAACATTTATCATCACTAATATTCTGGTCTTTATCTTCGCTTTAATCTTGGTTCTGGGTCTTGATCGATATGGCGGGGAGCTTTCCTACTTCCTGGTTTTTCCTTTGGTGCCTTTAGCCCGCTTTTTAAGAACGCTCTCACTAAGCGATGCTATGGGTAATATCATAGCCTGGATCATCTATGGGCTTGTGACGCTCAGCCCCCTGATCGTACTAGCCGTCCTTTATCTTAAGAAGAGATTCATCAAACTTGATCTCTTGCTTGTGGTGCTAAGCTTAACTTTAGGCTTTAGCTTATATTATCTGATCAACCCGTTTGATGGCCTTAGCTTTACTTCGTATTATGCATTGTCGCCGCTTATTCTAAGCATCTTGTTGAGTTATCTGCTTTTAAGGATCATCTATAAACTAAGACAAGGCGATCTGAAAACGTTGTCTTGCTATAGCGGCTACTTACTTATTATCTTCATGATCGTATTTGCCTTTGCCGCTTACTTTAGTTTGATCTATTCGCTCAAAAACGCCTCGGGCCATGATGCCTTATTAGAATTTACCAATTTCCTCAAAGCTTTGATCAGCGCTGTTACCTATGGTCTTGTTTCATATATTCTTAAAAAGATCGCTGATCTTTGCCTATTGTATCGTCATGATCAATATCACAAAGAATTGCCGTCCCGTTTAAAAAAGATCAACAAACTCTTGACGCGGACGATCTTGATCATCTCTATATCACAAGTCTTCTTGAACCTGTTCTATGTCATCTTAGGTGCAAATATTAGCGATGTCAACACCAGCATAAGTTTCCCCTTCTTAGCCCTTGCCTTCCTTTTGATCGGCTTGTTTGTCATGCGCTTATTCGAGGATCTATTGATCCTTAAAGATGATAACGATCTCATGATCTGATTATGGCGATCAAAGTATGTCTGGATGAGGTCTTAAAAGAAAAAGGGGTGACCTCCAAAGAACTATGCCAATATATCGGGATCACAGAAGCCAATCTGTCGATCTTAAGAAGCGGCAAAGCCAAAGGTATTCGCTTCAATACACTCAATAAGATCTGTTTCTATTTAAAATGCGATGTAAAAGACTTGCTGCATTACGATGAAAAGGAGGAAGAAGATGAAAAAGCTTAGCATCATATTGCTGTCTTTGTTGTTATGTGCCTGCCAATTGGCTAAAGAAGATGTTACAAGCGATCCTGTTATCAGCGATCAGAATCAATATCATGACCCTCTCATTGGGATCATGGTCAAGGTCTATGACCAATACGAACACAACTCGATGATCGATAACGTGCAAGATGCCGTGTGTACTTTAGATGATAGAGGCGATTATGCTTGCTACTTTGAGGACGATGCCTATTATTTATCCCTTTGGCCTTTAGCTAATGATGATAATAAACTATATTATTTAAATAGCGATGATACACCGCTGATCGTTACCGAAAATAATCAGCATTATGAATTATTAGAAGAGCCAGAGTTGGAATTTGATCTTGGTGATAATCCAGATGACACCTCAAGCGAGCCTGTGGCCTCCAACATCACCAAAGAAGCCAGTGTCGAACTAAATCTACAATCCATTCAAAGCAGAGTATACATCATAGAGCTCTATCAGGTATTTTACGACAAAGAAAATGATCGTGTCTATCGAAGCAAGAACACTGCAAATTTTGCTGTGTTGGATCAAACGGATATAGGGATCGGAAACCAGGTAACGATCGAATATAAACAAGAGGGCTTTAAGGAAGTAGACGGTCTAAAGACCAGCACCAGCGAAAACATTAAACTAACTGTCAATACGGCGTATACGCCCGAAGATTATACACTTTATGAATATGGAGAAAATGGGCAATTGCTGCTAAGAAAAGAATTGACTGCAAATGAATTTGGAGACGATTATTCGCCAAATGATGATTGTGTATATCTGGTGCTTTCGGAAAACAATGCCAAACAAAGCGAGCACAAAATTTATGATCGAAGCGACACGTCAATGGAAGTTGATTATAAGTTTGATGAGATGGTGGTCGCTAAGAAAACTGTCACTATCAATTGGTAAAATGTACCGATCTCTTAGCTTTGTTTAGCAAATAAATAGGATGTTTTAAAAAAGCATTTATCTGACCCTAGTCTTAGTGCTAGGGTCATTTTTTTATTGGTTTCATTTTTAAAAAACTTTCACTTTAGTTATTCTTTACCAGCATTTACTCTCCTTTCACCCTCTTCGATGCTATAATTAAGAAAAAAGGAGACCAGCTATGAAACTGTCAAGTAAAAATGGTTGATGCAGTCCCCTTCATGTTTGGCTTGTTCGTTACCTCATTTTCTTAAAAATGAGCACGCGAAAAGTATTTATTCGATAAGTACTTTCAGGTCCTAGTGATCAAAGAAGTATTTATAGATTATTTTTAGTTCTTTGAAATGTCGTTTGAATTATTAGTATATGAA
>CALUVF010000002.1 GCA_944324155.1 uncultured Erysipelotrichaceae bacterium | reverse complement strand
CCAAACATAAGATAATGACAAATTAATATGCCTTTAGGTGATCGATCTAGTATATGTCATGTCTTATGTTTGGCGATATAAAGACACCTACAAGGCTGGATCGATCACTTAAGGGCATCTTTATTTTGGAGGTGCTTATATATGATCGATCTTAATAGTCTAAGTCAGTTAGAACTAGAAGAATTAAAAAAGGGCATTGATGATTTATTGCCTCTTTTTCTTGCGTGAGTCTTAATTCTAGGGCGTAAGCCATGGCATCTTTACTCAGCTCGACGTTAAAATCATGATCAAGATCAGCTAAATATTCAAAATCTTGGCTCATGACGATGCGCAAAAGAGCTTGGTCTTCATCGTTTAATTCATCGATCGCATATAGGTCATAGCACAAGAAAGTGCCCTTATAATCGCTCTCGTCTAAGAGATCAAAGGTAAAGATGGCTTCGTAGGTATTGTTAGTGGTACTTTGATTGTCGGCCTTTAGATAAAGGCGTGGGTTATATCTGATGCGATCGTGATAGGTGTCACTTGCTAGTCCAAAGGCCATCTCTAAGCGATCGCCATCATAAAGGTAGGGCACCATATTGCCTATATCACTTTGATAGACATAGGAATTTAAGTAGTGATCATAAAAGTAGCGCGAAGCTTCAACATTTAATTCATCACTTCCTGAATAGTTAAAATTGGTGCCTAGAAAAAGCTCGTAGGCATTATCGATCGTGCTGATGCCATAATCAGGATCGCTTTTTTCAGGTTCGATAGACCCGCTTTTATGGTCGTCGCAGCCGCCAAGGCTAAGTAAAAGACATAAAATGAGAATGATCTTTTTCTTATAAGGTCTCCTTACGTCTTTATTTTAGCAGATTTAAAGCATAAATGATAAAAGGATCAATGCAGCTAAAAATAATAGGTTATAGCAAGTAAAGACCTTTAAGAAAGCTCCTTTGGCCTTAGGGTATTCTTTAGTATAGAGCTTAAAAGAGATAAGCGAAGCCAAAGAGGCGATCAGGGTTCCTAAACCGCCGATGTTTACACCACTAAGTAGGGCGCAAAGATCATTTGAAAAGCCTGCTAAAAGGATAGCAGCTGGGACATTTGAGATGATCTGCGAAACCAATATGGCGATATATAATTCATGCCCTAAGACAAGCTTTGTCAATAACTCGTTTATAAAGGGCAATCTTTTGATGTTTCCGATAAAGATAAAAAAGGCCATAAAGGTGAAAAGCAGTCCGTAATCCACACCTTTAAATAGGCGCGAGTCGATGATCAAAACACTTAAAAGCGTGACAATAAGGGCGATGTAGTAAGGAATAAGTTTAAATACCACCAAAAGGCAAAGACCCAGCAAAAATAGATAGACGGTAAGTTTTTTATAATCTATATCAGCTTCACTATTTAATTTGAGGTTTTCTATTTTATCCCCTTTAATGAAAAGCGTCGCCCCAAAAAGCATAGCTAAAGACAAGAGGGCAAAGGGAAGTGTAGCACTTAAAAAAGCCCCCATATCCATCTTTGAGACACTGTACAAATAAAGGTTTTGGGGATTGCCGATCGGCGTGGCCATCGAACCTAAATTGGCCGCGATAGTCTCAAGCACAATAACTTTTAAAAGGGTCTTTTCTTGATCGATTATTTTAAAAGTGATGATCGAAAAGGGCACAAAAGTTAAAAGGGTGACATCATTTGTAAGAATCATGCTTAGAAAAAAGCACAATAAAACTAAGGCTAGACTAAGAGATCGAACGCTTTTGACGCGCCTTAAAAGGGCATAGCTTAAAATATCAAAGACCCCCAAAGACTTAAATCCCGCTACTATGATCATTAAGCTCATAAGTAGGGCCAGGGTCTGATAATCGGGATAATTGAGATATTCGCTATCGGGCCTTACTAAAAACATCGACCCAAGTGCTAAGACAAGGGCGATGCCTAAGACGGTTTCGTTTTTAAAAAAGGTTTTTATTTTTGAAAACACGCCTTAAAGTTTAGCACATTTTATGAATACTTGAGCACGATGATTTCTATCAAGATAAATAAAAAAACCTTCTAATCTCTTAGAAGGTCAAATAACTTCCTGGGGCGATCGACGAGACTCGAACTCGCGAATGCCAGAGCCACAATCTGGTGTGTTAACCAGCTTCACCACGACCGCCATTTCAGTTAGCTTGTTTATTTTAGCAGAATGCAAAATCAAAGTAAATAGGAAATAGCTCTCTTACTTGTGTAAGGGTGAATATTTGGCTCCCCATTTGGCCATCTCACTTAAAATCGGTCCCAGCTCTTCCCCGGCGGTCGTAAGTGAATATTGCACTCTTGTCACTAGTCCTTCTTTGATGACCTCTCTTTTAATGACGCCTTTGCTTTCGAGCTTGCGCAGGTTGGTGGAAAGATAGTTTTTGGAAAGACCTTGATGATAGTGTAAGATCTCCCCAAAATATTTTGGGCCGCTAAAAAGGTACATTAAGATTGATAGCTGCCATTTATGCGAGAAGAAAGCCGTACAGGCATAACGTACATCTTCAAAAGTATTATCGCTGAAATTGGAATAAGAAGTGCTCATTTTGGGGTCCTTTCTCTTATGGTAAGAAATATGTAACCGGTTACAAATATTTGCCTAATTGCCGTTTTTGACACGTCGAAATAAAATAAAACTGTGTAAGGGATACATACAAGTATTTTAGCAAATGAGAGTGTAAAATGAAAAAAATATTATCCCATATGATTTTTTGATGGATCCGACATAAAATATAAGTAAGGAGATGAAACTTATGAAAAATGTTGTACTTGCAAGAATCGACGAACGCTTGATCCATGGCCAAGTTATGACGGGCTGGATCAAGATGTGTAGTGCTAACGTCATTTTAGTAATTGATGACGCTTCTGCCGCAAATGCTTTCTTAAAGCGTATCCTATTTGCCGCTGCACCTAAGGATTGTGAACTTTTGGTCCATACGACCAAAGAGGCGATCGAGTATTTAAAGGGTGAAAGCGATCAAGAAAAAGTCTTGGTCTTAGCTAAGACGCCAGGGCCATTCTTAGAAGCGATCAAAGAAGGAGTGACGTTTAACGAGATCAATCTAGGCAATATGGGTGGAGGACCCGGACGCAAACGCTTTAATAAGAATGTCAACGCCTCGGATGAAGAGGTAGCTGAATTCAAGGCGATCGTCGATGCGGGTGTTCCTATCTATATGCAGATGGTCCCTAGTGATTCTAAAGTAGATATAAAGAGTCTGCTTTAAGGATAAAAAGAGAAAAATTGAAAGGGGTGGAATAAGTGAGCATTCTACAAGTAGTATTAATTTCTCTTTGGTTCTGTCTTTCCCAATCGACATTCCCATTGGGATCAATGGGAAACTGGGCAACATTAAATAGGCCTTTAGTTTCTGGTCTTGTTGTCGGTCTGATTTTGGGAGATCCTGTCCAAGGTACGATCATTGGTGCCAATATCAATATTATTTATCTTGGCATCATTTCGGCAGGTGGTTCTTTACCAAGTGATTCCGGTATGGCTGGTATCTTCTCGACAGCCTTTGCATTGGCAAGCGGTTTAGATCTAAATACCGCCTTAGCCTTAGCGATCCCGCTTGGTCTATTGGGTGGTTTGATGAATACACTCATCATGACCTTGCAATGCTTCTTAGTCAAGTTGGCAGATAAGTGGGTCAGAGAATGTAAAGCCAATCTTATGATCGTGGTCGACCTAGTCATTCCATATGTCATCAAGTATATTGTTTGGTTCACGATGGCCTTCGTCATTCTGTTCTATGGCTCTGGTGCGATCGACAGTATCGTCAATTCTTTACAAGGACCGATCCTTGATGCCTTAAATGTCATGGGCGGTATTGTTCCAGCTGTTGGTCTTGGCATGATGCTTCTTGTCATCTTCAAGGGCAAGGCAAGATACTTTTTCTTCCTTGGCTTCTTGGTATCGAATTACTTTGGTCTAAGCGTTATCAGCGTTGCGATCTTATTTACCGTTGTTGGTTTACTGGTCGTCAATTTCACGCCAGAAGATTTCGAAGCCTTCCGCAATGTCGATAGCTCGAATTCACATCAATACGAGCTTGTCGACCGCCGTACTTTGACCAAGTGCTGGTATATGTGGCACAACTTATGCGAATCCATGTATAACTACGAAAGAATGCAGGGTATCGGTTTTTGCACAGCAATCATTCCAGCTTTAAAGAAGATCTATAAAGATGATAAAGACGGTATGGTCGAAGCTATGACCAGACATTCAATGTTCTTTAACACCGACCATAACTTTGGTGCTATGATCATGGGTATCTGTATCTCAATGGAAGAACAGAAGAAACTCGGGGAAAATATTCCAAACGAGGCTTTCGTTTCCTTGAAATCAGGCTTGATGGGCCCTTGTGCCGGTATCGGTGATACGATCTCCCAAGTCGTCCTTATCCCGATCCTTTCGGTCATCTTCATCAACCTGGCAATGCAGGGCGCCGTCTGGGCTCCAATTGCCTATGCTGTCTTATTCTTGTTGCTGTTCTATGGTGTTGGTTATTGGATGTTCAAAGTCGGCTACAAAAATGGTGGCGAGACTGTTTTCAAGATCATGGAGTCCGGTATCTTAGACAAAGTTATTTCTTTCGCTAACCTACTTGGTTGTGCTGTAACCGGCGCCCTTATCACTAACTTCGTTTCTTTTACTTGGAATGTTACGATGGTCCAAAATGAAGTCGAAGTATTCAACCTACAAACAGGTGTCTTTGATGCGATCTTGCCAAATGCGATGCCGTTAGTCATCACTTTAGCCGTTTACTACGCTAACAAGAAAGGTATCAAACCAACTGTAGTTACATTTGCAACAATGGCCATAGGTTTCATCTTAGGCTTACTTGGTATCGTTGGTGCATAAATAATAAGTTTAAAGGGTATGTGCATGATATGTTCACAAAGGATTGTGCATACCCTTGATCAAAGATGGGAGGAATGTTAAATGGAAATCAAAAATGTCGGAATGTTTGTGAAGGATCTTGAAGCTGCCAAAAAATTCTTTGAAGATTACTTTGGTATGACAGTGCATTGTGTCTATAACGAAGAAGAAAATAACTTCTATTCTTATATCATGAAGTTTGATTCGCCAACCAGTGCCAAGATCGAACTAATGACCAAACCGGAGATCGTGGATGACAAGAAAGACAAGAACCGCACTGGTTACTGTCATATCTGCATCAAGGTCGACTCTAGAGAGAAATTAGATGAGATCATTGCCAAGGTTCACGAAGATGGTTATGAAGTATTGTATGAACCAGCAACCGTCGGTGGCAAAGAGATTCGTGCCGTTATGTTCGAAGACAATGTCATTGAGGTCACGGCCTAATGTCCCTATTCACTAAGATCTTTAAGAACCAAAAACCCATCATCGGTATGGTTCACTTGAAACCCTTGCCTGGTGCCTATGGTTATACTAG
>CALUVF010000001.1 GCA_944324155.1 uncultured Erysipelotrichaceae bacterium | reverse complement strand
AGATGGAATTAGGGTCCTTAAAGTATGCTTTAGTATTGTTTGCTAGTGTGATTATGGGTTCACTTTTTTCACTGGTCTTAGGGGCCAACGAGGTCTCGGTCGGGATCAGTGGCGGTCTTTATGGGCTATTGGCGATCTATCTGATGATTGTTTATAAAAGCGGTAATCTTAAAAACAACTACAATTTCTTATATATTCTATTTTTAAACTTCTTTATGAATTTCATGTCGGGTGTCGATTATCGCGCCCACTTGGGCGGTTTTTTAGCCGGCATCATCTTCTATTTCATCTTCTTTGAAGGCAAGAAGGTCTTTGGAGTACTTTTGGCCATCTTGCTTTTATGGACCACCATAAGATCATATACGACTGATAAGATCGAACCGAAATATGGCGGGACGGATATGGCGGTCGTGGAGCTATATCGCAAGTTAGGACTAGAAAATTATGCCGATCATTTATTAGAAGGTTTAAATGAAGTCTATATGACAAAGTAAGGAGATACTCATATGTCAAAAAGAGAAAATGTACTTAGCTGGGACGAGTATTTTATGGGCTTAGCTCATCTTAGCGCTTTGCGTTCTAAAGATCCCAACACCCAAGTCGGGGCAGCCATCGTCGATCAAAACCATCGCGTTGTATCGATCGGCTATAACGGCATGCCTTTTGGTTGCAGCGATGATGAATATGCTTGGGATAGGGAAGGTGATTTTTTAAATACCAAATATCCTTATGTCGTGCATGCTGAATTAAATGCGATCTTAAATGCGCCACGCTCAGTTGAAGGATGCAGCATCTATGTTTCGCTTTTTCCTTGCAATGAATGCGCCAAGGCTATCATTCAATCCGGCATCAAAGAGATCGTCTATGAAGATGATAAGTATGCCAAAGAAGAAAACACCATTGCCTCTAAAAAGATGCTCGTTTCAGCCGGTGTAAAACTTCGCCAGCTAAACAAAAAAGTCATCGTCAAGGTCCATACTGATGAATGAAAAGGTTCGTCTTTTAAAGCTGGATCTAAAAAGTGAAGACTTCGTTATTTTAAGCGATGTCCATGGTGATCTTTTTAACTTTCAAAAGGTCCTCAAAGATGAAAGATTTTTAAATCGCAAATTAATCATCTTGGGTGATCTCATCGAAAAGGGTAAAGATTCTTTAAAACTTTTAGAATTAGTAATGACATTAAAAGAGCGGGTCATTTTAATTCTTGGAAATAATGATGTCATTCTAAACGAAATTCTTGATGATGTCTATAGTGAAGAAGAGTTAGCTTATTATTTGAAAAAGAGTCGCAATTCAATATTAAAAGATCTGGTTAATAAAGATGATTTTAATCTTTTGGAATTAAAGGAAGCTATTTTGAGAAGAGATGATATTTTATCTTATTTAAACACTTGCCCTCACATCATCGAAACAAGTGATCTCATCATGGTCCACAGCGGCATCGATCCTTATAAGTCTTTAGAAAATCAAGATATTTCTTATCTTTTAGAAAGCGGTCATAAATTCATCGGACAATATAAGGGTGAAAAACTTCTGATCGTCGGCCATTGGCCGGTCAGTGCCTATCATGATATCCCTTGTGTCAATCCTTATCTTCACAAAAACCATGTCTTAAGTATTGATGGCGGGAATATGACCAAGACCTTTGGCCAGATCAATGTCGTCGATCTAAGCAGTGGCCTTAAAGTCTATCGTTATGATGCGCTTGTGGCTTATCGATGCTTAGAAGATCAAAGTTCGATTCAAGAATTTAATTATCTTGCATTCCCTAAAACTGAGATCAAGCTTTTAGATCATGATGAGGCTTTGCTCCTTTATCGTGGCCAAAAAATAAAGGTCCAAAAAGGTGATTACTACACATGGCGCTCCCGTTACTTTTTATATGATCAAAATGATTATTTATTAGATGTTAAAAGCGGGGATATCATATATAAGGTCCACGATAACCTCTTTAAAAAAGACGGGATCGTTGGGCGCTATTTAAAAAAGAGTACTCTCATAGCTTAAATTCTTTATTTCTTTTTAAGTTTTTAACTTCTTCTTTTAACAATTTAAGACAGGCTTTTTCACCATGTCTAGCAAGATAAGTGAGATAATAGCGATAGCTTTCATCTTCACTTTTCAGCATGATCGCAATAAGCTTTTTATCTTTTAGATAGTATTCAAGCGGGATGCCATCATGATAATCATTTTGATGGTAGATCTTGGCCGCCGCAATGCGATCACAAATACTCTCGATCAAATAACGCTTTGGCATGATCTGACGTCCTTTTGGATCATAAAGATCGCGCCAGTATTCGATGTGGTGTTTATTGTGGCCAACATGATGAAGATAGGCGATAGAATAGCCTTTAAAAGCGCGCTCGTTTCCAGTAGGAGAGCGATATCCCAAATAATAACGCCCGCCATTTATAAATTCATCAAAAGAATACTTGGAAAGATCATGAAAAAGACCCTGAGTATATAAGCCGACTTTAAAACATAGCCTCTTGACCATGAAGCGATGTCTTGTGATCGTGACAAAATGTTTGAAGTAATGTGTTTTCACTTCATTATTATAGGCAAAAATATGCTAAAATATCTAGGTATGACAAGACATGAACTAAGAAAAAGAATGATGTTTGCGATATATCAACATCGTCTATTAAAAGAAGAACTTAAAAAGATGATGATCAACAGCTTTGAGGTCGATACCTACGAAGCCATCGATCCCTACTATCAAAAGATTGAAGCTGTCTTATGTCAAAAAGAAGATGCTTATATTGAAATGATCTCTAAACATCTCGTACGCTGGAAATTTGGACGTTTGAGCTATGTCGATCAGGCAATCTTACTTTTGGCGACCGCCGAGATGGAAGTCAAGGAGAATGAAGATGCCATTATCATCAATGAAGCGATCGAGCTCGCCAAAACTTTTTGTGATGATGTTTCCTTTAAATACATCAATGGTGTCTTAGACAATCTATGGCAAGCTTAAGTGTTTATGAGTTAGTTCACTATTTAAAACTTTCTTTAGAAAGTAATGATAACTTAAGAAACTGTATCGTTGAGGGTGAGATCTCAAATTTTCATCGTCACTCTTCCGGACATCTATACTTCAGCTTAAAAGACGACCGCGCTAAGATCTCCTGTGTAATGTTTAAATCAAACGCTTTAAAATTAACGCAAGCGTTTAAAGATGGCGATAAGGTCCTTGCAAAGGGGAGCGTCTCGATATTTGAAAATAGTGGATCCTTGCAACTTTATATAAGCGATATGAAACTTGCAGGCATCGGCGATCTTTATCGCCAGTTTGAGCTTTTAAGGCAAAAGCTTTTTAAACTGGGCTTGTTTGATTCTTCTCACAAACAAAAAAAGCCGCTATATCCTTTAAAGATCGCGGTCATCGTAGGCGATAAAAGTGCTGCTTTAAGCGATGTCAAGAAGAAATTTAAAAAAAGATGGCCGATTGCCTCTTATGATATCTACCCTTGTCTTGTACAAGGAGAAGATGCACCACAAGAGATCATCAAGACCTTAAAAATCGTTGATGAAAAAGGTTATGAAGCGATCGTCTTATGTCGGGGTGGGGGGTCAATCGAAGATCTTTGGGCCTTTAATGACGAGGCTCTGGCTTATGCAATCTATGATCTAAAAACCTTTATCATCACCGGTATTGGCCACGAACAAGATTTCACGATCGCTGATTTTGTCGCCGATGAAAGAGCCCCTACGCCCACTGGGGCGATCGAGGCTTTAACACCAGAGATCAAAGATGTCAAAATAAAACTAATGGAAGCGAAAAATCGCCTAAATAAGGCTGTCTATTTAAAAGTTGAGCTAAACCTTACAAAGCTTAAAAATCTTTTGGATCGGCCTTTATTTAAAGAAAAATACTACCTTATTAATTCTAAAGGTCAGTATTTAGACTATCTGATCTCAAAGCTTTTGCACTATAAGCTCAAGCTGAACCAAAACAAGAACGATATCTTATTGCTTAAAAGGGAATTGATCAAACATATAAATGATCATATAAGCGATCAGGCTCAACGCGTCGATAATCTCTATGACCTTATGTCAGAGCGCTTTAAAAAGAATTTACTCACAAGGCACTATGACTTAAAACGCTTAAGAGATCTTCTGATTGCCTATGATGTAAATCATATCTTAAAAAAAGGCTATGCCTTAGTCTATAAAGGCGATAAGATTATTAAAGAAGAAGAAATTAAGAAAGATGATGAGCTCTTGCTTAAGCTATATCAATCAAAATGGTCGATCAAGACCCTAAAAAAGGAGTAGGACATGGCAAAA
This sequence comes from uncultured Erysipelotrichaceae bacterium, assembly GCA_944324155.1. Lineage (GTDB taxonomy): Bacteria > Bacillota_I > Bacilli_A > Erysipelotrichales > Erysipelotrichaceae > JAHHTG01. The sequence goes on along the minus strand of CALUVF010000001.1, from coordinate 542 downwards.
TTTGAAGAAAAGATGCAAATATTAGAAGAGATCGTGAAGATCTTAGAGAATAACGAAAAAGATCTCGACGAATCTTTAAAATTGTTTGAAGAAGGCTTAAAGATCAGCGACGATCTGAGCGAACAATTAAAGGGGTATGAGGAAAAGATCGATGAACTCACTAAAGATGCAAAATGATTTTGAAAACTACATCAAGGATTACTTTAAGGATTTTAAGGATTCTACCTTAAAGGAAGCGATGCTTTATGCCCTGATGGGATCGGGCAAACGTTTTCGCCCGCGCCTTATCTTCAGTATTGAAAGTGACGAAAAGAAGGCTTTTCCCTGTGCTTTGGCCTTAGAACTTATCCATAATTATTCTTTAGTCCATGACGATCTTCCCTGTATGGACGATGATGACTATCGTCGGGGGCGTCTTTCCACTCACAAAAAATATGGGGAAGCAATGGCGGTTTTGGTCGGTGATGCCCTTTTAACGGAAAGCTTTAAGGTCCTGGCTTTAAATTTTAAGGGATCAGAACTTTCTAAACTTGTAGCGATCC